>JAJXYT010000011.1 GCA_021780375.1 bacterium | reverse complement strand
GGAAGATTACCTCGATGGCTTCGGCCGTTGGCTCAAGGATAATATCAACCTCATTCCGGCGCTCGTGGTCGTCACCAAACGTCCGCGCGAACTGACCCGCGCGCAGTTGAAACAAATAAAACTCGCCCTCGACGCCGCCGGCTATACCGAAACCAGTCTGCGCATCGCTTGGCGCGAGTGGAAGAATGAGGACATCGCCGCCAACATCGTCGGCTTTATCCGTAATCGCGCCCTCGGCTCGCCACTCCTGCCCTACTCCGAACGTGTTGACCACGCCCTGCAATCCATTCTCGCGTCAAAGAACTGGACTTCGCCCCAACGCCAGTGGCTGCAAAAATTTGCCAATCAGATCAAGGCCGACACCATCGTTGACCGCGACGCGCTGGATCAGGGAGTTTTTCAGAACAGCGGTGGCTATCTCCGGCTCAATAAAATTTTCGACGGCCACGTTCAGGACATCCTGACGGATTTCCAGGCCCGCATCTGGCAGGATGCCGTCGCATGAGCCCCGCACCCTCATCGCCACCTGAAAAGATTCATCGCTTCCTGGACGAAGCGGGCGATACCACGTTTTTTGGCAAGGGGCGCGTGCCCATGCTTGGCCAGGATGGTGTTTCCCTTTCCTTCGGCTTGGGCATGGTCAAGTTCGCCGCGCCTGTGACGGAAGTTCGCGCGCAGGTTGTCGCCCTGTGCCGGGCCGTCGAGACTGATGATTATTTGAACCGCATCCCCAGCGTTGTGAAACGCATCCAGGCCGGTGGTTTTTTCTTCCACGCCAAGGATGATTCGCCCGAAGTTCGCGAACGGCTTCTCAAGTGGATTCGGGATACCGATTGCTCGCTGGAAATGGTGGTGGGCCGCAAAATTCCCGGCCTCTTCGCCAAAAAACACAACGGCAACGAGTCCGAATTTTATGCCGACCTGTTGTCGCACTTGCTCAAGAACAAGCTCAAGCTTGGCCAGCGGCAGGTCATCAACATCGCGGAGCGTGGCAAATCCACACGCAATCAGGTGCTTCAACTCGCCATGACCAAGGCGCGGGAACGCTTCGCCAAGAAGCAGGACACGGCTGAAATTTGCGCCGAAGTCGTCTTCAATGTGCAAAATCCACGCAACGAACCGTTGTTGTGCGTGCCGGATTACCTGGCGTGGACGGTGCAGCGCGTATTCGAGCGGGGCGAAACGCGCCACTACGATTTCATGCGGGAACGAATTTCACTCGTGGTGGACCTTTACGATGCCGAGAAATACGAAGGCAGCCGGAATTATTACACGCCCAAGCGGCCGTTGACCGCCGAAAATAAATTAGGCCCGCCTGTGTCCTAAGAAGGTTACCCTTCGACGGCATGAAGCCGACGTTCAGACACCGCAGACCTGAGAGAAATATGATGCCGATTGATAACAATTGCAACACTTTGTTTCACAAATCTGTGAAATGGCCGGCAAGCCGTACCGCCTGTCCCTCGCCCATGGGAGTGGGAGATTTCCTTCTCCGCCCTGGGGAGAAGGTGGCTGCAGGCCGGATGAGGTGCCGCGCCCAAACTCTCGCAATGCGCGGGGGTGAGGTGCCAATCGTAAATCGCCAATCATAAATATTTCCCATGCCCACCACCCAGGACATCGTCCAAAAACTCTGGAACCTTTGCAACATCCTCAAGGATGACGGCGTCACCTATCAGGCTTACGTTACTGAGTTGACGTTCCTTCTGTTCTTGAAAATGGCGCAGGAAACCGGCATTCAGAACACGCTGCCGAAAAAGTACCGCTGGGCCGACCTCGAAAAAAAGAACGAGGCCGAAATGCTTACCTACTATCGCGGCCTGCTCCTGCATCTCGGCACCGAGTCCAAGGACAAGCGCGTGCTGGCCATTTTCGCCAACGCCAGCACTTCCATCCGCCACCCGCGCCACTTGCGCGAACTCGTCACCCAGATTGACGCCATTGACTGGTTTGAAGCTCGCGAGGAAGGCACGCTGTCCGACCTCTACGAAGGCTTGCTCGAAAAAAATGCCAGCGAAACCAAGAGCGGCGCCGGCCAATACTTCACCCCGCGCCCGCTGATTGATTCCATGGTTGCCGTCGTCAAACCACAGCCCGGTGAAATTATCCAAGACCCCGCCGCCGGCACGCTCGGTTTCATCGTCGCCGCTGACCGTTACATCAAGAAAAACACCGATGGCTTGAGCCAGCTCAAAGCCGCCGAACAGGAATTCCAGATTCGTAAGGCGTATCAAGCCGTCGAGCTGGTGCTGGACACGCACCGGCACGCCCTGATGAACGCCATGCTGCATGGCATTCAAAGTCCTGTTCATCTGGGCGACACGCTTGGCAGCGTGGGCGAACATTTGCCCAAGGCCAATGTCGTCCTCACCAATCCGCCCTTTGGCACCAAGAAAGGCGGTGGCCTGCCCACCCGCACCGATTTCACCTACCAGACCAGCAACAAACAGTTCTGTTTTCTCCAGCACATCTATCGCGGACTGCTGGCCGGCGGGCGCGCGGCGGTGGTGATGCCGGATAACGTCCTGTTTGAGGAAAACACCGGCGCGGAAATTCGCGCCGACCTTATGGACAAGTGCGACCTCCACACCATTTTGCGCCTGCCCACCGGCATCTTTTACGCCCAGGGCGTCAAAACCAATGTCCTGTTTTTCACGCGCGGCAAGACCGACCACGGCCACACCAAATTGGTTTGGGTTTATGATTTGCGTAGCAACATGCCAAACTTTGGAAAACGCACACCCCTGACACGCGAACATTTCAAGCCGTTCGTAAATGCCTACGGCACAGACCCGCTCGGCAAAGGGAAGCGGACGGACGAAGGCGAAACCGGCCGGTTTAGGTGCTATCCGCGTGAATTCATCAAGGAGCGTGGCGAAAATCTGGATATTTCATGGCTTAAAGACGACGACGCCACCAACCAAGAAGATTTGCCCACGCCCAAAGTGGCTGTTGCCAGTGTCCTGAAAAAACTCCGCGTCGCCGTGGCAGAAATCCAAGCTCTTGAAAAAGATTTGGCCCACCCATGAGCCGCGCCAAACAAAAAAGCAGCGCGGTCCCTCGCTCGCGGGAGCGGGAGAGGGTGGCCTCAGGCCGGGTGAGGGTAGTGGGGAAAAAACAAACTGATGCCGTCTCACCTGCCAGCAATGGCCGTCCATCAGGATGGATGCAAGTAAAACTTCGGGATATTGCAGATGTAGTCATGGGGCAGGCACCACCAGGAAGCAAATGCAACAAACTTAAAAGAGGGACGCCTTTCGTGAAAGCTGGGGAATTTCGCGAAGAAAGACCCATCATTCGCGAATGGACTACAAATCCGCTCCGCATGGCGGAGCAAACGGATGTCCTTATCTGCGTTGTCGGTGCCACGTGCGGGAAACTTAACCTCGGAATCAAAGCCGCCATTGGTCGCAGTGTCGCCGCAATTCGGCCATGCATTCCAGAATTACAGCGTATCATTTATCTTCAACTCATTCCGCGAGTGTCAGACCTTCGATCGACATCAACCGGGTCCGCTCAAGGTGTTCTCCAGCGCGAACAGCTTCTTGATCTCGATTTCTCGCTCCCACCGCTCGCCGAACAAAGCCGCATCTTGGCACGATTGGATAAATTGTCAGCGCGCAGCCGCCGCGCTGGCGCCGCCATTGACGCCGTACCGCAACTGCTGGCCCACGCCCGCCAATCCCTCCTCGCCGCCGCCTTTCGCGGCGACCTCACCAAAGACTGGCGGAAATGCGCCGGTTTGCCGAAATGGAAAGAGAAAACAATTCAAGATTTTTGTGTTGAGTCATTTTACGGCCCCCGATTCGCACAGTCGGATTATTGTCAGGACGGAATACCAACGATCCGAACAACCGACTTCACAGATTCCGGCGACATTGAACTGGACCGAGCGCCACGAGTCAAGGTGCCCAAGGCGAAGCGTGGAAAGTTTCTCCTTCAAGCAGGGGATTTGTTGGTCACGCGCACAGGCAGCATCGGCAAAATGGCCGTTTTTCGTGGTGGTTCCGATGCTTTGCCAAGTGCTTACTTAATCCGCTTCCGTTTTTCAGACGCAGTCACACCAGACTTTGTGTTTTATTGTTTAAGTTCACCACGTTGGCAAGGTTTGATGGGATTGAGCACCACAGCAGTTACGCAACCAAACATCAATGCGGAGGCAATCAAGCGGCTTCCATTTCCCATACCGCACAAAGACGAACAGGCTGAAATCAATCGCCGCCTTAAACGGGCATTCACCCGATTGGCCGCAGTGTCCGCCGCCCATGCGTCCGCGGTGGCGGAAATAGACCGGCTGGATCAATCCCTGCTCGCCCGCGCCTTCACCGGCCAGCTCGTCCCCCAAAATCCCAAGGACGAACCCGCTGCCAAATTGCTTGCCCGAATCGCCGCCACCCGCGCCAATGCCGCGGCACACAATGAAAAGGTAAAAAAATGAGCGAAGACCGAATTGAAGTGAACCTCGGACCGGATGGCGGCAAAAAGGTTTTCAAGACGTTTGCCCAAGTCACGGAGTGGCTCGCCAAAGAACGCGAGTTTTGGCAATTCTTCGACAACGAGTGGCGGCAAACCGGTGAATCACAAACCATCTGGCAGCCCTATGTACAATGTTTTCAGGACATCACTATTATTCTAAATCAATTAAGTGCGGCGGAGAAGCAAGCTGAGGAAATCAAGCAGAGAGCCGCACAGCCAGGACTCAACGACCAACAGAGGGAAAATCTTATCCGCCAGGCTACTCTTGATTACAACCCATTCCGCGAACGTCTCAAAGCCACGTTCTCACAGCATTACCAAAACAAAGGAATCATCCCGTCAATTTCCCCACGCGCCAAATTTCTTGCGGCGCTTGCAAAGGAGCAAAACCCGCGCACGGCCTTGTTTGCCTGCGGCTACTTGATGCGCACGCAGATTAACTACGGCATTCCCGACCGGCTCGAAGGCGTGCTCGCGGCTTCTTATTATGAGAACGGTTTCACCAGCCGCGCTCCGCTTGAAACCGAATCCCTATCCGAACTGCGTCGCCACTGGCAGGATGAATTTCAAACAATTCACGATGCCATTTCCAAAGCAACCCAAACGCAGTCCGATTTGAACACTGAAACCGGGGCACAAATCATTCTTTCCAACACATATCACCTGCATCTGCAACCTGGAGAAGGATTAGTAAAAAAAGCTGGTGGCCTGCATAAATTCATGGCGTGGGATAAACCGATACTGACCGACTCTGGCGGCTTTCAGGTTTTTTCACTTCCTAATAAACGCATCACCGAAAATGGTGTTTTTTTCAAACATGAGATCAGCGGCGAAGAGATCTATCTTGATCCGGCCAGCGCCACCAGAATTCAGCAAGACCTTGGTGCTGATATTATAATGGCCTTTGATGAGTGCATACCTTACCCGTGTGACAAAACCTATGCAGAACAATCCACAAAAAAAACAATACGTTGGCTAAAGGAATGTCAGAACGCAATGACTGGCAATAGCCAGGCATTGTTTGGCATAGTTCAGGGTAGTGTT
>JAJXYT010000160.1 GCA_021780375.1 bacterium | reverse complement strand
ATGATTCTTCGCGCCCGAACGGTTCTGCCCGTCTCCGCGCCGCCCATTGAGAACGGCGCGGCGCTTGTTGCCGGCAACCGCATTCGCACCGTCGGCACCTGGGCCGATTTGAAATCCGCAGCCGGGGAGGAAATTTATGATCTGGGTGAAGTGGTTCTGCTGCCCGGCCTGGTCAACGCCCATTGCCACCTCGACTACACCGGCATGGCCGGCGCATTGCCGCCGCCCAAAACCTTTCTCGACTGGATTCCGCTGATCACCGCCGCCAAAACCGGGTGGAGCTACTCCGACTATGCGCATTCCTGGCTGCGCGGCGCCCACCAGCTGGCGCGCCATGGGACCACGACGGTCGCGGATATCGAAGCCATGCCCGACCTTTTGCCGGAAGTCTGGGACGCCACCCCCCTGCGGGTGGTTTCCTTTCTCGAAATGACCGGCATTCGCGCGCGGCGGCAGCCCAAGGAAATCCTGCAGGAAGCGCTGGAGAAGATTGATTCGCTCTCCCATGCGCGCAGCTCGGCAGCGTTATCGCCCCACGCCCCCTACTCCACCCTGCCGGAACTCCTGCGGAGCAGCGCCCGGGTTTCGCGCCAACGCCGCTGGCCACTTTGCACGCATGTGGCCGAATCCGAGCAGGAATTTGAAATGTTCACTCGCGCCGGCGGAATGATGTATGACTGGCTGAAACGGAATTTTCGCGACATGAACGATTGCGGGCTGGGTTCGCCGGTCGAACACCTTGCCCGCAACAAAATGCTCGGCAAAAACCTGATCGCCATCCACGCGAACGTACTGGCGCCGGGCGACGCCGCGTTGCTCGGCAAACACCGGGTAAACGTTGTTCATTGCCCGCGCAGCCACGCGTATTTTCACCACCCCCCGTTCCAGCGTGAACGGCTCGCCAACGCCGGCGCCAACCTTTGTCTGGGCACCGACAGCCTCGCCACCATTCGGATCATGGGAAAACAAAGGCCCGAACTGAATATGTTCGGGGAAATGCGCGCGCTGGCCGACGCCGACCGGGCGGTTTCGCCGGCGGAAGTTCTCCGGATGGCAACCGTCAATGGCGCGCGGGCGCTGGGCCGGCGCGGACAAATTGGCGAACTTCGCCCGAATGCCTTTGCCGATTTGATCGCGATCCCTGCTTCCGGAAAACACGAGGAGGCTTGCGAAACCGTGCTGGCCCACGATGGCCCCGTGCTCTTGAGCATGATTGATGGGCGCTGGGTAATGCCACCCAGGTGACCGGCGAATTTCGTTTGCCACCCGCAGGCTTCCGCCTTTTTGCTCGTAAACCGCAAATCTTAAATCGTAAAATTCCGGTGTGCTTTCTTTCGATGCAGTCTTGCGACAACGCCTCGACGCCATTCGGGGCCGGGGCTTGCTTCGCGAACTCCGCCGCGTGGATTCGCCACAAGGCCCGCGCATTCAGGCCGGCGGACAAACGCTGCTGAATTTTTCGTCGAACGATTATCTCGGGCTGGCCAACGACCCGTGGCTTAAGGAAGCCGCCATCAGCGGGGTGGAAAAATTCGGCGCCGGCGCCGGCGCCTCACGCCTGATTTGCGGCTCGCTGACGCCGCATCATGAATTGGAGGAGGCACTGGCTGGTTTCAAAGGCACCGAGGCGGCGTTGAGTTTTTCGTCCGGGTACGCCACGGCGGTGGGCGCCATCTGCGCGTTGCTCGGCAGGGACGATATCATCATTCTCGATAAACTGGTTCATGCCTGCATTGTGGATGCCGCCCGGCTGAGCGGCGCCAAAATCCGGGTCTTCGCCCACAATGATCTCGACGACCTCGAAGCAAAATTGAAATGGGCAAATCGGAGGGACGAGCAGTGCGGGTCCCGAACTTCCACAACCCTGGCCTCAAAGCCTCGTATCACTCGTCCTTCGGAGGGCAAACAGCGCACGCTCGTCGTGACCGAAAGCATTTTCTCAATGGACGGTGACACCGCGCCGTTGCGCGGAATGGTGGCGCTCAAGGAAAAATACGGCGCCTGGCTGATGGTGGATGAAGCCCACGCGACCGGGCTTTACGGAAAGCACCGCCGCGGCCTTGCGGAAGAACTCGGTGTAAGCGGCCAGATCGAGATTCAAATGGGCACGCTCGGCAAGGCGCTCGGCGCCAGCGGCGGTTATATCAGCGGCTCGCGCGCGTTGATTGATTTTCTCGTCAACTGTGCCCGCAGCTTCATCTTTTCCACCGCGCCTGTCCCCGCCGCCGCCGTTGCCGCCCGGGCGGCGATTGAATTCGTTCAATCTGCCGAAGGCGAAATCCGGCGCAAGACTCTTTGGACCCGGGTCGGACAGTTTCAATCGGCTATCGGCCACCGGCCACCACCCATTCCCGGCGCTATTTTTCCCATCCTGATTGGCGATGAAGCCCGCGCGGTTGAAGCTGCCGCCGAATTACGCGAGCAAAACATTTTCGTTCCGGCCATCCGCTATCCGACTGTCGCGCGGGGGCAGGCGCGCTTGCGGGTGACCCTGACGGCGGCCCATTCGTCCGAAGACATTTCCCGGCTGGTTCGCGCGCTGAACAGTGTGGATATCGGCTTTCGACGATGAATGGTATGAACCGATTCGCCCGACTCGATCGCCAATTCGTCTGGCATCCCTTCACGCAAATGCGCGACTGGTTGCAAAGCGAGCCCATTGTGATTGCGGAAGGCCATGGCGCCGTTCTGCGTGACGTTCATGGCCGGGAATATCTCGACGCCAATTCGTCCATTTGGACCAACCTCCACGGCCATCAGCATCCAAAAATCAACGCGGCCATCCGGCGGCAGCTTGGGAAAATCGCCCACAGCTCCGCGCTGGGATTAGCGAACGAGCCGGCATCCCTGCTCGCGGCTAAACTGGTGGAAGCCGCCAACCCACGTAGCCGCCGACGTGAGGAGGCCGATGGGTCAAAAACCCCATCGTCCGGCTCGCCACCCCGGCGGCTACGGAGAGTCTTCTTCTCCGACGACGGTTCCACGGCTCTGGAAGTCGCGCTTAAGCTCGCCTATGAATTCACCCGCCGTGCGCGGAGCGCGGACAGTCTGTCCGCGGGAAAGAAAGCTGCCGAACCGAAATTTCTTTCCCTGGAAGGCGCGTATCACGGTGACACCGTCGGCGCGGTCGCCCTCGGTCACATTGAGTTGTTTCACCGGAGCTACGCCGGGCTGCTGTTCCGGTCGGACAAGGTCATGGCGCCGTATTGTTATCGGTGTCCGTTCAACCGGGCCAGGCCCGAACGCGCCGACGCACGCGAATACCGGAACTGCCACTGGGAATGCCTCGCCAAGGTCGAACAGAAATTTTCCGCGCAGCAGAAAAAAGGAAATCCCTACGCGGCCTTGGTTTTTGAACCGTTGATCCAGGGAGCGGCGGGCATGATCCCGCAACCGCCAGGCTGGTTGAAACGCGCCGCGGACATCGCGCGCGGCCATGGCGCATTGCTCATCGCTGACGAGGTAATGACCGGGTTTGGGCGCACTGGCATCTTCAACTCCGAACTTCGAACTCAGAATTCCGGGCTTATATTTGCCTCGCATCACGAAGGCGTGCAGCCGGATTTTCTATGTCTGGCCAAGGGCCTGACCGGCGGTTACCTGCCGATGGCAGCGACACTGACGACGCAGAAGATTTTCAACGCCTTCCTCGGCCGATACGACGAATTCAAAACTTTTTTTCATGGCCACAGCTACACCGCCAATCAATTGGGCGCGGCGGCGGCGCTGGCGAGTCTGGACATCCTGCAAAGCCCGGAATCCGTCCGTTCACGGCAGGCGCTGGAGAAAACCTTGCGTCAAGAGCTGCAAACGCTTTGGTCTTTGCCGAATGTCGGTGATATCCGGCAGGTTGGCCTGCTGGCCGGAGTTGAACTGGTGAAAGAATGGCGGACACGTGAACCGTTTGCGTTGCGCGAGCGCGCGGGCCTCCGCGTCTGCGAAGCCATGGCCCGGCGCGGTGTGCTCACGCGCCCCATTGGTAACGTGATCGTCCTGATGCCGCCGTATGGCGCCACCCCCGCCCAGGTCAGGCGCACAGTCGCCGCTTTGGACGACAGCATGCGAGCAGTGTTCCGGCAGGAGACGAGCTAACGAGTCTCACCTTTTTTCAGATTCGCAAGGCCAGACGGAGACTCCTGACGTCGGCTCCTGCGTTTCAACGGCCCGCTGATTTTGAATCAACTCACGTGGACCGGGCCCAGGGGCAAAAGGGTTCGGTGCGCCAGTTCGTTAAGCACCTGAGCCAATCCCGCGTACATGGCGGACAGACCGCAAACGAGTCCCTCGTAGCCGGTGAAATGTTTGAAGCCGGCGCCCACACCGCCCACTTCGCCGTAGGCCAGCAGGAAGAACAGAAGGGTGAGCGAAAGAAAGACGAATTGCAGGGCTCGATTCAAGCGCAACGTGCCGACGAACATGACCCCGGTAAAAACTCCCCAGCAAACGAGGTAGGCGGCCATGGCGTTTTGGTCGGGTGCGCCAATCGCAACGATTTTAGGCAGGACAATTAATCCCACCAGCGTGAGCCAGAACATGCCGTAGGAGGTAAACGCCGTGGTCCCGAAGGTGTTGTTCTTTTTCCATTCCATGGCGCCGGCGATGACCTGGGCGAGGCCGCCGTAGAAAATGCCCATCGCCAGGACCATGCTGTTGAGTTCGTACAGGCCAATATTGTGCAGGTTGAGCAGCACGGTCGTCATCCCAAAAGCGAGCAGCCCCAACGGCGCCGGATTGGCGGTCGTGTCCTTCATTTGTATCGAGTTTGCTTCGGTCATAGGAGTTGTGGGTTCAGGGTTCTTGCCGGTGGCCGCCAGAATGATTATCGTTGCTCAGCGATGCAGTCAAGCGTCGCCTTGTCATCATGGTTGTGGTTGCGGGTCAACTGTCATTTTGCCTAAACTGCTGTACTGACGGCAACAATTGTCCAGTCAACAAAACCAAAAAACTTTGACTGAATCGAAGTTCGGTTAAGATGCGGATTTGCTGTGAACCGTTACCTCAAGGCCAAGCCGAGCCGATTGCCGGCATCCGGCATGAAGAAACCGCGCGACGCGCGTCTGGACGCGTTGCGGGGGTTGTTTTTAATCATCATGGCCGGCGTGCATGTGCCGACGCCCTTGTCACACGCGCTGCAGGACCCGCTGGGCTGCAACGGCGCGGCGGAAGGTTTTATTTTTTTGAGCGCCTGCCTGGCCGGCATCGTTTACGGGCGAACTTACTGGCAGTCGGATTGGACGGCGATGTCCCGCCGCACCTGGAAACGCACGTGGCAGATTTACCTGACTCATCTGGGAGTGCTGTTGCCCATCATACTGATCGTGTGGGCGTTCGCCGGCGCCATGCCGCCGCTGGCCAATCATTTTTCCGATTTTCTGGCCCATCCCCGGGGCAGCCTGACGCTCATCCCGCTGCTATTGCACCAGCCGCCGCTCTTCGACATCCTGCCGCTCTACGTTATTTTTCTGGGCGCAACCCCCTGGTTGCTGGCCGCGGCGCGCCGGCGGGGTTGGGGAATTTTGCTGGCGGTCTCGGCGCTGGGCTGGCT
>JAJXYT010000187.1 GCA_021780375.1 bacterium | reverse complement strand
ACGGGACAAGAATGTTCCGTGAACCCGAAGGCTTGGAAGCCTGCGCTACAACGCCAATATATTTGGTGCGGGTGTCAAATTGCGCCGGGCGGACTTGGAAATTACATCCACGGCCAACTTGCGGACGGCTCGTTCCTGAGCTAACCCTTGCGCGTGAACCAGGATGAATTCAGCGATGCGGCACTGGTGGTGCTGGGCCATGGCACGGAGCAGAATGCCGATTCCGCCGCGCCAGTGTATCAGCATGCGGCGGAACTGCGCCGCCGCAAGATTTTTGCCGAAGACCGCGAGGCATGCTGGAAGCAGGAACCGCAAGTCAAGAAGGTTTTGTCAGACATTTCGGCGCCACGCATTTTCATCGTGCCGCTCTTTATCAGCGAAGGCTATTTCAGCGACCAGGTGATTCCCCGCGAACTTGGTTTTGCCGGCTGCTCGTCACCCGTCACTCGCCACGCGTCACTGTTCTACTGCCGTCCCGTCGGTTCCCACGACAGCATGACCAAGGTAATTTTGTCCCGCGCCCGGGAAATCGTGGAAACCTTTCCATTCCCGCGCGCGCCCAGTTCAAAGGACATTACGTTGTTTATTGCCGGCCACGGCACGGAGAAGAACGAAAATTCACGCAAGCCGATTGACCGTCAGGTGGAATTGATCCGCGCAATAAATCTTTACAGCGGTGTTCACGCGATTTTTCTTGAAGAACGCCCCCAGATTTCCGAATGCTATCACCTCGCCCGGACGAAAAATCTGGTGGTGGTGCCGTTTTTCATCAGCGACGGATTGCATACACAGGAAGACATTCCCGTTTTGCTCGGCGAAACCAAATCAGCCGTCCAGCAACGGCTTGCCGCCAGCCAGCAGACGTGGCGCAATCCGACCGAGAAAAACGGAAAGCTGGTCTGGTATTCATCCGCTGTCGGCAGCGAGCCGCATCTGGCTGACGTGATTTTGGAACGGGTGCGGGAGGCGACAGCTTGTAGCGGTGACCGCCGCAAATCCTGGCGACGCTCATAGGGTGCCGCTACAAAATTTATGAAACAACTCCGATTTGGAATTTTGAGCACGGCCAGAATTGGCCGCACAAACTGGAAGGCGATTTTCAACTCCGGCAATGCCATTGTTAGCGCTGTCGCCAGTCGGGACGTCGAGCGTGGCCGCGAATACATCCGCAGTTGCCAATCCGAATTTCCCTTTGCCTCGCAACCGGTTGCGCTCGGCAGTTACGAAGAACTGCTCGCCGCAAAGAACGTGGATGCCGTCTATATTCCGCTGCCAACCGGACTGCGCAAGGAATGGGTTTTACGCGCGGCGGCGGCGGGCAAGCATGTTGTTTGCGAGAAACCGTGCGGCATCGGTTATGCCGACGTTCAGGAAATGACCGCCGCCTGTGCAAAAAACCGCGTACAGTTTATGGATGGCGTTATGTTCATGCACCATCCGCGTCTGGCGCGCGTTCGCGAGGTTTTGGATGACGGCAAAAGCGTCGGGCCGGTGCGGCGGATGGCATCGGCATTCAGTTTCCTGGGCGCCGGAAATTTTTCCGACAGCAACATCCGCGTGGATGGGCGGCTGGAGCCGACCGGCTGCCTCGGCGATTTGGGCTGGTATTGCATCCGGTTCACGCTTTGGGCATTGAAATGGCAATTGCCGCATTCGGTCACCGGCCGGATTCTTTCGCAATCCGAACCGGTCGGCGGCCGTTTGCCTGCGCCGACGGACTTTTCCGCCGAGCTGTTTTTTGACGGCGGCGTTTCGGCGGGATTTTACTGTTCGTTTCGCGCCGCCCAGCAGCAATGGGCTTTTGTCAGCGGCCGGGACGGCTGGCTGCGGCTGCCCGACTTCGTCCATCCCTTCGATGCGCATGAACCGGTTTTTGAAGCCAACTGCGCGGAGATTCGCCCTTCAGGTTCTCGCGGTACGCAAATCGAGGCCCGCGGTCCCAATCCGGGTGAACTTGGCCACCCGACCGCGCAGAACACGGTCATGTTCCGCAATTTCGCCAACCAGGTTTTTTCCGGCAAACTGAATGAGGAATGGCCGATGTGGGCGCTGAAAACCCAGAGGGTGATGGATGCGTGTTACCAGTCCGCACAAGAGGCGGCGAAGCCAATCAAGTTGGAGTTCAAGCTTTAGCTTGCCGCACGACGCAGGCTGAAGCCTGAACTCCAACGCGGCCACCAGGCTTCGTGATTTCCATCTTCCATCTGCCATCCTCCATCTACTATCCTCTGCGCGTGCTGTTTCAGAAAATCACCATCATCGGCGTCGGGTTGCTCGGCGGTTCCATTGGACTGGCCGTGAAACACCGGAAACTCGTTTCGCCCGGCGGGGTGGCCGGCTTCGTGCGCCGCGTCGCCAGCCTGAAGGACTGCGAGCAGGCGGGGGCCGTGGACTTTGCCACCACCGATTTGCTCGCCGCCGTCTGGGGTGCCGACCTGGTCATTCTCTGCACGCCGCTGGCGCAAATGCGCCGGCGCGTTGAGGAGCTGCTTCCGGCGCTGAAACGCGGCGCGATCGTCACCGACGTGGGCAGCGTGAAGGCCGGTGTCGTGCGCGAATTGGCACCGCTCGTTGCCACGGCCGGCGCGCATTTTGTCGGCAGCCATCCGATGGCCGGGGCGGAAAGAACCGGCGTCAGTGCTGCCAGTGCGGGTTTGTTTACGAATGCCGTTTGCGTCGTCACGCCCGCCACGACATCAAATCCGGCGGCGGTGCGCAAAGTGGAACGGTTTTGGCAGGCTCTGGGTGGGCGAACCTTGCGGCTGGCGCCCCAACAGCATGATTTGCTGGTGAGCCGGTCCAGCCACCTGCCGCATGTCCTGGCGGCAGCTTTGGCGGGTTACGTGCTGAAACCGGCACATCCGAAACCTCAGGCCACACTGTGCGCCAACGGCTTCCGGGACACGACGCGCATTGCGTCCGGATCGCCGGAAATGTGGCGTGACATCGCCCTGGCCAATCGCCAAAATCTCGGCCGGGCCCTGGAGGAGGGTATTTCCGATTTGAAAAGATTCCGGCGCGCCCTGGCCAGGGCCGATGCGAAGGCCATCACAAATTTTTTTGAAACGGCGAAAGCGCGCCGCGACGGCTGGTGCGCGCGTTGCGCCTCGCCGTCGCCGGAGTAAAGAAGCGAGGATGGAAGATTGAAGATGGATAATGGAGAATTTCACAACCGGTCAGGCCCGGGCAATTTCCATCTTCTATTCTCCATCCTCTATCCTCTATCCTTGCCCTGATGCCGTTACCTGAACTCATCGAAATCGTGCCGCTCGACAAACCGGTGCAGGCGGAAGTTACGGTGCCGGGCTCGAAGAGCATCACCAATCGGGCCCTGATCCTGGCCGCGCTGACGGACGGCGGGGTCACGCTGGAGAGCGCCCTGTGGAGCGAAGACACCCAAATCATGGTCGAGTGCCTGCGCCGGCTCGGCTTCCCGGTAACCATCGCTCCCGACCCGGAGGAATTTTGCAACCGTACCATCACGGTGGGGGGCCTGGGCGGGAAAATTCCCAATGCGGGGACTGCGGAAAAACCGCTGGAATTGCTGGTGGGCAACTCGGGCACGGCGGCGCGGTTTCTCGCGGCGTTCGTTTGTCTGGGAAACGGTGTTTATCGCTTGAGCGGCGTGCCGCGCATGCACGAACGTCCGCAGGCGGCCTTGTTTCGGGCCTTGCGGCAACTGGGTTACCGCGTGGATTCGCCGAACGACAAGTTGCCGGCCGTGGTTCATGGGACCGGTCCGCGCCCCGGCCGATGCCAGGTGAGCATCGTGGAAAGTTCGCAGTTTGCCAGCGCGCTGCTGATGTGCTCGCTGGTGGCCGGCTGGCAGGTCGAGATGGTCGGGGAAAACGTGGAGGAATCGCCTTACGTTTACATGACACGCGAGATGTGCGCGTATTTTTACTGGAGCCGGAAGCACAGCCGGCACCCGGAGCGGGGCATGAAAGGCGGTATCTATCCCGTTGATCCGGATTCTTCCAGCGGCAGTTATTTTCTGGCGGCGGGTTGGCTGGCCGCCGGTTCCGCTCAAAATGAGCCGCACCCTGTCTCGGTGGAGCGCTGGCCGATTCTCGGAGCGGGTTATCAGATTGATACAAATTTTTTGAATTACCGGATCCTTCCCGAAACGGTTTCCCGGAGGTCTGATCTGGGCGACAGCATCATGACGCTGATGATGACGGCGCCGTTTGCGGATCATCCGGTGAAATTTATTGATCTCGACCACCTGCGCGTGCAGGAATGCGACCGGGTTTCCGCCTTGCACGCGGAATTGGCCCGGTGTGGCGCGAAAATCGTGGAGGAAGACGACACCCTGACGGTTTATCCCTCATCGCTGCACGGCGCGGAGATTGAAACCTACAATGACCATCGGGTGGCGATGTGTTTTGCGGTTCTGGGCTTGAAGGTGCCGGGTGTCAGAATCCGGAACCCGGCTTGTGTGAAGAAGACATTTCCAAATTTCTTCCAAAAATTCGCTGAAAAACCGCCGCACGGTCTGGGTGTGGAGATCCGGGACGTGAAGACCGGACGACAATTGACAAGCGAAGATTTATTTGCGGACTAGATCGTCCTCGTAATCGGTTTTTTTGAGGACGAGAACGAGGACGAGAAGGAAAAACTGATGAAAGAGCCATTTGTCATTGCGATTGACGGCACGAGCGCCAGCGGCAAGAGCACAAATGCCAGGCTGGTCGCCCGGGCGCTGGGCTGGGTCTATGCGGACACGGGCGCGATGTACCGCACGCTGGCGTGGTATTGTCGGAACCACCGGATTGAGGTGCAGGACGCCCGGGCCGTGGCCGCGGCGTGCCGGAAATGGAAAACGAAACTGGCGTGTGTGGAGACAGACGGTTTGCGCGTCGCGCGGTTGTTTATCGAGGGTTATTTTCCCGAGAAGGAAATTCGCACCGCCGAAGTCAGCGCCGCTGTGCCGCACGTGGCCGCCATTCCGAAGGTCCGGGAGTGGATGGTGAAACGCCAGCGCGAATGCCTGCAGTTCGGCAATCTCGTCATGGAAGGCCGCGACATCGGCACGAACGTTTTTCCGGAAACCGATTTCAAATTTTATCTCGATGCGAAACTGGAGGAGCGCTCCCGCCGCCGCGCCGCCGACGGCGTCCGGGAAAACCTGGCCGCGCGCGATCAACGCGACAGCCAGCGCGCCGTCGCGCCGTTGATGATTCCACTCGGAGCGAAGGTGATCAATAATTCGAATCTGACCTCCGGGCAGACCAGCGGGCTCATCATCGCGGAAGTGAGGAAGCGACTCGCGGAAAAATGAATTTCTCCTACCGCCTCGGTTGGACTTTTTTTCGCGCCCTGTATGCGACCTATTTTCGCTGGCGGGTCTTCAATCCGGAGCGCGTGCCGGAATCCGGCGGCGTCATCCTCGCGTCCAACCACGCGAGCTTTCTCGATCCGCCGCTGGTCGGCGCGGGATTGCAACGCGGCATCAATTATCTGGCGCGTGAATCGTTGTTTCGGTTTCCGGGCGTTGGCGCACTCTTGCGTTCCTGGAGCGCCGTGCCGGTGGACCGCGACGGCGGCGGCGCCGCCGGCTTGAAGGCCATTCTTGACCGGCTGCTCGCCGGCGGCGGCATCATTTTGTTTCCCGAAGGCACACGGACGCGGGACGGCAATTTGCAGCCCGCGCGCTCAGGCATCGGACTGGTCGTGATCAAATCCACCGCGCCGGTTGTGCCGGTACGCGTGTTTGGCACTTACGAGGCCTATGGCCGGCACATAAAATTTCCGCGTCCCGGACGGGTCGCCGTGAAATACGGCCAACCGATGAATTTTGTCGAATTGCGCGCCGAGGCGAGGGCCTGTTCCAAACCGCGGCTCAAGGAGATTTATCAGCAAATCGCCGACGAAATCATGGCGGCGATTGCCAGGCTCGAGCCGAAGCAGGATTCATAGGGTAACTTCCTGAAGGACGAGCCATGCGAGTCCCTCTTAATTGCGTTGGCGGAGAAGACGGGGACTCGTATAACTCGTCCCTCCGACGGTCAAATCCCCAGGTTCGACAGGGTATTGCTGATGTTATTGACGATCCGGACGAGTTGCGGATGGGATTTCTCAAAGCCCTCGACGGAAGAGCGCAATCCCTCCAGCGAATGGTGCAGCGATTGCGGATTTTGTTGCGTCCGCGTGGCCTCATACGCCGAAAGCTGCGCAAAACCGGCAATGCTCCGCGCCTGCTCGTCGTGGGTCTTGGAAAGCTTGCCGACCTCGGATTTCAACGTGCCCAGCAATTGCAGCAATTCGCGTTTGCGGTCTTCGCTGAGGTTGTCCGCGCCGCGGATTTTTGCCTCGATTTCGTTCAGATTGCTTTCATTCATACTGCAAGAGTATTCGTTACGGGAAATTCGGCAAGCGCGTTCACCACCTCCCGACCCGCGGCAAAACGGGCTGCACCTGTTCCCAGATTCTTGAACAAACGATATCAATGGGACCGGCGCCATCCACCACGTGTACGCGGCCAGGTTCGGCGGCGGCGATGGCATCGTAGCCCTTGGCCACCCGGGCAAAGAAATTCCGGTCTCCTTCCTCCATCCGGTCGCGGATGAAAGGCAGGATGGATTGCCGCGAGAGCAGCCGTTCGGCGCTGATTTCCGGCGGCACGTGCAGAACCAGGGTCAGATTCGGTCGCGTGTCGCCGACGGCAAAATCAATCACGCTTTTCACCAGCGACAAATCCAATCCGCGTCCATGGCCCTGGTAAGCCGTGGTCGAATCGTAAAAGCGGTCGCACAAGACGACGTCGCCTACCGCCAGGGCGGGGCGGATGGTTTCGCGGACGAGCTGCGCCCGGCTGGCGTTTACGAGAAGCAGTTCGGTTTCGGGAGTCATGGCCACGTTGGCCTTGCTGTGCTTGAGGGTGTGGCGGATTTCCTCGCCCACCGGCGTACCGCCCGGCTCGCGCAGCATGTGGACACGATAGCCGAGCACGCGCAGCGTCTTGCCGAGCAGTTCAATCTGCGTGGATTTGCCGCAGCCTTCCGTGCCTTCGAACGTGATGAACAGTCCCTTCATTGGAGATTGAGAAACATTCAACGCTGAACATCCAACATTCAACCCCCAATGAAAAGAACATTGGATGTTGAGAGTTCGGATGTTTTTTTAAGTTTTCGGTTAAATCCTTTTCAACTTCGGCCCTTTCTGCGTGTCTTCGATGGCCCAGCCTTTCACCTTCAACGCATCGCGAATCGCATCGGACTTTTTGAAATCTTTGGCTTTGCGGGCGGCTTGTCGAGATTCAAGTAACGCGATTATTTCAGGTGGAGCTTCGGTTTCCACCGGCGTGCCAATGCCTGAAACGGAGTCAATTTTGTCCCACGCCATCAATTCGGCTGCGGCGTCATTTACACTCAGTGAATTGGCCGCAAGACGCTTGTTGGTTTCGGTTACCCATTTGAACACCTCGCCCCAAGCGGCGGAAATGTTCAGGTCATCGTCCAGTGCGGCGGTGAAATTGTTCAGCAAATCGTTTGGAGCGCCGAGCGCCGTCTCGGCGTGCTCTTGTTTGGTTTGAACTTTGGGTCGGGCCGGGGCGATGCCCGGCGCTCCGGCAATTTCGCGCAGCTTGCCGAGGCATTCGTCAATTCGCGCCAGCGCTGCGCGTGCGCCTTGCAAGCCATCGAACGTGAAGTTGAACGTCTCGCGGTAATGCGCCGTGAGCAGGAGATAACGGATTTCGCGGCCGGTAAAACCTTTGGCCAGCAAATCGCGCAGCGTGAAAAAGTTGCCGAGCGATTTGCTCATCTTTTTGCCTTCGACGAGTAAAAACGCCCCGTGCAACCAGTATTTGACAAACGGTTTGCCGGTGGCGCCTTCACTCTGCGCAATTTCATCCTCATGATGCGGGAATTTCAGGTCCTCGCCGCCCAGGTGCAGGTCAAAACTTTCCCCCAGCATGTTCATGCTCATGGCCGAACATTCGATGTGCCAGCCGGGCCGGCCCTCACCCCAGGGACTGGGCCAGAAAACCTCGCCGTCCTCCGGCACGCGCGCCTTCCATAACGCGAAATCGGCAAGCGATTCCTTGTCGTATTCGTCCGACGCGACGCGTTCGCCCACGCGGAGCTCGTCAAAGTTGAGCTTCAGCAACCGGCCATAGGTGCCGCCGCCGCCGCGGTATTTTTCAATGGAGAAATAAACCGAACCATCGGCGGCCTGGTAGGCGATGCCGCGCGCGACAAGCTTTTCGATAAGCGCAATGATTTCGGCGATGTGCTCCGTGGCGTGCGGCATCTGGTGCGGCCGGACGCAATTCAGCGTCTGCAAATCCTCGAGAAACGCGGCTTCGTATTTGCCGGTGAATTCACGCAGCGTCGTTTTCGTTTCACGGACGCCTTTGATGATCTTGTCCTCCACGTCGGTAATGTTCATCACGTGCGTGACGGCGTAGCCCTTGAATTGGAGGTAACGGCGGACGAGGTCGCTGAAGACGAAGGTGCGCCAGTTGCCGATGTGGGCGAAGTCATAGACGGTCGGTCCGCAGCAATACATGCCGACTTTTTTTCCTGAAGGATCAAGCGGCGCGAAATCCTGAATCGAGCGCGACAGGGTATTGAACAGTTTCAAAGCCATTTGTGTTCGCGCAAAGTAAGCTGGAACCGGCGAAAGAAAAGTTAAAATCTCACGCCAAGTCGCGAAGGCGGTGTAGGAATTTTACTGTCTATCCTGATATTCGAGAGCGCATTGTGACCCTGAACCGCATCGTTGTAGCGCGGGCGTCCTCGCCTGCGGGTCCATCCCGGCGTCCCGCCGGGTATTCCTTTGGACAGCGAGACGCCGTCGGAACCCGTAGCCGGGACGACTGCGCTACGAGGCAGTTCATGGAAAGCTGATTGACAACCGCGATATCAGTCCGTCAGCAGCGATATATTTTCCCTGAACGGAAGATGCCGCTCCTGACGGAGCTTGAATTTGTTTTTGCACGGGTCTCTACGAATATGCCACGCCTACGGCGCTTGGTCACCGCGCCAGGCGCAAAATGATTCAGTCTGCCGATTTAATCCTGTCTATGGATTTCGGCTTCAGCCGCTGAAACCGTTTGACGAACAGGAAGAAAACGCCGGGGCCGAAGCAGAGCAGCATGATGGAAATGCCGGTGGCTATGCCCCAAAACGTGCCGGCGGGCGCACAACAATCGTCGCGGCGTCGGACGATGACGTGGCTGGGCACGGCGACGAGCAATTCGAGAATGCTGCCATACAGCAGCCAGCGGAGGCTGCGTTTGAGGAGCGAGTTCGGGTCGTCCACTCTGGCGAAATTCCGAAACACGATTGCCCAAATGACCCAGAAACAAACCAGGGTAAAGACGGCGCCCCAGAAATCGCCCCAACCGGAATTGCCGCTGTTGGCAGGTTGCGCATTCAATGTCGCCGAGAGACTGAGCAAGTGCAGCAGGTTGAAGGCGTTGTCGCGGTAAAGGGCGCAAAGGATGGCAAAAATTCCAGCGATAAAAAGATTGGCCAGAAAGAACGCGGTGACGATGACGGGGATTTTCAACGGCCGGCGCGCCGGAAGACGGCGTTCGGAGATGTGGATGGGCAGCAGCAGCAACAACGCCTGTCCGGCAACGAGCACCGCGAGCCAGAGCCAGTAGCCCCAGGCCGAATAGGTCTGCAGAATACTCTGCCAACTGAGGCTGCTCCTGGCCCAACCGCCGAAAGCAACCAGCATTATCGGCGCGGTCAACAGGATCAGGGTGAGGGCGTATAGCAGGACGGTCAGAACAGCCCAGCGTTTCATGGCGTTAGCGATTGAGTCAGAAAGTTGAACGCCGCGCCAGCGAAATCAGCACACTGGTCCCTTCCCTCACGGCAGAAAGGAATACCATTAGGGGCATCTTGGCATTGCTCTGGAGCGCCGGTCTCCGACCCGGCCGGGTCATTGAAATTTCTCAGGTACGCGCCGGATCGGAGATCGGCGCTCCGAATACTCGTTGAATCCGGGGGCGGTGCCAGGATACACCCATGCCTTCGCCTGTAGCCAAAACGAGTTGACAATTTCGCGCCGGTATTATTATGTGTTCTTAAACTGTATCAGGTTGTGTTTAACAACATTAAGTCCATGAAAACGAAGGCCGCTCGATGAAAAAAAACGTTCCACTGCTGTGTCTCAAACCGTGGTCAGGTATCATTATTTTTTCGTTTCTCTCCTTTTTGGCCGGGACGGGTTTTGCCATCGCCGCCCAGGACGCCGGCAAACCGGCGGCCGCGCCGCTTCAACAAAAAAAGAGCGCCCTCCTCGCCGGTGTTCAAAGGGGGAGTTGCTATTCCGGATTTCGTCATGGACAACATCCGGACCGCGGCGCCGGCGCCGTCAATCCCACCGATCAGCAAACGCTGGAAGACCTTCAACTCCTTTCCCGGAACGGCAATTTCGGCCTGATTCGCCTTTATGATTCCGACGAAAACTCCGAAACTGTCTTGCGGGTGATTCAGGCGAACCACGTCCACCTGAAGGTCCTGCTCGGGGCCTGGCTGGACGCCGAAGTCAGCAATCCGGATTGTCCCTGGCACAAGGAGCCGTACCCGCAAAAGGAGCTGGATGCCAATAAAATCAAAAACCAGAAGCAAATTGAACGAGCCATCCGCCTGGCCAATGAATATCCGAGGATTGTGGTGGCCGTGGCCGTCGGCAATGAAGCGATGGTCAGTTGGACGGACCATAAGGTTCCCGTGGAATCCGTCCTCGCGTATGTTCGCCAGGTCAAGGGCGCCATCAAACAGCCGGTGACCGTGTGCGACAATTTTGATTTCTGGGTCAAACAAGGCTCCGCCCTCGCCCCGGAGCTGGATTTCATTTCCGTGCATTCGTATCCCGCCTGGGAAGGCAAGGGAATTGACGAGGCGCTGCCGGCCACCATCGCCGAACTGCAGGCGGTTCGCAACGCGCTGCCCCACAGCCGGATGGTGATCACCGAAGCCGGCTGGGCCACCGTCGCCACCGAATTTGCCAGCCAGGCCAGCGAAACCAATCAAAAGCGGTATTTCGATGAGTTGTATGCCTGGACGGCCAGAAAAAACATCACCACGTTTTTCTTTGAAGCCTTCGACGAAGATTGGAAGGGAAACAACAACGATCCCAATCCGAACGGCGCCGAAAAGCACTGGGGACTGTTTACGATTGACCGGAAACCCAAGCTGGTCATGGCCGGGCAGTATCCCGATCTGGCGCCGAAGAAAGATTTGAACTAGAAAAACTTGCGCGGCTGGAACGGTCCTCTTTGCCTTTCGCCCGCCTCCGGACGGATCAGCGAATCTTCGCCGAATTTTTCCAGAATTTCGTTTTCACGCCTTGCCAATTGCGCCATTTCACCACAAATTGTCTAAAACAAGAAAACCACATGAACAAAGAGGCAAAACTGGAAATCGAAGGAAAGTTGTATCCGCTGCCCACGATTGAAGGCAGCGAAGGTGAAAAAGCGGTGGACATTTCGTCACTGCGCGCGAACTCGGGCTACATCACGCTGGACGAGGGTTATGGCAACACCGGTTCGTGCATCAGCAAAATCACCTTTATTGACGGCGAAAAGGGCATTTTGCGCTATCGCGGCATTCCCATCGAGGAGCTGGCGGAGAAATCCACCTTCATCGAAACCGCCTACCTGATTATCTACGGCGATTTGCCGACGCGGGCGCAACTGCGGAAGTTCTCCGACCTGTTTACGGAATATCAATTTCTCCACGAGGACATGAAGTATCATTTCGAGAGTTTTCCCATGGGGGCGCATCCGATGGCGATTCTCTCGGCGATGATCAACGCGACGAGTTGTTTCGACGAGGAACTCATGAACTGGCGCTGGGGCAAATCGAACCAGTTTGACGTTTACGCGGCGAAGCTGATTTCCCAGGTGCGCACCATTGCGGCGTACGCGTACCGCAAATCGCGCGGCCTGCCGCTGATTTATCCCAAGAAAGCCTACAAATACACGGCCAACTTCCTGCACATGATGTTTTCCACGCCGTATGAAGATTTCGGATTGAAGCCGGAAGTGGTGAAGGCGCTGGACCTGATTTTCCTCCTGCACGCCGATCACGAGCAGAATTGCTCGACTTCGACCGTGCGCATGGTGGCGTCGAGCCAGGCCAATTTGTTTGCCAGCGCGGCGGCCGGCGTCTGCGCGTTGTGGGGACCATTGCACGGCGGCGCCAACCAGGCGGTGATTGAAATGCTCGTGGAAATTCATCGGGAAGGCGACGATGGTTCAAAGTTCATAAACGCCGCCAAGGACAAAAACAGCGGCCGTCGTCTCATGGGTTTTGGTCACCGTGTCTATAAAAATTACGACCCGCGCGCCAAAATCATCAAAAAAGCGTGCGACGAAGTCCTGGCCAAATTGCACGTCTCCGACCCGCTGTTGGACATTGCCAAGCGTCTGGAGGAGGCTGCCCTGCGTGATGCGTATTTTGTGGAACGCAAGCTGTATCCGAACGTGGATTTTTACAGCGGCATTATCATGCGCGCCATCGGCATTCCGGTGGAGATGTTCCCCGTAATTTTTGCGATTGGCCGGATGCCCGGCTGGATTGCGAATTACAAGGAGATCATGGAAGATGCCAAGAACCGCATTGCCCGGCCGCGGCAGATCTACGCCGGCCGGACGCTGAATCATTACGTGCCCCTGGACAGGCGGAAATAAGCCGGCGTTTTCATGGGCAAAATTGAGAGAAGGCGTCGCACTTCGGGACAGGTGGGAGGCATGATTCGTGCTGAATCGAGAGTGCACTTGCCGTGAAAAAAATCCTGGTGATTGATGATGAAGAATGGCTGCGCGAGATGATACACCTGGCGCTGAAACAAAAGGGCTTTGATGTCATCGAGGCGGCCAATGGCGCCGAGGGCATTGAACGGGCGCGCCGGGACCTGCCCGACCTGATCCTGTGCGACATCAACATGGAGAAGGTGGACGGATATTTGACACTGGCTTCGCTGCGCAACGAGGCGCCCACCGCCGCCATCCCGTTTATTCTCATGACCGGTCTGGCGGACAACGCCGGCATGCGGCACGGCATGGAACTGGGCGCCGACGATTATCTGCCGAAGCCTTTCACGACCGATGCGCTTTACGCCGCCGTGGATGCCCGCCTGAAAAAGGCCCAGACCGTGCGCGACGAAGCCGAGCGCAAACTGGCCAGCCTGCGCGACAACATCAGCCTGATGCTGCCGCACGAGCTGCGCACGCCGCTTAACGGCATTCTGGCCTATGGCGAAATGCTCGCCACGGACACCGCCACGCTCAAGGCCGCCGAAGTCGCGGAAATGGGCCACGTCATTCATCAGTCCGGCCGGCGGCTGGAGCGGCTGATCGAGAACTTTCTGATTTACGCCCAACTCGAGTTGGTCGCCAGTGACCCCAAAAATATTAACGCCCTGCGCATGGGGCAAACGGAACATCCGGCTTCGCTGATTGAAAGGCACGCCCATGCCCAGGCGCTGCAGGCCAACCGCCCCCGGGATTTGGTCCTGGAATTGTCGGATGTCCCTGTGCCGGTGGCCGAGGAATATCTCGCCAAAATTGTGGATGAACTGGTCCAAAACGCCTTCAAGTTTTCAAAGCCCGGGGCGCCGGTGCGCCTCCAACTGGGCGAGAACTTCAATGTCGCGGTGCTCACCGTCAGCGATCAAGGCAGTGGCTTTTCCACCGAGCAGATCACCCGCATTGGCGCTTATATGCAATTTGACCGCCGGATGCACGAGCAACAGGGATTGGGACTGGGGCTGACGATTGCCAAGCGGCTGGTTGCCCTGCATGGCGGCACGCTCTCCATCGAGAGTACCAAAGACAACGGCGCCACCCTCACCGCCAAATTGCCGAAAACGAAACCGGCGGATCAAAACGGGAGCATTTAAAGGGGCAGCCTCAAATAAAGAGCGCGCAGCCCGCGTTCGGCCAGTTCGGCCAGCAAAAAGACCAGGGCAATTCCCAGGACGTTCAGCAAGGACATCAGGGCGTTATGCAACGCCGGGGAAAGATTGACTTCCCCGGCTCGCAGCCGCGACGAGCGCGGCAGGAGGGCAAGGAGGAGGCGCCACAACGCACTCAGCAAAGTCTGCAGCGGCTGCAACAAGGTTTGCGCTTCGGCAGTCACGTAATTCCAGAACGGATATTTGCCAAAGTAGATGTAGCTGTTCAACAAATGCAGGATCAACAGCACCGCGGCGGCAAATTTCCAGGCCAGATAACTTCCCAGGCCGATGACCAGCGATGCTTCCAGGCGATGCATGGCCGAAACCGGCTGTGGCACAATGGCCAGCCACGCCAGCAGCCAGCTCGCCAGCCACCACAGCGGGGCCACCAGTGCCAGCGGCAAAACGAATTTGATTCCACGCGGCAGCCGATCAATCGGACCCAACTGCATTCGCACCAGACGATGGAACGGTTCCGGTCCTGCCAGGATGGAAAACAACAGGAGCCAGAGGTAAAACACACCCAACGTCAGTCCGAAGCTGCAAAAGGAAAACAACAAAATGCGCCCAAACAAATCACTGCGAAATGAGAGTTCGATAACGCCCAGATCCAATTTTCCCGCCGCCCAGCCGACGCCCGAACCGATTTGCCAGTAAAGCACCGCCCGCAGAAACAACAATCCAGCCAGCACCGCCGGCAAATGCCACCGCCGCAACCGGCGCGGCTCGGCGCGCCGCAAGGTCCCAATCAACGTCGCCGGCCGGCGCTGGCCGAGCGGGTCGAAGCGAAGCGAACGCCAGTTGAGCCAAAATAACAGACCGGCGAGGTTCAGGATGAAATCAATGATGCCCATGCGATGAAAGTGAATCGTGATTCGTGACTGGTGAATAGTAAAAAAAACGCGGCGTGACAACCGCCATTCACCAACCACGATTTGCCATTCACATCATCCGCAGAAGCGTGTCCGCCATTTCACTCGGCGTGGCGGCGACGCCGATGCCCGCGTCCTGGAACGCCGCAATTTTGGCCGCCGCCGTGCCTTTACCGCCGCTGATGATGGCGCCCGCATGCCCCATGCGGCGTCCTGGCGGCGCGGTGGCCCCGGCGATGAACCCGGCCACAGGCTTTTGGCAGTGTTGCTTGATCCAGGCCGCCGCTTCTTCCTCGGCGCTGCCGCCGATTTCACCAATCATAATGATGCCGTGCGTGTCCGGGTCGTCATTGAACAGTTTGATGACCTCCAGATGGGACAGGCCGGGGACGGGATCGCCGCCGATGCCGACGCAGGTGCTTTGGCCCGCGCCGCGGCAGGTCAATTGCCAGACGGCCTCATAGGTGAGCGTACCGCTGCGCGAGACGACGCCGACGTGGCCCTTTTTGTGAATGTAACCGGGCGCAATGCCGATGCGGCAACCGCCATACGAATCCTGGCCGTCACCGGGCGTGACGACACCGGGACAATTCGGCCCGACCAGACGCGATCGCGGGTTGCCCTGCATGGCGCGTTTGACGCGGATCATGTCGCGCGCCGGGATGCCTTCGGTGATACAGACGACCAGTTCAAGGCCCGCGTCCACACCTTCCAGGACCGCGTCCGCGGCAAACGCGGCCGGAACGAAAATGGCGGAGGCGGTCGCGCCGGTTTGTTTCACCGCCTCGGCCACCGTGTCGAAGATGGGAACCTTTTTGCCGCCGTGCTCGAAGACCTGGCCGCCCTTGCCGGGGGTGACGCCGGCGACGACTTGGGTGCCGTAATCCATCGAGAGTTGCGCGTGTTTCGCACCGAAGCTGCCGGTGATGCCCTGGATCAGAACTTTGGCGTCGGGTTTGACAAGAATGGACATGGGAAATTTACGATTTCGGATTTGCGATTTAAGATTGAGGAGTCAGGGCAAATTCTTCTACTGTTTTACTGTTTGTTTCTTTCCTTGATGGCGAGAAGCAATTTTACGGCTTCCAAATCCTTTTCCCGTCCGGCAGCGGCTTTTGAGGCGATAAACGCATCCAGGCTCAAGATGCGGAACTCGCCGCAAGACAGGTTGTGCGGAATGGATTGCCGCAAAACCTGCTCGTAATTGCCAATGCCCGCCACCTCGCTCAAGCAGTCTAATATTCCCAAATCCGTGTTCAAATAAATATTTTTCAAACTGTCACAAAGTTCATCGGTCAATTCGAACGGCAGCCGGTTCGCCGTCAAGCGGTGCCGCGGATGCGAATCCTTCACGGCGGATTCGATTCGCCGAAGATTTTCGCGGTTGAACCGGCAACAAATGTCGAGATCCAGGGTGACGAGTGAAGCACCATGCAAAACCCCGCAGACACCGCCGATGATGACGAATTCCACCTTCTGTTCCTTGAGCCGTAACAACAGCGCCTTGTCATTTTGTGGCATGATGTTCTCCGGCTTCTTTCAGTTCGAGAATCATATCCAAGGCGCGCTGATGCTGTTCGAGCCGTTGTTCGGGCGTCATCCGCAGCGCATCTTCAACAAGCGACATGTCAAATCCGTATTCCGCCGCCGCGCGCCAGGCCGGGCCGGCCTCCGGCGGCATCACATACTTGCCGTTCATCTGCGCCAGTGTTTCCTCGTCAAACATCCCGGAAGATTATTTCGCATTCCGCTTGTGAATGCAAACAGTGTTGCCGTCGGGGTCAAAAATCATGGCCATGCGGCAGACGGGCGTCTCGCACGATTCAATGCGGAATTTTACGTTGTGCTGCTTCAGGTGCGCAATGGCTGCATCGAAGTCCTCCACTTCCAGCGCGGCGGAGCAACCATCGGGACCTGGTTTAAACATTCCCGGAGCGCAGCCGATGGCGAGCGCATAGGGTCCGAATTCATATTCAGTCCATTTGTCTTCAATCACGGTGGTGGGTTTCAGGCCCAGCACGCCTTCGTAAAACTCGCGGGCGCGTTTCAGGTCCGTGACCGCATAACAACAAAAGGCGAGTTCAGCAACCTGGATCATAACCGGGTCAAGGGGACGTTGGGTTTCGGAAAGGAAAAGTGCGGAGGGAAGGGGCAGTCGCCCGCGGGCCGCCCTTCACCAGGGCCTTCCAGGCGGTGACGAAACCCTTCTGCCGGCTGCCGGCCAACCGGCCGATGCTCTGACGCCATCTCCGCCACGGACGTTGCGGCCCGGCCATTTCGTCCAACATTTGCGTGCGCAGGGCGGCGCATTCGCCTTTCGTTCTTTCGTGTTGTCGAACCAGCTCAATCATTTGCTTCTGCAATTCAATCAGCCGCCGGTACGGTTCCAAATCATCGGCAACTGGTTTTACGAATTGGGTCTCCGCTTCGCCTCGAGACCTCATGCCTTGAATGCCTTGAGTCATGGGTTGCCCGTCACCGCCTTGACCACCTTTTGAGCCGCGTCGGCCATGGAATCGCCGGTAATCAGTTTCAGACCGGATTCCGCCAGCGTTTTTTTGCCGGCCACGACGTTGTTGCCTTCCAAACGCACGACCAACGGAATCGGCAGGTGCGTTTCCTTGACTGCCGCCACGATGCCGGTGGCGATGACATTGCAGTCCATGATGCCGCCGAAAATGTTCACCAGAATGCCCTTCACGTTCGGGTCCTGCAGGATGATTTTGAACGCCGCCGTCACCTGTTCCTTGCTCGCGCCGCCGCCCACATCAAGAAAATTTGCCGGCATCCCGCCGTAATGCTGGATGATGTCCATGGTCGCCATCGCGAGGCCGGCGCCGTTGACCAGACAGGCAATGTTGCCGTCGAGCTTGATGTAATTCAGGTTGAACCTGCTGGCCTCGATTTCCAGCGGCGCTTCCTCGTTCAAGTCGCGCATGGCCTGGATGTCCGCGTGCCGGTAAAGCGCGTTGTCGTCGAGCGAAATTTTGGCATCGAGCGCGACCACCGCTTCCTTGCCGCCCGGTGCTTCCACGACACACATGGGATTGATTTCCACCAGCGACGCGTCGCATTCCCACCACGTCCGGAAAACACCGGTCACAAATTTCACGCCGGCGTTGAACGCGTCGCCTTTGAGCCCCAGGGCGGCGGCAATTTTGCGCGCCTGGAACGGCAGGAGGCCGACGGCGGGATCGATCCATTCCTTGAAAATTTTCCCGGGCGTTTTAGCCGCAACCTCTTCAATGTCCATGCCCCCTTCGGTGCTGGCCATGATCAGCGGCCGGCCGGCGGCACGGTCGAGCAGCACCGCCAGGTAAAATTCCTTTTTGATTTTTGCGCCGCTGGCGAGCAGCAGCGTTTGCACCCGGCGGCCATCCGGACCGGTCTGTTTGGTAATCAGAACGTTGCCCAGCATTTTCCCGGCAAGCGAAACCGCTTCGTCCACCGTCGCCGCCGCCTTGACGCCGCCTTGAAAGCCGCTGGTGAAGATGCCTTTGCCGCGTCCGCCGGCGTGGATTTGCGATTTGACGACCACTCGCGCGCTGCCGCCGGAGAAAATCTTCTCCGCGGCCGCGCGGACTTCCTCGAGGTTCCGGGCGGGCATCTCCAGCGGAACGGCGACCCCGTTTTGGGCGAGCAACTGTTTGGCCTGATACTCGTGAATGTTCATTTCCTGTTAAAAACCCGCCGCATTGAACGGGGATTGGCGCCGGAAATCAAACTTTTAAAAGGAGACGTTGAAAGGTTGAAGGGTTAAAACGCCAGATGTGGCCGGCAATTCATTATTTTTCCTCCTTCTCGAATCGGACATGCATAAAGAAACTTGAAAAAGCTTCTTGACACAATAAGCACGGGGGGAGGGTATAAGAGCACTGTCTCAAGAATTTTTGTCCATGAATTTTCAGGCTGGAATTGCCGAGTAGAGCCTGCTTGGAAGAAAGCTTAAGACGCAGTCAGAGAATGTCTGTAATGCCTTATAAAGGGTTTTACCGGCCGTTCAAACGTTCAAAGGGGTGTATCCAGGCAAGAGTAGAAGCCCGCGCGATTCTTTGCGCTCTGCAAAAATCTCAACCCAATCCAATCCTATGAAAATGATCTACATTTTAGGAATGCTCTCTATAGCTTCCAGCTTAAACGGACAGGTTCCAATCCAGCCCGCAATGGCGGGCAGCACGCCGGTGAGCGCCATTATAGGAAGTCAGGGTGTGAGTTATCGAGTGGGCCAAACGAACATGCTGCCGAGACCATTCAGTCATGTTGCAACAAAAGCCAGCACGCCGCCAATCCGCCTTGTTGGCGATCAGGGAGCCAATCACCGGAATTGGCTGAAAATCGTCCAGACCACCGATGTGCGAGGCCGCGCCGTCTTGCACACCAATCTGGCCTATGTGGAAGTGGCCAGCGGATTAAATTATAAAGACCCGGCTACAGGAAAATGGGCGCCGTCCAAAGAGGAAATTGAGGGCTATCCTGGTGGAGCCATCGCTCAATATGGCCAACACAAAGTCATTTTTGCCAACAATTTGAATACTGCCGGCGCCATTGACCTGCAAATGCCTGGTGGTCAGGAAATGAAGAGTGAAATATTGGGTTTAAGTTACTACGATACCGCGAGTGGCAAAAGTGTGCTGATTGCGCAGGTAAAAGACTGCCAAGGGCAGATTGTTCACGGCAATCAAGTAGTTTACTCGGATGTACTCAAAGGTGTCCAGGCAACCGTTCGTTATACCTACACAAAGGCTGGGCTTGAACAGGACGTTATCATGCTGGCGCAACCGCCTTTGCCGGAAGCCTTTGGGCTTTCTTCCACTTCGTCAGTTTTGCAGGTGATGACCGAGTTTGCCGCCGCTCCCACACCGGTCATCCGCGCGTTGCCGGGTGCGACCAATGATGTGTTGTCGGACGAAATGTTGGACTTTGGGAAGATGAAGATGATCCAAGGCCGGGCCTTTTTGCTGGGCACCAATGCGCCGGCAGCGGCGGTGGGCAAGCAATGGGTGACAGTAAGCAATCGGACGGTCCTGGTGGAATCGGTGCCTTTTGCCATGATAAAAAGTTCGCTGTCACAACTCCCTCCCTTCACGGCAACCATCCTCAATCCGGCAGCCGGCTCGGTTTAATATGTGGTATCCGGCCAACGGCTTTTGCCGCCGCCCCGATCAACCGTGGCAACAAAAACCAAAATGGAATTGGCCTCGTCCAGCGGCTTGGTGCGGGGATTCGTGCTGGATTTTATTATAGTCAACTCGAGCAGCAATCCATACACGTTTCAGGGTGATACAACGTATCTGGTTAGCGGCCCAAGCTATTTCAGTTCGACCGTAACATTCGAGAGTGGAGCCGTCATCAAATACGCGCCGAACACTTCATTGATCATTTCCGACCCGGGGCAGATGATCTGTGAAGGCACGGCGTACCGGCCTACCATATTCACAGCCAAAGACGACGACACAGTCGGGAGCGTAATCAGCGATTCAACCGGCCAGCCATCCGGGCCGAATTACGCCAACCCGGCCATTACCTGTTATGTCGGCACAGGTCCACTGAACTTCCACGATTTCCGAATCGCTTATGCGCAAGAGGCCATTTATTATTCAGGCGCATTGGATGCAACGGTGTCCGACGGACAAATCGTTCATGGCGCGACGGTATTCTGCACTCCTGGAAATGGGGGCGTTGATACATTCAACAACGTGCTGTTTAGCGGGACGGGACCCGCGTTTATGATAGACTGGGGCACGATCAACGCCTACAACTGCACGTTCGATCAGAACGGAACCCATCGCCGGATGCTGGCGCCAGTGCCGGGACACGCGCCCGATTGGCTGCAGCATCTCAACCTCTTTAATTGCATTGTGGCAAACGTCAATTACTACACCTACCACACGCCGCTGATAACCGGGGATCACAATGGGTTTTACAACAGCGGCGCCGACAGCGTGAGCGACTACGGCGGGACCACCTTTGGAACCTCGCCCATCGAGGTCAGCGAACCTCCCTTCCAGAGCGCCGCCGGCGGCAATTATTATCTGGCCACAAATCCCGACGGCAGCGATGCCAGCGGCTTTCGTGGACAAGGCACGACAACAGGCGTTGACCCGGCACTTCTCGCCGACCTCAAAACCAACACCACTTATCCGCCGATTGCGCTTCCAGCACTGATGACGATCAGTGGCAATTTGACACTGTTTCCGCAAATCCCGCGCTACACCAGCGGGAATCCGGATTTGGGCTACTATTATCCCGCGTTGGATTACACGGTGGCGACAATGATTCTGGCTGGCGGCGCCGTGACCGTTGAACCCGGAACGGCCATCGGCGTGCGAAATGATTACATCAACGATCTCGCCAACGGCCCTTGGTGGACCACCGTAGGTTTTTGGATTGAGCAAGGTTCGTCTTTCGTGAGCCACGGCACTCCAACTGCACCGAATGTTTTTACCTCCGCTGCCATGGTTCAGGAGCAGCCGCAAACAGATTTTGCTCAATATCAGGATGCCATTTTATATTATTACGGGCTGCAACCAGCCAATACCGTTTCTTTCGTAACCGACTTTGAACCGAATGCCCTCAACCTGCCAGCGCCAACTTTGGATTTTCGGTTTTCCAAATTTTATCTGACAGGGCTTGATTACCATATTTGGGCGGGATTTGATGAATATGATTTCTATGAAGCGTCACCAGATAGCTCCATATTCTTGAATTTGCGGGATTGTGAGATTTACGGCGGCCGGCTCAATTTGGGCAATCCCGATTACTCCTATTACGATCCAAGCCAGGTTTATGCCCCCGGCGCGGTTTCCTGGTTCGACAATCTCTTCGACCGCGTCACCATCAACCTGGACCCGACTTACTATTGGTATAATGGCGTCATCAACTGTGACATGCAAATTCAAGCATACAACAACCTCTTCCGCGGCGGCCCGTTCCTTCACCTCGAACCCTTTCCCGCCACCGCCGGCAATTGGAAGTTCGAGGACAACCTGTTTGACAAGGTAAATTTTGTGCAGGACGTGGATTGCTATGGTCAAGGCCCGGTTCAACCATTGGATTATGATTACAACGCCTATTGGCCGCTGACGGCCGATGAATTGACAGCAGAACAAGGCAACTATCCATTCGCCGAGCCGCCAAACGCCGCAGAACTGCAGCTGTCAGACACAAGCAATGACGGCTTCACCGACGGCACGCCCGGCAATCATGAAGTGGTTTTAAGTTCCGCTCCACCATATCAGACCGGGCCGCTGGGCAACTATTATTTGCCTGCAACCACGCCGCTTTACAATGTCGGCAGCCGCTCGGCCGCCGCTGCCGGACTGGCCCAATACACCACGCAGGTGAGCCAAGCGAAGGACAGCGGTCAGGTGGATATTGGCCTGCATTATGTGGCCACCAGCAGTTCCACCAGCACTATACCCAAAGACACCGACAACAACAACATTGCTGATTATGTGGCGGATGCCAATGGCAACGGCGTATGGGATCAAACTACCGAAACCGACTGGCAGAACGGCAGTGCCTCCGATGCTTACAGCACGATTTATGACGACGTTGACCTTTCTGGCGATGGGCTTGTAGGACGCATCAAGAAAGCCTTGGGAATGTCGCCTTTTGACACAAGCAATCCGTTGACGTTGACGCAGGTCGCCACTGGGCAAGAACCCGATATTGTTGCGTTCGAGGTGCCGATCCAATACAGCACATTGAACAGCATTGGCGAATTGGAGTTAAGCGTCGACGGAAAGATCGCGACATTGAACGAGTGCGATCAGGCCATAAACGGTCATTGTCTCTTGAAGTGGAACGCCGACTACGAGCCTCCGGGTCCGCACTCGGTACAAGCCGAATTTACGATTGGGGGGCAAGTGTCAGGCGGCGTTATTGGTGGTACCGACACATTTGTTGGCAGCGGCACCGGACCTTCGCAGCAGTTTAACTCCCC
>JAJXYT010000085.1 GCA_021780375.1 bacterium | reverse complement strand
TACGACTCCGGTGGGCTTCTTTCCTGAGAATGGTTATGGGTTGCATGACATGGCTGGCAATGTAGATGAATGGTGTTGGGACTGGTATGCGGCGCCGCCTTACCCGGCAGGTAGTCCGTATTTGGGAGGCGCCGATCCGCACGGACCAACCAGTCCGACGGGTGAGCGTGTGGTTCGTGGCGGTTCATGGGAGGACGTTGCCTACTCTTTGCGCACTGCCTGTCGCCTCAGCGGCTACGCGCCGTCCCCGCCGAACACGACCGCCACTGAAATCGGTTTTCGGTGTGTGAGGGGGCTTTAGTATCAGATCTACTGCGCTTTAACACTTTTGAACTGGTGATGCACAGTTCCTCCTGCGGAAACAAGACGAGATCCGTCATAGGAGGAAGAGACGCGGCTTCAGAATGTTGGCCGTGGAATTGCTCGCAGCCACGGTGACGCCCCAGCCCTGAAACCCGGGCTGAACTGTGGCGGAGTGGGCGAGGAGTTGACGCACGTCGGTGTGTGGGGTATCAAGCGCGGAGATTCCTGAGCAACCCTGAACCCCGGCCTGCCGCGACAAAGTGCAACTGCGACGGGCAGCCGGGAGGAAATGTGCAATGCAAACTGTTCTGACCTCGGAATTCAAACGTGGCATGGTCCTGCTGCTGGACGGCGCGCCGCAAATGCTGGAGGAGTTTCATGTCAGCGGGACTGCCCAGACCCGGCACAAACTCCATGCGCGTTTGCGCCACCTGATAACCGGCCGGATTGCCGACCACACGTTTTCCGAAGGCGAACGCGTGCCGGTGGCCGACGTCCAACACCGCCGCGTCCAGTTCAGCTACCACGACGGGAAGGATTTTGTCTTCTCCGACGTGGAATCGTTCGAGGAAATGAGCCTCACCGCGGAGCAGATTGGCGACCGGCGCGGGTTCATCAAGGAAAACGTGGAATATCGCGCGGTGCTCCTGGACGGGCGCCTGCTGAATATCGTCCTGCCGCCCAACGTGACCCTGGAGGTAATGGCAACGGATCCGCCTGTCCGCGGCGGCTCCGACACCACCTGGAAACCCGCCCGGCTCGACACCGGACTGGAAATCATGGTTCCGTTGTTCATCGCTCCCGGCGAAAAAATTCACGTGGACACGGCCACGCGCAAATACGCCGGCCGCGAAAGCGAGGGGAAAAAGTAGCGGTACATGCCCCCTTACAGGCGAATCCCCAGGCTCGGATGAAGGTGGGATTGACCCAAAAAGCGATTCAGCGCACACTCACGCAAATCGCATCGACAGCGCATGGCTGGAAAGGCCGAGAACCACTATGCCAGAACAGGAACAAAAAAAACTGAAAGTTGACTTTGTAGAGGTCGACCGGCTTTTGCTCGACGATGAGAATCCGCGCTTGAGTGGTATTTCAGACAGGCGCACCCAAGAAGATCTTGTTCGGGTTCTGTGGGATGAAATGGCGGTCAGCGAGGTGGCACTGTCCATTGCGGAAAACGGCTATTTCGAGGAGGAACCGCTTTTCGTCGTTCCAAAACAACCCAAGGAGCAAGACAGCTCAAAACAGCGCTACGTTGTAGTTGAAGGCAATCGCCGACTTGCGGCGGTCAAGCTCTTACGAGACGCTGACCTGCGACGCGCAATTAAAGCCACGGATCTACCGGAAATATCGTCAAAGGCACGCGCAGCGCTGGATCGCTTGCCTCTTTCAATTTACCCTGACAAGCGCTCGTTGTGGGAGTTTTTCGGCTTTCGTCATGTAAACGGTCCGAAGGAATGGGATTCGTTCAGCAAGGCGGCGTATGTCGCACAGGTTCGCCGAAAATATGAGATTCCGCTGGACGTAATCTCGCGAAAGATTGGTGACCAGCACGATACGGTCGTGCGAATCTACCGAGGCTATGTTTTGCTGGAGCAGGCGGAAAAGATGACCGAGTTCAAGCGGGAGGATCGCATCGCCAACCGATTCTTCTTCTCGCACCTTTACACCGCTGCCGACCAGAACGAATTCCAGAAATTTCTCGGCATTGATTCCAAGAGTTCGTTGAAGGACAAGCCCGTCCCGAAATCTCACCTGCCGCAACTTTGTGAACTGATGGTCTGGTTGTTTGGCAGCAAGAAGGAAGGGAAATCACCGGTCGTTCAGAAACAATTCCCGGATCTGAACCGATTGCGTCACGTGCTCGGCGACCGCCAAGCATTGTTGGCGTTACGGTCGGGTATCAGCTTGGAGCGTGCACACGAGATCAGTTTGGGCGACGCGCAACGCTTTCAGCAGGCACTCGTTGAGGCCAAGAACGCACTCCAAGAAGCAAAAGCAACCGTCACCACTGGCTACAAGGGTGAGAAGGACATGCTCCGGGTTATGGAAAGCGTTCAGGAGCTGGCCCAGAGCATTTCAGATGAAATGCGCGCCAAGGCAGCGAAGTGAACTGCCATGAAACGCGTACCCCTGCCATCCGATCTAACGAATCCAATTCAGCTCGCCGATTGGCTGGAGATTCTGGCGCTCAACTCCGCCGATGGAAATGCGAGCCACGCCGATCTCCAGCGTAGCCTGAACAGATTTGGAGCGCACAACAAAGATGAACTGTGTACCGGCGCAATGATGGAACTAAATAAGCGGACGGTGGCAGCAGGGGAGAACTATCCGTTCATGTTTTCAGGCACTCTACTCTCACTGAAAGGCGATTGGCAGGAGTTTACCCCTTACATCTTCTGCCTCCTATTGTCCGTGTGCGAAAATAAAAAGAAACGGGTCACTAGCATTAACCACGAACTGATGTTCGAACAACTTTCCTGCATCGCGGCAAGCAACTACATCGGCGGAAACGTCCTGCGGTTCGGATCGCCACGTAAAGAACTGCCGGCAGCCTTCGGAGATGCACTCTTGCACGTCTGCGCAGAAATCAACGAATGGAGCTTTCCGTCAGGCAAAAGAGTTTTGCACCGCAAAGACGACGGTCTTGATTTGGTTGCGTGGAAGCCTTTTCCTGACAGGCAAATTGGCAAGCTCGTTCTGTTTGGCCACTGCGCATCAGGACAGGATTGGGGTAACAAAATAAACGAACTTCGGCCCGATGTGTTTTGCAGCCGTTGGTTGGGAGGTGACAAAAGTCCTGTCGTGAAGACATTTTTCATTCCGTACCGCGTGTCCCCAGAGATGTGGGACTTTCATGCAATTGCAGCGAAACTGTTCTTTGATCGTTGCCGCATTGCTTACTGGGTCAAGAACGACGACTTCACAAAGGTGACGAAGCGCGCGAATGTTCGATGGTGTAGACGAATCTTTGATACGGTATGGAAGTGAAACTCAAACGTCTGCCACTTCACGCCATTTGCCCATATCTGGCAATGTTCCCTGCCGAATTCGTGAGGGAGAAGGTTGAAACATACTCAGCGCCTGGCGACTGGGTGTTTGATCCATTCTGCGGACGCGGGACAACTGTTTTGGAATCGCTGTTGCTCGGCCGAAATGCCGCCGGTTCTGATATCAATCCGGTTGCATTTTGCGTAGCCCGTGCAAAGGCGGAGCGTCCGACGTTGGCTGCTGTGCTGCGGCGTACTTCAGACCTGCAAAAAAACTACCAACAATCAAACCCTGAGAAATGGGATCGAGTACGGTCATGCTTGCCACCCTTCTTCAAGCGAGCGTTTCATTCCGCAACCCTAAAAGAGTTGTTGTTTCTCCAATCCACACTGAATTGGAGTGACAGGAGAACGGACCGGTTCATTGCAGCTTTGGTGCTTGGCTCGTTGCATGGCGAAATGGACCGCTCGGATGCGTACTTCAGCAATCAGATGCCGCGAACCATTTGTTTGAAGCCCGATTACTCTCTACGTTACTGGCGAAGCAAGGGTTTGTTCCCACAAAAGCGCAAAGTTTTTGAGATGTTAAAGGAGAAGGCTGAGCATCGCCTTAGTAGCACGGCGGATTGTGCAACCGGAAGAGTAAGCCTCGCGGATTCCAGAATCGCCGCCAGACATTTTCCAAAGCTCGAGGGCAAAGTTTCGCTCGTCGTCACTTCACCGCCTTACCTTAACGTGACGCGGTATGAAGAAGATCAGTGGCTGCGCCTTTGGTTTCTCGGTGGCGAGGCTCAGCCAACGTACGGCAAAGTCTCAAAGGACGACCGACACAACTCAGCGAGCAAGTATTGGCGATTCCTCACTGATTCGTGGAGAGGCATCGCACCGTTGTTGAAAACGTCGGCGAGGTTAGTCGTGAGACTGGGTGCAATTGGTATGGACCGGGAAGAAATGACGGACCAATTGCAGGCCACCATCAACGCGGCTTTCCCGGGTTCCAGGATGCTCACCCGCCCCAAACGTTCCAACATCGTTCGGAGACAGGCCAATAGTTTCTTGCCTTCAAGCAAAGGCTGCCGGTTTGAGATGGACTTTGTGTTCGCGGTCTGAGCGAACACAAGACGCTAAATCGGCACATTATCGCCGAAAAATTGTTCGCCAAGTGACAGCCTGAATTATCTCAGGCAGCGGTCGCCTTGGCCGCCGCCAGATCGCTCCGGCGTTGCGCCATGCTCTTGAAAAACTCGTAACCTTCGCGCAGGCGGCGAACGCAGACGTCCTGATCTTCCAGCATCGTCTTGATGATGCGCAGAATCGGCTTAGGACGGAGGTAGTAGCGGTGATAGAAGCGTTCGACGCTTTCGAAGATTTCTTCCTTGCTCAGGCCCGGAAATTCGAGCGTGCTTTGCTGGAAACCGTCGCCTTCCACCAGATCGGTCTTGTCCTTTTTCACAAACCAGCCGTTGAGTTTGGCCTGCTCGTAAAGTTCCGTTCCCGGATACGGCGCGGCCAAGGAAACCTGCAGGCTGAACACATCCAGTTCTTTTGCGAAGTTGATGGTGTTCTCAATCGATTGCCGGGTTTCCACCGGCAGGCCGAGGATAAACGTGCCGTGAATCACCACGCCGGCCTGGTGACAGGCCTTGGTGAACTGGCGCATCTCATCCATCGTCACGCCCTTCTTGATGCGGGTCAGAATGTCGTCGTTGCCGCTTTCGTAGCCGACCAGAAACAATCGCAGCCCGTTGTCCTTGAAACTCTTGATCGTGTCGTAATCGAGGTTCGCGCGGCTGTTGCAGGACCAGTGGACGCCCAGTGGACCAAGTTTCTTCGCGATTTCGCGGGCGCGCGGCAGGTTCGCGGTGAAGGTGTCGTCGTCGAAGAAAAATTCCTTCACCTGCGGGAACAGTTTCTTCATGTAGGCCATCTCGTCGGCGACGTTCTGCGGCGAGCGGACGCGGTATTTGTGGCCGCCGATGGTCTGCGGCCAGAGACAGAAGGTGCATTGCGCCGGGCAGCCGCGCCCCGTGTACATGCTGATGTAAGGATGCAGCAGGTAGCCAATAAAGTAGTTCTCAATCTTCAGGTCGCGCCGGTAAACGTCCGCCACCCACGGGAGATCATCCATGTTCTGGATCATCTCGCGTTCGGGATTGTGTTTGATTTTGCCGTCCCTGTCCCGCCAGGACAGCCCGGCAATAGTCGCCAGGTCGCGGCCTTCGGCGACTTCCTTGCAGGTGAAATCGAATTCCTTGCGGCCCACCCAGTCAATCGCGGTAGAAGCCTTGAGCGTTTCGGTGGGCAGCACCATTGTGTGGGCGCCGATGAAGCCGATTTTGGTGTCCGGCTTCTGCGCCTTGATGGCCTCAGCCACCCGGCAATCGTTTTTCAGCGACGGCGTGGAGGTGTTGATGATGACGTGGTCGAAATCTTTGGCGATGCGCAGGCATTCCTCCATGCCGACGTTATGCGGCGGACAATCGAGCAATCGGGAATCCGGCGTGAGCGCCGCGGGTTGCGCGAGCCAGGTCGGGTACCAGAAGCTGGTGACCTCGCGCCGCGCCTGGTAGCGCGAACCGGCCCCGCCGTCGAAACCGTCAAAACTGGGCGGAGAAAGATAAAGTGTTCGGCTCATTCAAATTCTGCGCGCAAAAACTTATTCCGGCCGCACTTCAATTCTTTTCGCATCCTTGATTTTAGCCATCAACTGGTCGCGTTCGGTCGTGTCACCCGTACCGCACCGGCTGCCGACGCGCGCGGGTTCTTCTTCCTTGCGGGAGAACGCGCCTTTCGCGCCGGCGGCGGGATTGATGATGGCTTTCGCCTCGGCCAGATGGCCCTTGCCGATGGAAAAGCCGTTATAAACGCGCTTTTCCAGTTCGGACGAATAGCGGACCGGCTTCGGCTTCGCGCCGAAGTTGTATTTGAAATTCTTCCAGTTGTCGCCGGACTGATAGTTGGTGCCGAGCGCGCCGCTGGGATCGTAACCGCAATGCACCATGCAATGCTCGCAACGCGAGTCGCGCGCCTTGCCGTTTACCACGCCATACTTTTCCCAGGCCACCTGTTCGAGCAGCTCCTGATAGCTGCCATAATGGCCGTCGGTCATCAGATAGCACGGCCCCTTCCAGCCCTTGATGTTGTAAGTGGGAATCGCCCAGGCGGTGCAGGTCAACTCGCGATGGCCGGCGAGAAATTCCTGATAAACCGGCGTGCCGAAAATCGTGAACGCTTTGCCCCAGTCGAGAATCTTCGCGAACTTCTGCCGGGTCATGTCGCGCGTCAGGAAGAAATCTTTCGGGTCCTTGCCCAGGCGCTTGACCATGTCCTTCTTGGCGGCGTCGTAATCGTAGCCGGGCGAAATCGTGTGGCCGTCCACGCCCAGCGAACTGAGGTACTTGAACAGGTCCTCAACTTCCTGCATGTCGGCCTCCTTATAGACCGTCGTGTTGGTGGCGACCTGGTAGCCAAGGATTTTCGCCATCTTGATCGCCTCAATGCATTCCTTGAACACGCCTTCGCGCTCGACAATGAGATCGTGCGTGAACTCCAGTCCGTCCACGTGGACGTTCCAATACATCCATCTTGTCGGACGGATGACCGGTTTCAGGGTTTGGGACTCGCGGAGCTCGCCCCTCCGGGAATTGCGGATGGTTTCGGCGTCCTTCTCGGAAATCAATTTCTGGTCCAGCAACTGTTTCACCTTCGGTTCGACTGCCGGCGAGTAAATGGCGGCCAGATATTCCCTCATCTTTTTCCGCATGAACACGCCGTTCGTGCAAACGTAGAGAACGCGGCCTTGATCCAACAGGCCGGCGATGAGTTCCTCAATCTTCGGATAAATCAGCGGTTCGCCGCCGCAGATGCTGACCATGGGCGCGTCGCATTCCGTGGCCGCCGCGAGGCATTTCTCCAGCGGCACCATGTCCTTGAGGCTCGTGGAATATTCGCGGATGCGCCCGCAGCCGGTGCAGGTGAGGTTGCAGGTGTGCAACGGCTCGAGTTGCAGGACCATGGCAAATTTCGGCGTCTGGCGCAGTTTATGTTTGATGATATGGCCGGCGATTTTTGCCGACAAAGCGAATGGGAATCGCATAGAATTAGCGGGCTAGAGCGAGTTGTTGAGACGATGCGGAGGCCACCTTGTGGGCGGGCTCGCCGGTGGCCGGCGCGGGCACGGTATTCATCATCACGCCCGGCAGCAGGAAGGTCGCGGGCGAGACGGAACCGCCGGCGTTGATGCCGCCGCACCCCGTCAGGAACAGGGCAGACGCCATCAGCATTGCCAACCACAGGAAATTCCAATTAAATCTCACTTGCCCAGTATAAATCAGTCCCATGCGATGGCAACTTTTAATTCCGAACATGGTTATCCTCGATTCCATGGCCCGGCGGGTCATTCCGTGGCCTTGGGCGGCGGCATTTTTGCTTTTGGCTGGTGCGGGAATGGCCTTGGCCGATCAACCGCCCAATCCCGTCTTCGTCGCCCGCGCGGCGGCGGAATTTGATCGCACCCGGGCCCAATACCAGGCCAACACCAACGACACCACCGCCGCGCTGCAATTTGCCCGGGCGTGCTTTAATTTTGCCGACCTGGCCACGAACGAGACCCAGCGCGCCGGGCTGGCGAATCAAGGCATCTCGGTCTGCCACCAATGGATTGGCCGCGAACCTCATTCCGCCCCGGCCCATTATTATCTGGCCATGAACTTCGGCCAACTGGCCCAGGCGGAGGCCCCTTCCCTGGCCGCCTACCGGCTTGTCCGGGCAATCGAGCGCGAGTTCAGGCAGGCGGCGGAGCTGGACGGTCGTTTTGATTACGGCGGGCCGGACCGGGGCTTGGGCTTGTTATATCGCGACGCGCCCGGCTGGCCATTGAGCATTGGCAGCCGCCACAAAGCCCGTGAATGGCTGGAACAAGCCGAGAAACTGGCGCCCGATTATCCCGAGAATCACCTGAACCTGGCCGAAGCTTTTCTTCGATGGCACGACCGCGCCGGCGCGGAGCGCGAGTTAAAAGCGCTCGACGCCCTCTGGCCGGTCGCGCGCACCAATCTGGTTGGGCCGGCCTGGGAACCCAGTTGGGCAGATTGGTCGGCGCGACGTGAGGTCGTGCGACAACGTCTCGACGAACCTTCCAAGACGGCAGGGTCATCAAAACATTGAGCCTCAAACAGGGCGCCGTCTGCCAAAAGTAACTGTTACCCGAGCTGGTGGGACCCGCACAATAACCGGATTTTTTGTTGGCGGCGATGACCGGGGTGAATTAGTTTGTTTCCAGAACCCGGAGTTGGACAACCCGCTGGACCCGTTGGAGACCATGGCCAAACGATTGTTGGCAACATTGACTGACACGACTTTGTTCTTGCAGGAATGGCTTGCCAATCCGCAACGAACCGGCGCCGTCGTGCCCAGTTCCCGGCAGCTCGCCGCCGCCATGGCGCATTGGCTGCCGTCCGATCCCGACAGTTACGTGCTCGAGCTCGGCCCGGGGACCGGCGCCGTCACCCAGGCCCTGCTCGCGCATGGCTTGCGCGAGGAACGGCTCGTGGCCATCGAGCGAAACCCCAAACTGGCGCGCTTGCTCCGCGAACGATTCCCCCGCGCCCACATCATCAGCGGCGACGCGTGGCAGTTGGATCAGTTGCTGCATAACCGGCACAAGCCGATTGTCAGTGTCGGCGCGGTGATTTCCAGCCTGCCGTTGCTGAATTTTTCCGTGGAACAGGCCGAGGACCTGGCGCAGAAAATCCGCGCCGTCCTGCAACCCCAGGGGACCTGGGTGCAATACAGCTACCGCATCCATAAACGGCGCACCCGCGGCACCTCGCGGTTCCAATTGCTCGCCTCCAAAATCGTCTGGCTCAACCTCCCCCCCGCCCGCGTCAGCGTGTTTCAGAAGTAACGGAGCGGGTCGCCTTACCGGCAACCCGGATGATTTCAGGGATGGCGGCACACCATTCCTCCACAATTTAGAATTATTCCAAATCTTGACACGCCCCCAAAACCTGCTTAACGTTTGGCTTGCCATGAATGCGGTCGGGAAAAAAACGGGCAGCGAGTTCAGCGAACGGCTGAACACGGGCGGTTTTCGGTTCACGCCGCAGCGGCAGCAGGTCTATGACGTGCTGCTGCAAAAACGCGATCACCCGACCGCCGAGGAAGTCTTTATCCGCGCCAAGAAACAAATGCCGGAGATTTCCCACGCCACGGTTTACAACTGCCTGGACGCGCTGGTGGAATGCGGACTCCTCCGCCAGGTGCAACTGGATCGCGGCGCGACCCGCTTCTGCCCGAACATGCGCGAGCACTGCCATTTTTATTGCGACGTATGTGACAGCGTTTACGATGTGGATTTGCCGGCCAAATCGCAGCCGGGCGTCTCGCTGCCGAAAGGTTTCAAGGCGGAACGTTACGAAATCGCGATTCACGGCGTATGCCCGGATTGCGCGAAGGCGAAAATGAAAAAGTGACGGGTTAAATGAGTGGTTCGTTAAATCAGTTAAATAAGTTCACAGTCTGCCGCGCCCCATTTAACCCATCACGCATTTAACTGATTTAACCATTTAACAAACACATGCCCACCGCCACCGAGACCATTGAAAGCCTGGTCAAGCAGGAATACAAATACGGGTTCGTCACGGACGTCGAAGCCGACTCCGCGCCGCCGGGCCTGAATGAAGACATCATTCGTTTGATTTCCACGAAAAAGCACGAACCGGAGTTCATGCTCGAATGGCGCCTCAAGGCCTACCGCCACTGGCTGACGATGCAGGAGCCGACCTGGCCGCACGTTCACTACCCGGCCATTGATTACCAGAACGCGGTTTATTATTCCGCTCCCAGGAAGAAAGGGGACGGGCCCAAGAGCCTGGACGAAGTCGATCCCAAGCTGCTGGAGACCTATGAGAAACTTGGCATTCCGCTCAAGGAACGCGAGCGACTGGCCGGAGTGGCGGTGGACGCGGTGTTTGACAGCGTCTCCGTCGGCACGACCTTCAAGAAGCAACTGGCCGAGAAGGGAATTATTTTTTGCTCGTTCAGCGAAGCCGTGCTCGAACATCCCGAGCTGGTGAAGAAATACCTGGGCATGGTGGTGCCGTACACGGACAACTTTTTCGCCGCCCTGAACTCGGCGGTGTTCAGCGACGGCTCGTTCTGCTTTATTCCCAAAGGGGTGCGCTGTCCGATGGAATTGTCCACCTATTTCCGCATCAACGCCGCCAACACCGGCCAGTTCGAACGCACGCTCATCGTGGCCGAAGAAGGCGCTTCGGTGAGCTACCTTGAAGGCTGCACTGCGCCCATGCGCGATGAACACCAGCTCCACGCCGCGGTGGTCGAGTTGATCGCGCTGGACGACGCCTCGATCAAATATTCGACGGTCCAAAACTGGTATCCGGGCGACGAGAACGGCAAAGGCGGCATTTACAATTTCGTGACCAAGCGCGGCCTGTGCAAAGGCAAAAATTCGAGGATTTCCTGGACGCAGGTCGAGACCGGTTCGGCCATCACCTGGAAATATCCGAGCTGCATCCTGCTGGGCGACAATTCGGTGGGCGAATTTTATTCCGTCGCCGTGGTGAACAATTACCAGCAGGCGGACACCGGCACCAAGATGGTGCACATCGGCAAGAACACGCGCAGCACGATTGTGTCCAAGGGCATCTCCGCCGGAAAGGGCCAGAACAGCTATCGCGGCCTGGTGAAGATCCAGAAAAGCGCCGCGCACGCGCGCAACTTTTCGCAGTGCGATTCCATGTTGATCGGGTCGAAGTGCGGCGCGCACACGTTCCCGTACATCGAGGTGAAGAACACCACCGCGAGCGTGGAACATGAAGCGTCAACTTCGAAAATCGGCGAGGACCAGATTTTTTACTGCAACCAGCGCGGGCTTTCAACGCAGAACGCCGTGAACATGATTGTCAACGGCTTCTGCAAGGAGGTCTTCAAGGAACTGCCGATGGAATTCGCCGTGGAAGCGCAGAAACTGTTGGGCGTGAGCCTGGAAGGCAGCGTCGGGTAAGACGCGAATTTCACGAATTGGCACGAATTCAATTTCAATTGGTGAAAAGTCGTGTAATTCGTGTCTAAGAATTTTCAAAAATGAGCAAAGCAATTCTCGAAATCAAAAATCTCTCGGCGGGTGTCGAGGGGAAACAAATCCTGAAAGGCGTCAACCTCACGGTGTCCGCCGGCGAAGTCCATGCCGTCATGGGCCCGAACGGCAGCGGCAAAAGCACGCTCGCCGCCGTGCTGGCCGGACGCGACGGCTACGACGTGACCGGCGGCGAAGTGATTTATAACGGCCACGACCTGCTTGACCTCGACCCGGAGGAACGGGCGCGCGAGGGATTGTTCCTCGCGTTCCAGTATCCGGTCGAAATCCCCGGTGTGAACAGCACTTATTTCCTCAAGGCCGCGCTCAACGAAATCCGCAAGGCCAAAGGCGAATCGGAACTGGACGCGATGGAATTTCTGACGCTCGTCAAGGAACGGATGAAGCTGCTCGAATTGAGCGATGACCTCCTGAAACGCTCGGTCAATGAAGGTTTTTCCGGCGGCGAAAAGAAGCGGGCCGAAATTTTCCAGATGGCCGTGCTGGAACCCAAGCTCGCCATCCTCGACGAAACGGATTCCGGCCTGGACATTGACGCGCTGAAAATCGTCTCGTCGGGCGTCAACAAGTTGAAGCGCGCCGATAACGCGCAACTGGTCATCACCCATTACCAGCGCCTGCTGAACTATATTGTGCCGGATTTCGTCCACGTGCTGGTGGACGGCAAGATCGTCCGCACCGGCGGCAAGGAACTCGCCCTGGAGCTGGAAGCCAAAGGTTATGACTGGCTTTTGAAAAACTGAGCGTGTATCATGCCGGCGGAATTTTTTCATGTCGCAGGAACCCAGTCTGGATATTGTCGGGTTGTTAAACCGGCACGCGGGTAGAAACTACGAGCTCCAAGCGGAGCACGTCAACCCGGCGAATGTCCGCGCCCTCAAGACCATCGGCTTCGACCGCTGCTACGTCCGCGCCGAAGGGCCTTACCTTTGGGACGTAAAAGGCGAGAAGTACCTGGACCTGCTCTCGGGCTACGGCGTCTTCGGCCTGGGGCGCAACCATCCCGAGGTCCGCCGCGTGCTGATTGATTTCCTGAACGCGGACTATCCGAGCCTGGTCAAGCTGGAAGCGCCGCTGCTCTCCGGCCTGCTGGCGGCGGAGTTGAAAAATCGGATGCCGAACCAGCTCGACATGGTGTTCTTCACCAACTCAGGCGCGGAGGGCGTTGAAACGGCGCTCAAATACGCCCGCTGCGCCACCGGCAAACCCACGGTGATTCATTGTGAAAAATCATTTCATGGGCTGACCTATGGCGCGCTTTCCATCAACGGCGACGAAAATTTCCGCGAAGGGTTCGAGCCGTTTCTGCCGCATTGCCGGATTGTTCCGTTCAACGATCTCGCGGCCTTGGAAGTCCAGCTCAAGAAAGGCGACGTGGCGGCGTTCGTCGTCGAACCGGTGCAGGGCAAGGGCGTCAACCTGGCCGCGCCCGGTTATTTATTGGAGGCGCAACGCCTCTGCCGCAAATACGACGCTTTGTTCGTGGCGGACGAGGTGCAATCCGGCATGGGCCGTACCGGAAAATTTCTGGCGATCGAACACGACGGCCCGGAGATGGATCCGGACATCGTGATCCTGGCTAAAACGCTTTCGGGCGGTTTCGTCCCCGTCGGCGCGGTGCTGTGCAAAAAATGGATTCACGAGAAGGTGTTTAGCTCCATGCAACGGTCGGTGGTTCACAGCTCGACCTTCAGCCAGGGCAGCTTTGCCATGGCGGCCGGGCTGGCGGCGCTGGACGTGCTGGACCGCCACCAGCTCATGGCCAATGCCGCCCGGATGGGTGATTTCATCGGCAACGGTTTGCGCCACCTGCAATCGCGTTTCGAACTCCTGAAGGACGTCCGCTGGCGCGGCCTGATGATCGGCATCGAGCTTGGCCCGCCGAAATCACTCGGCCTCAAGATGGCCTGGACGATGTGTCATACCATGGACAAGAGCCTGTTTCCGCAAGCGGCCATCATTCCGTTGCTGGACAAGCATCACATCATCACGCAGGTGGCCGGCCATGGCGTTGACGTGATCAAGCTGCTGCCGCCGCTGGTCATCAACGAGGCCGACGCGCAGTGGTTCCTGACCGCGTTCGAAGACGTGCTGACGCAAATGCACAAATTTCCCGGCCCCGCCTGGGACGTGCTGACCCGCATCGGCAAAATGGCCGTGACCCAACGCGCCCGATGAAAGGCGCAGCGCAACAACCTTGCGCTGGCTTTCTCAAAATCTCACATTAACATTTCCAACATGAATTTGGATGAAAACCAACGCCAGCGCGTCACCGCCTGGATTCTGCAAGGCGCCAGGCTTTCGGAGATTCAAAGCCGGCTCGCGGAGGAATTCGGCCTCCGGCTCACTTACATGGAAGTGCGGTTGCTCGTGGATGACTTGAAACTGACGCCGAAAGATCCCGAACCGCCCAAAACCGTCGAACCGCCGGCCAAACCAGCCGAGACCAAAAGCGCGGCGCCGCCCGCGGAACCGCCGCCCGCCGCCGGCAAGGTTTCTGTCAGCGTGGACCAATTGACCCGGCCCGGCGCGGTGGTCAGCGGCAAGGTCACGTTCAGCGACAGCCAGACCGCCGACTGGTATCTCGACCAGACCGGCCGGCTCGGGGTCGTGCCCAAACAGCAGGGCTACAAACCGTCCGCCCCGGACGTGCAGCAATTCCAAATGGCCCTGGAGAAGGAAATTTCGCGGATGGGATTCTGAAATTTCCATTTCGTCCTCGTCATCGTTCTCGTCCTCGTAATCCAAATCGAACGAATCGAGGACGAGGACGGGCAGGAAGACGATGAGTTTTATCCGCGCTCGTCGCGACCCGTCCCGTTTTCCGATCGTTCCTCCTTCGTCTTGCTGCCGTTACCACTCCTTGGCACATTGAAGCCCCATGCGTGAACGTTTCCGGGACTGGATAGAAAGCCTCGAAACCTTCGCCCTCGAAGTCATCTCCGGCGAGCGCCGCGATACCCGGGCGGCGTTGATGCGCGGCTTTTTGTTCGGCGGCTCCAAGTTGTTTCAAGCGGGCGTCAAAATGCGCCGCTGGCTTTACAATGTCCGCCTCTTTCGCGACAAGACCCTCGGCGTGCAGGTCATTGCCATCGGCAACCTCACCGTCGGCGGCACCGGCAAGACGCCGGTCGTGGAAAAATTCGCGCGCGAGCTGCGCGACGCCGGACGCAACGTCGCCATCCTGTCGCGCGGTTACCGTTCCAGGCCGCCGCCGCTCCACGTCTGGCTGCTGAACAAGATTTTCCTGCGCGAAGACCAGACGCCGCCGCGCGTCGTTTCCGACGGCAAATCGCTCCTGCTGGACTCCGAGATGGCCGGCGACGAGCCTTATATGCTCGCGTCGAACTTGAAGGACGTCATCGTGCTCGTGGACAAGGATCGGGTGAAAAGCGGGCGTTACGCGATTGAAAAATTCGGCTGCGACACGCTGCTGTTGGACGACGGCTTTCAGTATTGGGATTTGCGCGGACGCCGCCACGACGTGGTGCTGGTGGACCGTCAGCAGCCGTTTGGCAACGAACACTTGTTGCCGCGCGGCACCTTGCGCGAGCCGCCGTCGCACATCGCGCGCGCCCAGACCATTTTCATCACCAAGAGCGACGGCCGGACCACCGAGCTCCGCCAGCGATTGACCGAATTGAATCCTGACGCCGCCATCATCGAATGCGTTCATCATCCTCTGTATCTGGAGGACGTTTTTACCGGCGAACGCCTCGGCCTGGATTTTCTGAAAGGGCGCAAGGTTGCGTCGTTGAGCGGCATCGCGCAGCCGGAAAGCTTCGAGAAAAGCCTCGAAACCCTCGGGGCGGAACTGGTCTATTCCAAACGCTTTGCCGATCACCACCGGTTTACGCAACAGGAAATTCTCAACGCCATTAATCGCGGCAAAAAGCGCCAGGCCGGCACCATCATCACCACGCAAAAGGACGCCGTGCGCTTCCCCAAAATTGACCGGCGCGACCTGCCGATTTATTTCATGCGGGTCGAAATCCAGATCGTCAGCGGCGCGAACGACTTTCAGGATTGTGTCCGCCGGATCTGCTTCCGCTGAAGATGAACACGTGGATCTACTGGCTCGGGCGGGCGCTCGTGGGGTTGCTTCAGGCGCTGCCGTTGACCTGGGTCGCGCGCCTCGGCCGGGCCGGCGGCGCGCTGGCGTATTGGCTCGACGCACGGCATCGCCGGGTGGCGTTGAAAAACCTGACGATGTGTTTCGGCCCTCAAAAATCACCGGCTGAAATCCGCGCGCTGGCGAAGGAAAATTTCCGGCGCATCGGTGAAAATTACGCCAGCGCGGTCAAAACCATCTCCATGAGTTTCGATGAATTGCGCCCGCACCTGGAACATATTGGCAGTGAACGCCTGCTGCCACCGCGCCGCGTCGTCAACGCGGGCGGACATTTCGGCAACTTCGAACTTTACGCGCGGTTTAACGACATCGTGCCTGGCTACCAATCCGCGACCACGTATCGCGCCTTGAATCAGCCCGGCCTGAATCGCCTGCTGGAAGAATTACGCAACCAATCCGATTGCCTGTTTTTTGAGCGTCGCACCGGCGGTCCCCTGCTCCGCGCGGCCATGAACCAGCCGGCGATTATTCTCGGTTTGCAGATTGATCAACACGGCGGCGACCACGGGTTGCGCCTGCCGTTTCTCGGACACGATTGTTCCACCAACCCGTCCCCGGCGGTGTTTGCCCTGCGTTACGATTGCGAACTTTACGCCGCGGTCTGTTATCGCATCGGCCTGGCCAAATGGCGGCTGGAGCTCGGTGAACGAGTTCCCACCCACGAAAACGGCCATCCGCGCCCGGTCGAAAATATTATGCGGGACGTGCTCCGGGCGCACGAAGCCGCCGTGCTGCGCGACCCGGCGAACTGGTTCTGGGTCCATAAACGCTGGAAACCGGCGCCGGCAGCCAGGACGCAAAAAGCCAGGGTGGAAGATGGAGGGTAGAAGATGGAAGCCCATCCTCCACCTTCTACCTTCTCTCCTCGCCGTATCCTCGTGCGCGGAACCAACTGGCTGGGCGACGCGGTGATGACCACGCCCGCGCTGATGCGATTGCGCGAAAAGTTTCCCTCCGCGCACATCACTCTGCTCACAACGGAAAAACTGGCGGAGTTGTGGAAAAACCATCCGGCGGTAAACGAAACCATTTCGTTTGCGCCAAACGAAGGCGTTTTCACCGTCGCCAGGAAGTTACGTCGGTGGGGCAAGGCTACCGACGAGCCGGCCCGGACACGCCAAAACATAGCGACGGCGGCTCGCGCGGACGCTCGCCCCACCAGCTTTGACCTTGCGCTGGTGCTGCCCAATTCGCCGCGTTCGGCAATCGAAACGTGGCTCGCCCGAATTCCCCAACGCACCGGTTACGCACGACCCTGGCGGAATCTGTTCCTGACCCAAGCCGTGCCGACGCGGCCGGACGCCGCGCGGATGCGAAAGCGTTCTGTTGCCGAAATCCGGCAACTCGTAGCCGCCGATGTGAATCGGCGGACGGCCCCTGAAAACCGCGCTTTCACCAGCGCGGCTCCAACCGCTCATCAAATTCACGAATATCTGCATCTCGTCGGTGCTCTGGGAGCGAACCCGGAACCATTGCCGCCGCAATTGTTCGTCCTGCCGGAGGAGATTGATGCTGCAAAGAAAAAATTTGGATTGGAGAAAATTACCCGTCCGGTTTTCGGCCTGAATCCCGGCGCGGAATACGGCCCGGCCAAACGCTGGCCGGTTGATCGTTTCATCGCCACCGCGCGACAAATCCAGCAACAAACGAATTGTGCCTGGTTGCTCTTCGGCGGCAAAGGCGACGTTGCCATCGCCCGCCAAATCGAATCCGCCCTCCTTGCCGCGCCGGAGCCAAGCGGAGATGGGCGAACTCCGGACTCCGGACTCCGGAATCTGGCCGCTAAAACCAGCCTTCGCGAACTGATGTCGTTGCTGGCGCTTTGCCGCGTGCTGCTGACCAACGATTCCGGCCCGATGCATGTGGCCGCCGCGCTGGGCACGCCGGTCGTGGCGCCCTTCGGCAGTACGTCGCCGGGATTGACCGGCCCCGGCCGGCCGGGCGATTCGCGCCATCGGCTGCTCACATCCGACGCCCCCTGCTCGCCGTGTTTCCGGCGCGAATGCCCGATTGACTTTCGTTGCATGACCGGCCTCAGCGTCGAACGCGTCGTCGAAGCGGTGGTGGGAGCGGTAAAGAGTTGAAGCAGGTTACCGGGAGCGCCGGCATCTTGCCGGCGAGCGGGAGTTCATTCGTCAGACGACTTGCCGGCTGGAAGCCGGCGCTCCCGGATGGCTTCGACTTGTTTCCTGGCCCCAAAAATTCCTCTTGACGCCAGCCGCCAACTGTCATATTGTCCTATGACACTTGGCGACGTAATGATTTTTCAGATTGATTTCAAGTCCGGCAAGCCGGTTTACCTGCAACTGGTGGATCAGGTCCGCTACGCCGCGGCGTCCGGCTCGTTGCGGCCCGGCGACCCGCTGCCTTCCATCCGCCCGCTGGCCGAGGAATTGCGGGTGAATCGCAACACCATTGCCAAAGCGTACACCGAACTCGAAAGCCAAGGCGTCATCGAAACGCTTCCGGGCAAAGGCTGCTTCTTAAAAGAAAACAATTCGCCGTTCACCAAGCAGGTCAAAAACAGGCTGCTGCTCACGGAAATTGACGAGGCGGTGGTGATGGCGCATCACCTGCAGGTGGACCGGGACAAATTCCTGGCGCTGGTCAGGGAACGGCTCGACTACTTCGAGCGCAAATCGAAGGAGGAGAAATGAAGATTATCGAACGACGCCTTTGCAGAACCCGATTTCGCCGAGGGATGGAGCACCGGTCTCCGACCCGGCATGTTCGGAGATTCAATCCCTTCGCGCCGGGTCGGAGACCGGCGCTCCGGCCAAACCAAGGACGCACATGAATACTGAAATTCCCGTCATTGAAATCAAAGACCTCCACCGGCGTTACGGCAGACTGGACGCGGTGAATGGCCTGGGCCTGACCGTCCACGCCGGAAAATGCTATGGCTTTTTCGGCCGCAACGGCGCGGGCAAGACCACAACCATCAAGTGTCTGCTCAATTTGCTCCGGCCGAATTCTGGCACGGCACACGTTTTCGGCCTCGACCCGCAGAAGCATGAAGTGGCGGTGAAATCGCGGCTCGCCTACGTGCCGGACGCCGTGGCGTTTTATCCGTGGATGACCGTGCGCGGCACGCTGGAATATCTGGCCTCCTTCCGCCAACATTGGAACCAGGACATCGAGGCCGACTTGTTGAAGCGTTTTCAATTGGATCCAAACCAAAAGGCCAGCCATCTCTCGAAAGGCCAGAAAACCCAGCTCGCCTTGATTGGCGCGATTTGTCCCGAGCCGGAACTGCTCGTGCTCGACGAGCCGACTTCCGGCCTCGACCCGATTGTCCGTCGCGAATTCATCGAGACCGTCATTGGCGCCTACCAATCTGGCGACCCCGCGCGCCGCACGGTGTTTGTCTCAACCCATTTGATTTCCGAATTTGAGGGTTTGATTGACGAATTCACCATCATCGAACAAGGCCGCGAACTGCTGACCATGGAAGCCGATGCCGCACGCGAGCGGTTCAAGAAAATCCGCGCCAGCTTTCCGTCGGAGTTGAAGCTCGATTTGCCTGGCGCGTTGAAGGTGAAACGCGCCGGCCGCGAAATGGAAATCCTCGCCAACGGCAACAGCGAACAATTGCTGGCCGAACTGAAATCGCACCAGCCGGAGGAATTGAATACCGAATCGCTGTCGCTGGAGGAGATATTCGTGGCCTCCAAAATGTTGAAGCAAAGCGCATGAAAGCGATCAAACGATTCGATTGTCCGCAAGGTTTTGGAGTGCGGTGGCTGGCGGGGAACGGGGCTGGCACCGCTTTCAAATGTTCGCGGACGGGCGGCACGAAAGCGGTGTGCGCCCTCACCCCTCGCCCACCGCACTCCAGGACGCTGGCGCGCGTGTCGGGGCCAAGGCGGTTTAACAACGCAACCTTGTTTTCGCCCAACCTCAATTCGCCTTCAAAAACATTCGCATGAACCCGCTCGTCAAAAAGGAAATCCGGTTGCTGCTGCCCAGTTGTCTGGCAATTTTGGCGGTGGAGGTTCTGGCACCGTGGTTTGTGAAGGACCCGGACATGGTCTTCCTCTATGCGCCGATGGTCTTGTTTCTTGGCCTGATCGTCCTCGCCATTGATCCGTTTGGCCGGGAATTCAGTTTGAGCACGTTCCCCTTCCTGATTTCGCAGCCAGTGGAGCGCCGGCAAATCTGGCGGACCAAAATCACCGTGCTTCTTCTGGCGGCGGTTCTGATTTTCGCCGCCTATTTCATGGCCTGCGAACTGCGGCTCCACCTGGCGATCACAAACTTGAATTCCATCTGGCACGTCAACCCCAAGATCATCGGCAGCGATTTTCGCAATTCGATGATTGCCAGTGTCGCGGTCATGTTGGTTGCCTTGGCGGGTGGATTGTGGACAACGCTTCTGCTCCGGCAGATTGCCGCTGCGTTTTGGATCACACTGCTTATTCCCATCGGACTGTTGTTCTTGATTATTTTCACGTTCGCCAAATTAAACATTACCTCCGACATGGTTGCTTCCAGCGCGCTTTATGGCGCAGCAGGAGTTTACACCGTAGCCGGTTTCTGGCTGGCGCACCGACTGTTTCATCGGGCGCAGGACGCGGCGTGGCTGGGTGGCGTCATAAACTTTTCAACCTGGCGTTATTTTGAAGGCGGGAAACAAGCCTCCATCTCCGTCCACCGCCGGCGGCCGGTGGCGGCCCTGCTGAAGAAGGAATTTCAATTGCACAGCGTCAGCCTGATTTGCGCCGGCGCCGTGCTGGCGCTCCACATTGCGGCGCTAATCGTGCGGGCCAGTTACGGGAACTTACACAAAGATCTCATTTATGGCCTGACAACCATCTTCTGGGTTTTCTGGCTGATTATTCCGCTGATTCTCGGCTGCACGGCGGTCGCGGAGGAGAGAAAACTCGGCGTGGCGGACGGCCAATTCTGCCTGCCGGCTTCGCGCCGGAAACAGTTCGCGATCAAATTCATTCCGGTCCTGATTTTCGGCACTGTTTTGGGCGGCGTCATGCCGTGGCTGGTGGAAGGAATCGCGGGCCGTCTGGGTGCGCCGAATGAAATGTTTTCGGGCCTGGCGGACTTCTACAACCGTCAAAATTATGAATTTGGGCCTGGCTTGCCGCTCGCCCAGATTTCCGTCATCGCCCTCTCCGCTGGAATGGCTTGGATAGGTTTCTTCGCCTCAACACTGGCCAAGAATTTCCTGCAGGCGCTGGGCACCGCCATCGTCATTGCTGCGGCTTTTTGCCTCTTTGTGTCATTTAACGGGCTCGCCACCGTCGTCAACGTTACGATTTTCGGCATCACGCTGTGGCGCGCCGCCCTGCCAATTGTCATCGCGGTCCCGGTCATTCCCATCGCTTTGCTGTGGCTGGCCTGGCTGAATTTCAGTCGTTACCAAGAAGGCTGGCGTCTGTGGCGGCGCAATGTTCTTGGCTTCGTCGCGGCGCTGGCCTTTGTCGCCGTGAGCAGCGCGGGTATTTACAACCGGGTTTGGGAAGTGTTTCAACCGGCGGAACCGCCCCATGGCCCGGCGGTGTTTTCTGCGGCCAATCGGCCAGTGTTGAGCAGCGACACCGGCGTCAGCCTGGAAGTGCGATTGCCGGACGGCCGGATTTGGTTCGACAGTCTGGGTAATCCCTATGAAGATCGGCCCAACTTCTGGGTGAATCTGTGGGGGGCGTTGGCTCACCCCCTGCCATTGAGCGCCGGGCCTCTGCAATTTATGGCAGGTTCAAACTGGGTCTCCGCGACTTCAAGACTCATTCAAGGGTGGAGCTCAAATGGTGGAAATGGCAGACTTATCAGCGGCTATTTGGATACAATTGGCGTCCAAGCCGACGGCACGCTTTGGATTTCCAGCGAAGCGAAATCGTTTGTTTGGACGGGCGCCAAAATGGTCCGTTACGGCGACGAGAGCAATTGGCAGCAGGTAGTCCGTATAGCAGCTGCCGGTTTGCTGCTTTTGAAAAAGGACGGCACACTCTGGCAATGGGGAACGAACCGCTTGGATTGGGACCATTCGGAGTCGAATTGGCCGACTGTGCGAACATACCAGATGCATCCGATCGGCACCAATTCCGATTGGCAGGAAATTTTCGGCCGGTGGGACATGGGTTTTGCCAAAGAAAAGGATGGAAGCGTTTGGAGCATTGATTGGAATGGGCAAATGGAACGCCAGACCAATCTTGACCAAGTCGTGTCACGAACTTTTTCAGGGATGATGGATGGACCAATGGCCTACGTCGGCAAGGATGGAACTTTGTGGGCAAATGATCGTTATTACGATCAAGACCAGAGGAGAACAATGGGCACGGAGCGGTTCTTCCGAACCGGCATGGGAACCAATTGGATGGCGGTAACGGTCGGTTGGACGGGGATGGTCGCGCTCAAATCGGACGGTTCCTTGTGGCAATGGCGGTGGAATTACCATCAGGAATCCCCGTTGGAAGCCGCCAAGACTCCGCCAACGCGGCTGGGCATCCACAATGATTGGATTGGCCTGACGAGCACTTGGGCCGGATTGCCGGTCTCGCTGGCCGCCGACGGCAGCCTGTGGCTCTGGTTAGGGTATTCCGAGTTCCCATTGCTGAAACCTCCCAAACAGCCGGAATTTCTCGGGAATGTCTTCGGCAAAGGAAATTGAAGCAGGAGTCGAGGTAACGAGACTCAAGCAATCGGAATCCTTACGTCGTCTCCTACAATTCCTTTGTTTCTTCGTTGCTTTGTGGTAAATCAAACTTGTGGAAACGGTCACCAAATTGACGAATGAGCTGGTCGCGTCGTACGCGCGCGTCGGTGGCATCAATCATTTGGACGGCAAAAACCTGCCGTCCAACCACGCCATCACCGCCATCACGCAGGACCTGCTGCGGCTGCTGTTTCCCGGTTTCTTTGACGAAAAACCGATTCATTCCTCGGAAATCAAGGTGGTCACGGCGGAACTGCTCGACTCGGTATTGGGCGCGCTCGAAGACGAAATCTACAAGGCCCTCGAATACAATCCGCCGCCGGAATTGCCGAAGAAAGGGTTGCGGTCGGCGGCGCACAATCTGACCCTGGAATTTCTCGACAGCCTGCCGCGCCTGCGCGAAGTGCTCCAAACGGATATGGAGGCAGCCTACGACGGCGATCCGGCGGCCAGGAGCAAGGAAGAGGTGCTGGTGTCGTATCCGTTCGTCGAGGCGATTGCCGTGCAGCGGCTGGCGCACGAGTTGTATCTGAAAAACGTCGCGCTCATTCCGCGCATCATGACCGAATGGGCGCACTCGCGCACGGGCATGGACCTGCATCCGGGCGCGCAAATCGGCTCGCACTTCTTTGTGGACCATTGCAC
>JAJXYT010000080.1 GCA_021780375.1 bacterium | reverse complement strand
ACCAATGGAAATGACGGCCATTCCAATCCGGTTGTCTGGCAGTGCTCGTCCACGGTTCCAACACCGTGGGCGGACCTCCGGGTTCGGTGCTCAAGGCAATCTTCAACCGTTTCTTGAAAAAGAATGGATGATAAAGAATTCGAAAACGATCCTTCCCGGTTTGCGGGTCTTTCCCGTCAAACGCCAAGGGGAGCTGAAAAATTCCCAACGGATCGTTGGCGCCGAAAAATTTGGAGACATCCATGTCGATGCGCGGTTTTGCCTCGTCGTCGAAATAAAACAGGATACGGACACCCTTCGTCGGAGAACCGGCCCAAATATTCATCTGCATGCGATAAAGACAACCGGGACCCATGGCGTCAAAAAGCACACACTCGCCGTTGGCGTCCGTGTATAAGGGGAAATATTCCCAATCAAAATTGTCGCCAGCGCGGTCGTAGGAACAAAATTGATGCGTCTCCTCGCCGGTCCGCAAAAATGGCAGGTTCTCAACCCGGAACGCCCCCGCTTCAATCAGGTCCGGGTTGTCGCCGGCAAGCGTTGGCTTCGCCGCGGCCGCAAAACACGATATTACCAGGATTTGAAAAAGGAGTTTGGTCACGTTGCTTTTCAATTCAGTTTCAAGTTGAAGCGTTTGATAATCATTTCATTTTGCAGTTCTTCCCATTGGATTTGAATAACTGTAGATCCGGTAATGGTACTCATCCCATCTGCCGGTCTCCGAACTCACAAATTTGATGCGGACGGTTATTTTGCTTTTGCCTTGGGTATATTTCGCCGGCACGTCAAAGTCACTGTCCCACCAGCGGATGCCGCGATAGGTCTTTGGGTAGTCCACGCTGTACCACGGGCGTTCGGTCACCAATTGCCCGTCAATGAACACCCGCGCTTCCTGCCGGTTGTCGGCTTTGTCGGTGCGGCGGCGCAGGCGCACGCCTTGATTGTCCGGTGAGATGGCAACTGTGAAGGTGCTGCTGTTGGTGAACGAAATGCCGTCGTCTTCAGTCGCTGGGGTTTTAAAAAGGACATTGTTATATTCGCCATCATACCACCAGTCGCCTTTTACCCGTCTGACATCCCCCTCGGCGTGATAACCGTGAGCTTGTTCTGATTGGCGGTTTCCTGCGTCCAATTCGTCCGTTTGAATCAGGCGCGGCTGCAATGTCCCATACCAAAAGGTCACGCTTTCTTCCGTGCCAGTCTGGTGGTAACGGCCTGCCGCGCCCGCGGGCGAGTGCGGACCGTAAGTTTGATGGCCATACTTGATGCCGCTCGAAAAGCAATACATGTCGGGCAAAAGAAAACGATACAGGCCGCCAGAGCCGACATCGCCGGTGGGAGCGCCAAACACCGGCAGGGTCAGCGCAGGAGGACCCCAAGTCAGCCCCCACCCCATGCCTTGATCATCCTCATATCCATCGCCCTCGATCCACGGTGTTTCACTCCCGTCAAAATAGGTGCGCTCGTTCTCTTCGCAACAGGTGTTCCACCGATCGGCAACATGACCGACGACCTGGCCGGAACAGTTGCTTAAATCCAGATAAGTGTAATCCCTGCCCTCAACACGCGGGGCTTCCCGATGATAATGGGCGAACAGGTAACCGCAATTCTGTTGCGGATATGACATCGCGGATGCGGTCTTGTAATTAACGGTGGCGGCGAAAGTGACTTTGGTCTTGCTGCGGTTTTCAATTTGAATGATTGCGGATTTCCAAAAGGGCATGGGGAAATAGCAACCGGCCTGATTGTTGGTCCAGCTCAGAAGCAATGAATTATACGAAGCCTGGAGTTTCGTCGGACGCAATCCAAAGAAAGAACCCAACGGCGCCTCGATTTGGGAATCAGTCGCTCCGTCGAAAGTAATCTTTAACCAGGAATTAAACAGCGCGTCCGCGTTGTTCGTGGGAGAGATTTTCAAGTGCAATGCCGTAATAACGCCCGCGCTGCCTCTTTTCCAAATTGTGGCCGTCTTTCCGGCTTGAATCGGACGGGTAGTGGTTTTCTCCCGGCAACCTTGAACCGCCAGGTCATGCGCGTCGCTATCGTTCCAAGCCTTACACAAGGCTGGCATCATGCGGCGGCCCGCCTCGGGTGTCCATGAATTCAAACCTGGAGGATCCTCGGTGAATAACTGGCAGGTGAATTGATACCAATGCCAATGACGATCGCCGCCATCAGGAAATTTCCTCAAGCTTCCCGTCCACGGCTCCCGCACCGCAGGAGGACCGCCAGGTTCGGCGCTTAAAGCGACGATCAGCCGTTTCTTGAAAAACATCGGATGGTAGAGAATGCGGAAACGATCCCTCCCGGTTCGTGGATCTTTCCCGTCAAATGCCAGCGGCGGCTGAAAAATCGGATTGTTGGTGCTGAAGAAAGCGGAGACATCCATGTCAATGCGCGGTTTTGCCTCGTCGTCAAAATAATAGCGAATATGAATCCCCTTGTAGATCGGAGCGCCATACCAAATGTTCATCTGTTGGCGATAAAGGCAGCCGGGACCCATGGCGTCGAAAATCACACACTCGCCGTTGGCGTCCGTGTATAACGGAAAATATTCCGCATCATAATTGTCGCCGGCGCGGTCGTAGGAGCAAAATTGATGCGTCTGCTCGCCGGTCCGCAAAAATGGCAGGTTCTCAACCCGGAACGCCCCGGTTCCGATCAGGTCCGCCTGGTTGGCGGCAAGAGCCGGCTTCGCGGTAGCGACCATCCAACATGACAGGACAAGAATCCCAAAGAATCCAGCATTCCTGCGGTTGGTCGCCGGTCCTGTTGTAATATGAAACAGATGAATTCTCATGGCGCTTTATCAAACATCAAAGCCGAAAGCACCGCGGTGGAATCGCTGCTTCGGTTGATGAGCCGTATCTGCATGCTGCCGGAGAATCGGAACCGCAGCCATTTCCCTTCCTCAAAATTCCTCACCGTGCCAGGCGGGGCCAGCAAATGGCCTTTCAAATCCCGGATTTCAATAGTCTCTTCGCGCCCGATCTTGTCAAAATCACAAACGTAGAGCGCCAGTTGGTGCGGCTGAGTATCGTTGACATAAAGCGTGATTGAGCCGGCGGTGGGCGTCTCCAGCGCCCCGATGTAACGCGCACAGTAAGAGATGGGACTGGTGAGCAGCGCAACGGGCGAGCTGGTCCAAATGGCGAATGGCCGGTCAGGCCGGCTGGCAAACTGCCGGCTGGTAAAGCCGGCATAATCCACGGCGCACAGGTAATCAGGATAGACCTGGCAATTCCGTCCCCAAAAGTAGCGTGTCATGATAAAACCATCAGAGCCGTATTTGCCTGCCCAGTTGCCTTTGGTGGTGTTGTCAATCCCCAGGCAAGCAGCAGTGGGCTCTTGGGCATTGGGTCCGGTGGTTGCTTCCACGATTTTGGAGAATTGTCCTACAGCCCCGGAAAGGCCCTCGGCCGCCACCCGATAGTAATAAGTGGTGGCGGGCGTTACACGCGAGTCGCTAAAATGACTGGCGTTGCACCGGCTGAGCAAGGTTGGGCAGGCAAAGTCCGGCTGCTCACTCCGTTCAACCTTATAATAATTCACCTGGTCAGCCACCGGCGCCGCAGCCCATTGCAATTTAACCTGACAAGCGCCGACTGATTTGGCGCTCAATCTGCGGACTGCAGGTGGTTTGACGGGTGGATGGTCCTCAAAACAATAAACCCAATAGTAGAACTCGTTGATTTCGGAATTGGCGCCGCCGGCGTTTTGTATCCGCAGGTGGAGTTCGCGCTTGCCTTGAGTATAGGCGGCAGGGATTTCAAAATCCGCATCATACCAGCCCTGGTATGCAGGAGCGCAAGAGTAGGTGCAGACGTCCCACGCACTTTGCTTTACGCGCACGCCGTCCACATACACGATGGCGTGCTGCTCGCCATCGCCGCAACGATACAGGCGCCGTCTGAGTTCCATCCCCTGGTTGGCCGGCGAGGTGGCCACGGTGAATTCACTATAGCCATTGAAAGCACGGCCGTTATCCTGGCAGTAATCATATTCATAGTCGCGCTCATAGCCGTCATAACCGCTTTGCCGGGTTCCCGCCCAGGTTTGACCGGTCACCGAATAGCGGTGAGCGGCTTCCGAAACGGGATCTCCGACATCCAATTCGTCGGTCAACAACAGGTGGCCGGACGAGGCCGCTCTATAAAAGTAAACCACTGTCTCGGTGTTGCCGCCGTTGTCGAGGCCGCCTTCACGGGAGAATTCATAGTTGATCTTGATGTGCTGGTTGAAAATGTAGGAATCATTGTAATAAAGCCGGTAGGCGCCCTGGTAGCCGTTGATCAGCCCGCCCCAGAGCGGCTTCTGATAAGCCGCCCCGCCAAACCCCTGGTTGTGGTCGTCTTCAGTGCCATCGCCATGAATCTGCGGAGTGCGGCTGCCGTCAATATAGGTGAATTCATCGCCATCCATCGCGTAATCGTACGAATAAAAAGAAATGCCGACCACCTTGCCCCGGCCGCTCGTCTCGAAAACCGTGTTGAACAGCCCATGACCGGGATCATGAGCGAGTGTGTGCCTGGCACAAAAATAACCTGCTTTCCCTTCCGGGTAATCCAGCACGGACGCCGGTTTGTATTGAAGCACGCAGGAAACCGACTTTAGGTCCTCGCCACTCTTGTTCACCAACTCCACTCGCGCCGAATGCCAGTACGGCATGGGCCAATAGCAATAAAAATCGTGGTTTGTTCCATTGAAACCATAAAAGAGATCGCGCAGCGACATCTCCGGCACTTGCCGGCAATTCGGGTTGCTCTCCCCACCGCCGCCAAAAAACACGCCGATCGGCATATCCACCGCAGGTCGTTTGGCGCCATCCCAGTAAATTTGGAGAATGGTATGGTAAAATTCCTTGCGCCCGTACGGATCGAGCCGAAATCTGAGGCCGGCAATCGAACCTGCGCCGTGCAATTCCGCCAGTACAACGCCCTTTCCGTTTGGAATGGAGACGTTATTCGAGATGGTGACATTGCCTGCTGTGGGCTTTGGGTCAAGTCCCGGATGAGTCCATTGATATCGCACTTCCGTGCTGTCTTCCTTGGGACCGGCCCACGTGATCACTCCGTTCGTGTCGGGATAGGTCAGGTAGGTGTACTGATACCAGCAGCCATTCGTATCGAAAAGTTTGCTAAAGTCACTGGTCGTCGTGACCGTCAGGTGCTTTTTGAACACAAAGGGATAGTAAAGATCTCCGAAACGCGGAAGCGGATCCAGAAACGCAAAAGGTCTGGTAAAGGGCGCTGTTTTGCCACCGAATAGATCATCAATCGTCATGTCCAAGCGCGGCTTGGATTCATTGTCAAAGTAGTATTTGATATGAACCAGGCCTGCCGCTTTTTTGCGTCCGCGTGACCAGACATTCATTTGTTGGCGGTAGAGGCACCCCGGCCCGGAGGCGTCAAAGATCACGTATTCGCCGTTGGTATTAATATATTTGGTGTAGGCGGTTTTGTAATTACCGTCGTTGTTGGAGCCGCTCGGGTCATACGAACTGGACTGCCGGGTTTCAGTGCCGTCCGGCAGGAAGAGTGGCAGCAATTCGGGATGTTCCATGGTAGCCAGTCCGGGCGCGGCCAGACCGGCCACCACGCCACCGAAAGCCTTCGGCTGCGCCATAACCAAGCAGAACAGAACCAGCAGCAACAGCCTTTTGGTCTTAAGTTGCTTCAGGGATGGCACTCGGATTCTATCCATTGACGCAGATTTATTTTTACAGGCCCGGATTATGCGGCGTTTTCAGATGTTCTCCCCAAATCCTCTTTCCGTAAAACTCTTGTCCGGGGTCGGAGCAAGGCGCATAACAGGTCAATTTGAGGTTCTGAACATTTCTCTCATGTTTCCAAACCGCTCCCTTCTTCCCGGGCAGTCGCACCGCCAAGGTCGGAATCTTGCCGCCTTGTTTGACTTGGAGAATAAAATCGACCGAGCCCGCCTTCTTCTCACAGGTAATATCGGCCCGCACAACACCCCGACTCGTGCAAATCGGCCAATTATCCATGTAATACCCCGTCCAGGTCGGTGGCAGACGCGGAATAATCCGAACTTCGCCCAAGGACGTGTCGTCAACCCCGGCGATCAAACGCGCCACCTTTAGCGGTTCCGCGACATTTACAAGATTGAGCGGGCCGCAACCGGCGGTCATTTCGATTTTGCCCTTGGCCTCGGGTGAATACATCCGCTCGTAGAAATAATACGGAGATAGCCGCCCATAATTTTCCTTTCTGAAACTGAAGAGGATGGAGGGAGATCTGTAAGTCTCTTGAGCCAGAAAATCCAGTCCATGACCTGCCATGGCCAGACTGTCAAAGAGCAGCATGTCTTGCAGGGCGTAGCCTTGTCCATAGGAAGGACTGGTCAGCAGCCCTTGGTGCATGTAGTTCATCTGCGTCCAGATGCCGTATTTCTTAAACTGCTCCTTGCGCAGGGGAAAATTGTAGAGGTCCTCGAAGGTTTTCCTGCCGTGAACCATAGCGCCTTGCCACGGCCACGTGGCCGGATCGAATCCCAGCACGTCCGCCGACATGCAGACCACTCCGTTCAAGCCACCGCCGCCGGAATTGGCGGCGCTGTCCTCGTCAGTCCGGTTGGGTCTCATCGTTTTGGTATCAATACCCCAAATCCAGGCGCCACGCTTGTTAACCATGTATTTGTCTATGTTGTGGAACAAGGTCTGGGCGTCCTTGCGCCATTGCTTTGCCGTGGCATGGTCCCCTGCCTCATCTTCCATGTTGGCAGCGCCGATCAAGGCCAGAGCGCATGAATTGTTTTGAACGACGTTGTAGTCTTCATGGCCTTGGCCTCCGCCGAATTCGCCCGAACCCGGAACCAGCGGGCCGTGGTCAACCAAATAGTGGATGCCGCGCACCGGCGAAGATTTCTGATCCAGAAACTCATAAAGGCGGGCACGGAACGGGTTTTCCGGCGGCAACCGCTGCCATAACGCCACCATCGCAATAATCGTTGCCGCCTGGCCGTCCATTTCCGTGCCGCTCAAACGGCCCTGTTGCGGATCAATGTATCGGGGAAAAGCAACAAAACCATCGCTGTTGGTTCCAACGTAATCCATGATGCATTGGGCCACCTGGCAGGCATGTTCATAGTAACCCCAGCACACCAACTCACGCATGAAGGTGCCTGCATCGCGCGTCCACATGGTTCCATACCAGGGTTGCGAAATGGGTGATGCATTTACAAAACCGGCCGGGAACTTCGCGTTTGAATGGGAAACATAATCGCGGTCGAGCGCACCTTTCAACGATTCATGAATTTCCTTCGAAAACAAGTCAGCCGATCCGGAGCCAAAGAAGATTAATTTTCCAGGATGATCTGTGGCTAAATTGAAGTCCGGAGACGCCGCCAATCGGCCGCATAATAGCCCGGCAATTAATGCAACCGGATAAACACGGATTCGTCTCACAATTTCAGCAGACTTCAGAAATGGCGTTTGGAATTTTTGCACTCAGCATACGTTTTGAAGCTCATTCTGCAAATTTCGATGGATATTCACGTCATTTAATTGTGAAACCACATTTTCGAAAACTGGTTGACACATTTCAGCCTGCTCCCATCCATCGCAGAGCTTGTACATTCAGCATTTAACGAATTTATCATATAACCTCACCCGCTTGTCTGTGAAATAGAGAAAACAATGATTCACATGGACAATCCGCTGATTGAACGCGTCGCTGGCAAAGATCCCGGCCGCCCCCTGCGTCGTTACACCGAAACAGACACAACACGCAAAAGTCACAGTCCATGAACTGAATAGCAGTCCTTGGTGCCGCCTCCAAGCTTTTATCGTCCGCACTTTCTTTCACAGCGACACGCAGGCAGCGCCCAACTCCAGGCATTTTCGGGTTGCCCCTCACCCGCTTCGGAGTGATACTCGAATGCACGGCGAACGATCGGTCAATTTACGGGTTAAGGATACTGCAAAACAAACGTTCTAAACTCCCGGCCGCTGATTTCGGAAATAGATTCTGTAAATTGTAAATCAGAATCGGAGAATGCCAAATATATATGTGAAGACAATTCGATCCGACTTCCACTCGGACTATTGACCAGTGATGTTCATCTTCAAGCTCTAAGGATGCAAAGATTCTTTAAACTGAATTGTGCGGCAGCTTTCAACATGTAATGACGAGGCATGAGACATAAAGCGGAAGGATTCACCGGCCAGCGCATTGTGGTCTTGCCACGCGGAGTGGTGGCAGCGGCCTTGAAACAGAAACTTCTGCGTGATCTGTTGCCGACGGACATCGGATTCTACCCCAAGGCAACGGGGCATTTCATGGAACGCCTGGCCGGCGTTGACCAGTCAATCTTTATCTATTGCATCAAAGGAAAGGGGTGGTGTGAAATAGACGAAAATCACCACGAAATCCACCCGGGAGAACTGCTGGTGATTCCACCGGGAACACCCCACGTGTACGGATCGAATACCAAACGCCCCTGGACCATATACTGGACACATGTTAAGGGTGAAAGCAATTTGTTGTTGCTGTCTGAAATGGGGATCACCAAAGCAAAACCGGTTCTTTGGCTTGGAGAAGAACCGGAATTGTTGGCATTGTTTGAAGAGTTGCTGGATGCCATGGAACACGGCTATGCCGCATCACGACTTCTTTACGCTTCCCAAATACTTACACATCTCATCGGCTCGATGATTTGGGTCAGCCACCGAAGTTCGAAAGGCAGCCTTAATACAACGCAAAGAATTGCGCAAAGCATTGTTTATATGAAGCAGCATCTCGATCAAACAACCTCCGTTGCCTCATTTGCCGCTTTGGCCAACTTGTCCGAATCGCATTATCGCTCGTTGTTCAAACGCCAAACCGGCTATGCGCCGATGGATTATTTTATCCGGCTGCGGATTCACAAGGCGTGTCAGCTCCTGGACACCACTAATATCAGTGTCAAAGAGATAGCTGCATTGACCGGATTTCAGGATGCCTTTTACTTTTCCCGTGCTTTCAGAATCGTGATCGGACTTTCCCCCGCCAAGTACCGGCTACAACATAAAGGATGACGCGGTTGTGCCGACGGGGAAGCCGGGCTACCCCCGCCTTCCGCAATTCGAAAGCATGAACCCGCCCCTGCCGACCCTGGCGTCAACCAGGTCAGGATGACGGATTCCGACGGCACCCCACCCGGATGGATAGCACCAAAAAAGCGCTTCATTTTCAGATTGGCCTGGCTGTGATTTTCCTTTCAACTGGAGGCTTGAAAACGTTGGATTGATTCACGATACCTTGTTCGAACCATGAAAATTCCAATCCTCACAGTGGCGGGCTGCATGCTCGCCCGCCTCGTCCTCGCCCAAGCCACCATCACGGTGGACGTCAACCGACCCGGCCATGCCATCCCGCACACACTGTGGGGCATCTTCTTCGAAGACATCAATCTGTCCGCCGACGGTGGCCTCTATCCGGAACTGGTCCGGAACCGGTCATTTGAAGATTCAGACCGGCCGGCATATTGGAAATTGTCCAGTGCCGCCGGCAGCCAGAGCGCAATGGACCTCGACGAGTCACGTCCGCTTAACCCGTTCAATCGTCACAGCCTGCGAGTCAATGTCAATGGCACGTTTACGCTGGAAAACGACGGCTATTGGGGCATGAACATTCTCCAGGGCGCCGGCTACACATTCCGGGTCGCGACGCGCGCCGCCGATAGTTTCACCGGGCCGTTGGAGGTTAAAATTGTCGGTTCGACCGGCACGGTGCTCGCCCGCGGGGAAATTTCCGGCCTGACCGCCCGCTGGAACTACCACACGCTCGACCTTACCGCCTCCGGCAGTGATCCGCAGGCGAATCTGGAAATTTCCGGCCACGGGACGGGAACCTTGTTCCTGGACATGGTTTCCTTGATGCCGCAGCAGACCTGGAAAAATCATGGTTTGCGCACGGACCTGTGCGAATCCCTGGACGCTCTGCATCCTGCCTTCATGCGCTTTCCCGGCGGGAATTGGATCGAGGGCGATGATCTGGCGCATATGTATCATTGGAAAACCACGATTGGCCCCATTGATTCGCGCACGCCGCTGTGGAATACGTGGGGTTACAACACCACCCAAGGTCTTGGTTTCGAGGAGTACCTGCAACTGTGCGAGGACCTCGGCGCCGAGCCGGTGTTTGCCATCAATTGCGGGATGTCGTTGCGCGACAGCGTGCCGTTGGGACAGATGGGACAATGGATTCAGGACGCCCTGGACGCCATTGAATATGCCAACGGTCCGACCAATTCCGTCTGGGGTTCGCTCCGCGCGCAAGCCGGCCACCCGGCCCCCTTCCATTTGAAATATATGGAAATCGGCAATGAAAATGGCGGCCGGGATTACTGGCAGCGCTGGGCACTGCTGGCCAATGCCATCCGCCGGAAATATCCCGACATGCAGCTCATCATGACCACGAGTTTAAGCGGCTATCCCTACCCGCCCGACCCGAAGCCGGATATGGTTGATGAACACTATTACGAATCCCCCGAATCTTTCATGCGTCGTGCCGATCAGTACGACACCTACAGCCGCAAAGGACCGAAAATTTTTGTGGGCGAATACGCCGTCACCCAGGGAGCCGGCCAGGGGAATCTCCGCGCCGCCATCGGCGAGGCCGCCCTGATGACCGGCATCGAGCGCAATTCCGATGTCGTCCTCATGGCCAGCTACGCGCCCTTGTTCGTCAACGTGCATCATCGCGCCTGGAACCCCGACCTGATCAGCTTTGACGGTTCCCGGTGGTTCGGTTCGCCCAGCTATTATGTCCAGCAGATGTTCAGCGACAACCGCGGCGATGTAACGCTGCCGATCACGGTGGAGTCCGGTAAGGTGCCGAAGCCGCCGCCCTCCGGGGGCATTGGCGTCGGCACCTGGAACACCGAGGCTGAATTCAAGGACATCAAAGTCACCGCGCCCGGTGGAACGGTGTTGTTCACTTCCGATTTCGATCACGGCGTTACCAACGGCTGGAAATTTCTCGGCAACGGCGATTGGAGCATGCAGGACGGCGCCTTGCGACAGACGGTGGCCCGGGACAACAGCCGCGCCCTGGCCGGTGACCGTTCCTGGACCGATTACACGCTGGAGTTGAAGGCCCGCAAGCTCGGCGGGAGCGAGGGATTCCTCATTCTCTTTCACGTCCAGAACGACCAGCAGCGCTCCTGGTGGAATGTTGGCGGTTGGGGCGACACCCAGTCCGCCGTTGAAATGGATGAAACGATGGATGCCAAGCCGAGCCATATCGAAACAGGCCGATGGTATGACCTCAAAGTCCAGGTTCGGGGCGACCGCATCCGATGCTGGCTGGATGGCAGGCTGGTTCATGATCTAACCGAACCTGGACGGATAACGCATCCCCTTTACGCCAGCGCCGCGCGCGACAATAAAAACGGCGATGTCATCCTGAAAGTGGTCAATACGGCCGGGGTTCCGGTCGGAACGACCCTTAACCTGCCGGGCGCGACTTCATTGACCGGCTCAGGCGAAGCGATTGTCCTCACCGCCAGCAGCCCGTGGGAAGAGAACTCGCTCGAAGACCCGACGAACGTTTCGCCCAGGACGGAAGCGGTTAATTTTCAGGGCACGGAACTCCGGCGGATTTTTCCCGGCAATTCCGTCACGGTCCTGCGGCTGAAGACGAGCCGTTGAAGATCGCCCTTTTTATTTCAGCGTCGCGATCAGACGTTTCCGGCGATATTCCGAGGGACGCCAGCCGATCCATTTGGTGAAGGCGTTGGAAAAGACGAAGGGATTGCCGTAACCCACCGCATGGGAAATGGACTCAATCGTCAAATCGGTGGTACCCAACAGTTTGGCGGCACGGCGCATCCGCAGATAGATGACCTGGTGCATGGGACTGCGTCCCAGTTGGCGGCGGCAGAGCCGGCGCAGATGTTCGCTGCTGTAGCCCGCCTCCCGGGTCAGCCGGGGCAGCGTCCAGTCATCCGCCAGATGCGCCTCGACCCGTTCCCAGAGCATGCGCAACTGGTCGGGTTGGTTCGAAGGCTGGGCGAACCGCATCACATAGGCATGAATCAAATCCGTCCATTCCTGCATCAGCGCCGGCTGGGCGGGGCCGTTGCATTCATACATCAAACCGAGAATGGCCGATTTCAACGGCAGCGGATCGTAACGCGCCATCACAGGCGACGTCGCATCGGCGATGGGCCGTTGCTCGGCGGGACGTTGGTAGCAGACCCAGCAAAAATCCCACCGGGTGCGCGGCAGGGTTACAAACGCATTCAGCGTGTGCGCCGGCAACAGGCAGGCGTAGCCTTCGCGGCAGACGCGCCAGTGACCGTCAATCAGCGCTTTTCCCCGCCCTCCGATGCACGCCAGAAAGTAAGTCGAAGTCTGTTTGGTGCGGACGATGCGGGTGGGCGCCTCCGTCTCCTCGATCCCCACGTGCACAATCTGATATTGATTCAGGATGGGGCAGACCGGAAAACTTTCAATCCACGGCCGCGGCTCGACATCTTTGGCTTGAACCCCGGTCATCCGGGTGCGCGGGCTGTGGACGGTCACGTCCGTCAGTTCCTGGTGGGGTTGGGTCATGCCCTGAAGGCTAGGCCAGAGCCGCGGATTTGGCGAGTGGATTATGGGCAAGGCAAATTCTGTGGCTTCGGTGGGTGCAACAGTTTTGGGGCTTGAATGAAAACCCGGCACAACTCGGAACGATTGCAGGCCGTGTGCCAAATTTGCTTTTGTGGTTTGCCACGCAACCAAGACATGTCACTGTGTTTCACGACCGTGCGTCAGCGGGGGAAACTGAAAATCGCAGAACACCACCCGGCATTACCACCAGTATTCCGGTTCCGTGCCATTTGGGCCGCCGGGCTGCGTGCGGGGAAACATCAAATCAAATTTACGCCATTCAACGTGTCCGTCCAAAAATCCCACATTGCCGCCTGCCGGAAGGCCATTGCTCTGCAAGTGGGGACTTCGATGAAAACCCTGACCGGGCGTTTGAGGACCGAAACCACCAACAATTCCGTGGTATTGATAAGAGTCGCGCTTGCTGGGAGTAGCCTGGTTTTGCGCTGAAATTGTCGCACAGGCTACCAGCGGTCGTTCGCTAATGTGAGGCGCGGGCATGATGAACGGTCCGTAGGGAATCGGTTGCGGGAGAAGCTTCGTGTTAATATTCGTCGGCCACCACTTTGCCGGGCTTGCTCCCACGAGACTGGTACCCAAACCGTCCATTCCCAAAAATGTCATGGCATAGCCAATGGTGCGAAAGCCACTGATGGTATTGGGGTTGCTGGTTCCAGTTCCCCAATTCCAGAGAGAATTATTATTCTGTTGCGGAAATCCGGGATCATATAAATCGCCACGCTCCATTCCCCCCGAGTGGATCATTTGATAAGTCAAGGCCGCAGGAATATCCCAAAGCCAATAGCCACCGGTCACAACGGGCAGGTTTCCGTGATTATCATCGGCATACATCATGATGGCCAGGTCAAGTTGGTGGATGTTGCTCATGCATTGCGTGCGAATGGCCCTATCCTTGGCAGCACTCAACGCCGGCAAGAGCATCGCCGCGAGAATGGCGATAATCGCAATCACCACCAGCAGTTCGATCAAAGTGAATCCGCGGGCCTGACACCGGCGGGTGTCCCGTAGTTTCTCAAATGCCTTTTTCAATTTTGACGTGGTAGTCGGTTGCTGGTTTCGCGGAATGAGGGCGGGGCCGGTTGCCCCGCCCTCCGTTGATAATGCTCATTATTGGTTCATTGCCATTCAGGTTCAGGTTAATGAACCAGGCGGAAGAACAGCGTTGTGTTGCTCGTTGGCAACGTGACGGTATTCGTTCCGTTGGCAACCACCGGGGTGGCTGCCACCGGCTGCCAGTTGGGTGAACTCAGGCTGGGCGAGGACTGCAGAGTGAAACTGCCAGCCGTGGTCCAGCTCAAGTTGACGTTACCGCCCGATCCGCTGGCTTCGAGCATCGGACCGGTCGTCATATCCACCATGAAGTTTCCAAACTCCACCGTCCCGAGATTCCCGGTATAGAGCGCCTGGAACAGGCCCACTTGCAGCGGCACCCCCAGCAGGTTGGGTTGTACAATCGTCTGGCTTGACGGCTGCGGCACCCACGGGCTCGTCGCGCTCGTCCGGCGATAGAACTTGAAGGTATCGCCAGACCGCACCATCAACAACCAGAAGTCGTTGGTGGCATTGTCAAAATTGGCCCGCTCGTTGTCTCCTCCGTTAAGCGCAAACCGGGATTCCGTCGAGTCGCCGAATTGTTCAAACTCACCCCAGTACACCCAGTTTTCGGCGGGAGCATTGGTGCTGACGACAGAAGGTGAGCCGTCAGGTTGCGCTCGCCGCGCCATCAAGCCCGCAAATTGGTAATTTATATTTGCCAAGCCATTTGTATCCCGATCTATGCCAGCCACCTGCACCGCTGCCTGGAAATCGCCGGGTATGTTCTTGAACAGCAGGAAGCCGTCGTCGTTGGCGCCCGCCCAGTACGTCTCAGTGGATTTCACCGTCAGCAGGTTGTTGCTGCTGATGCTGGCATCGCACGCGGAAACGGATCCGCCGGTCCCGCCCAGCGTCTGGCCGGGGAATGCGCCGCTTCCGAGGTAAACCCCGTCCCACATCGTGCCCGATACCCCGCTGCTGATGTAACTGTGGGCTGAACTGAAGTTATCGCTGAAAGAGGGATTATGCGCAACGACCACCGGGTTGTTGGAGCTGATGACCCCGCCAAAAGTGGCAATGACCGTGATGGTGTCATTGGTCAACGCGGTCAGCATCCCGTTGGTCCCAACCATCTCATTCGCCGGGCTGGAACTGATGGCCGCCAGGGCCGTCACATTCTGGGTCGCGCCGTTGGTGTAGGTCGCAATGGCCGTGTAGGACAGAACACCACCGGCCGACATGGCTGTGCCGCCCAAGGTCAGATCAACTTTCCCCACCACGCCCTCGGCAATCGTGCTGACACTCCGCGCGCCCGTCACATTGTAAACGGTCGTAGAACCCGAGCCAGTGTAGGAGTAAACCGCAGCATAATAGGCCGTGGCCGGCGTCAGCCCGCTGACGGTTACCGTACCGCCGGTGCCCACATAAACCACATAGCTGGCATTACCCAGATTGCTGCCCTGCCCAAAAATGGAATTGCCGGTGTAGGTTACACCCGGAAGGGGCTGGGCGGAAACAGGAGCACCCGCTGACATCACAACAATGCTGCCAAGGCCGTTGGTGCTGGGCGTCCAGGACAACGTAATCGTTCCATCCTGGTTCGGGGTAATGCTCACAGCCGTGGGTGGCGCCGGCGGCGCAGCCAGCCCCGCCAGGTTGGTGGCATCCAGCATGAAGCTGTCAAACTGCACCTGCTGGAGTGGCGCCGGGGTGTAAGTGGCATCGTCAATGCCCACCTGCATGTTCACGCCGGCCAGGTCGGGCCGCACAACGGTCATGCCCGGCTGATAAGCCCAGGCATCGGAAGGATTGGTCTTCTTGAAGAAGTAGAAGTTGGTGCCGTCCACCCGGCTCATCAGCAGCCAGAAATCCGTCGTGTCACCGTCGAATTGAGGATTTTGTTGATCGCTGGCGGCAACATCATTGCGCGCCAAAGTGCTGATGCCGAACTCGTCGAACCGATCCCAGTAAATCCAGCCCTCGGTGCCGCCTAACGGCGTGCCGTCCGGATTGGCCGGCCGCGCCATCAGTCCGGTAAAGTGATAGTTCAGGTCGGTGTAGGCGGTGATATGCACAGCCACCTGGAAATCACCGGAGGCTTGCTTGAAGAGATAGAAACCATTGTCCGCCGTGCCCGCCCAGGCGGTGTTGTCGTCCTGAACTGTCAACACGTTGTTGGACACCACCGTGCCCAGCATGGCGTTGTTGGTCGTCATCAGATTGGTCACGAGACTGCTCACCCCGATGTTGGCCACGCACAATGGAACATTGCCGCCACTTTGGCCGCCGGGGGTTGTTCCCAAATAAACTCCATCCCACAGGGATCCGGGCAATCCTTTGCCCACGTAATCATGGAACGTGGAAAAGTTGTCGGTGAAGGCAAATCCGCCAGGAAGCACGGCCAGCGGTGCAAAATTGGTGACGCCGGCGTAAGCCACGCTGACCATCACCGTGCCGTTGGAAACGCCGGTAAAGGCGCCCGGGGAGGCGATCGCGATCGCCGGGTCGGTCGTGCCCCAGACCGTACTGGGATCCTGGCTGATGTCCAGGCTGCTGCCGGTGCTGAACTGGGCGACGGCCGAAGCCGGCGTGACACCGCGAATCGGAATGTTGGTGCTGACCAGATTGAAGACGATGTTGGTAACGGCTGCCGTTCCGACAAAGTTGGCCGTGGCCGGATTGGTACTATAAACAATCGAGGAGCCGGAACCAGTATATGAAAAGACGGCCGCGTAATAGGTGTTGTTGTTACCGCCCAGTCCCGCCAGGGTCACACTACTGTTGGGGCCGGCATAGACCACGGTGATGCCGCTGGCCAGTTGGTCACCGCTGCCAAAGTTCGTGTTGCCGTTATAGACAAAACCATTATTGGGAACCTGGGTCAATAGTGGACTGTTGGCCCGAACCAGCACGATGCTGCCCGCGCTGCCGGCGCCCGGGGTCCACGACAAGGTGATGCCACCGGTCGCGGCATTCGAACCCGACAAGGTCACGCCGGTGGGATTCGCCGGCGGGAGGATACCCGTGGCGACATTCGTGCCGCTCAATTCAAAGTCGGTCCAGTAGCTGACCGGCGCGGCGCCGGAAAAAGTCGCGTCTTCAATCCCTACCTGCATGGGCAGGCCATCCAGATCCGGCCGCGTAATGGTGGATTCCAACACCCACGCATCTCCCTGGTTGGTTTTGTCGTAAAAGCTGAACGTGTCACCCGAGCGGGTGATCCGGAAATAACGGGTATCATTGGTCTCCGTGTTGTAATTGGTGCTCCCGCTGTTGAACGGGGCGGAAATTTGGATATCATTGGCGTTGGACGCGTAACGCACCTGATCACCGATGCTGAATTCATTGAACCGCGTGATGTTCAGCCAGTTTTCCGCGTTGGTCCCGTTTGCCCCAATCGGCGCGCCCCAGGCCGGCCCATTGGTGGTGTAAGCCCGGACCAGCAATCCGCCAAAATGATAGTTTGGATTTTCAAAAGGATTGAAGTTTTCAACGGAGACATCAAAGTCGCCGGACACAATTTTCCACAGATAGAAACCGTCATCCCCCGCTCCGGCCCAAGCGGTGAGGGTGCTCTGCACCGTGAGAAAACCCGCCAGCGCTTCATTGGCGATCAAGGTGGAACCGTTGCCGACACCGCCATTATTACCACCGGGCAGATCGCCAAAGCCCAGATAGACGCCGTCCCACATGGTCCCGACCACGCCGTTGGCGACATAATCGGCGCCGGAGGTAAAATTATTGGTGATGCTTCCGGCCTGGGCAGTCCAGGCCAGACCGGCACAGAACAGGGCCAGAAACACCTGACCTGCGTTTTTGCGCGCTGATTTTACGGTTTTCATAAGCTATTAAGGATTGGGGTGGGTGGGTTAGTGTTGATCAAAAAAGACTATGGGTTCGCTGCTCTAAAAACGCGCCTCCGCGAGAAACACAGCCACGGCATCTGAAGACAAGGCAGACCTGCGCTCTGAACCCCAGTCTTCTTAAGGCTGGACATGGCCCGCACGGAGGACCTTCCGCCACTGATCGGTACCGACCGAGGCATGGGTTGCGCCGTTGACATATTGGAACCTTAACAGAATTCCTATTAACACCCATAAGTCAAATCCACAGGCTCATATTCCAAATGCACGCAGCCGCCAGGGAGGTGGGACGCCGGCGGAACCGATTTTGGAAAAACCTTTACTGCTTCTGATCGGCCCGAATCATGCGCAGCCCGAACACGGCGGCAATTTCGTTTCCGCCGGTGGCTTGGAACCGGACGGCCACCTTCTGTTTGCCTTTTACCAGGTCTGCCGGAATCGGATATTCGACATCAAAGAAATGCGGCGAGCCGCCTTTCTGGACGACCTGTTGGCCCACACGCTGACCGTCCACCAGAATATCAAACGTGCGCTTCTGCCATTCGTCGCTGTAGTAGGTCGCCACCAGCGTCATCGGATGCGCCGGGTCCACCGGCAAATCAAACGAAAACCATTCCCGCCCGCGCCGGCACGGACGGCCCATGACCCGGTCGGGCCAGCTTTGCTCGCCTTGCTCGTTGAAATCCCGTTCCATTTGCATTTCGCCGGGTTGTACGAAGGCAACGGTCGCCAGTTCGAGCTGGTGCTGATGTTCACGTTCGGCGGCCAGTTCCGCCGACTTTTGTTCCCATTCCGCCGGCGTGAACAGGTCCCAGTAGATGCCGTAGGTGCGCTCCGGCAGTTGATAAAAGGGTTTGAACGTCACGTCTTCCGGGCGCCCGACACCGCCGGTGCGAAACACGCCCGGCTGGCCGGGAACGGGTTTGAGCCACTCGGCCACGGGTCGCCCGGCCGCAACAAACACCGGCACCGCTTCGAACTGTTGTCCGCGGCGACCGTAACCACCCCGCCGATTTGCCGGACCCAAATCCCCGGCCAGCACCAGCGGTCCCCACATTAAAGCGACGCGACGCGGATTGTCCGGCAGCGGTTCTTCGTAAAGTTGTTTCGGCAACACCAGCGCCACCGTGTCGCCGTTGCGCCAAACCCGATTCAGTTCGACATACGAATCGGGTGGCGGCAAATCCCGGACCGGCTGGCCGTTGATGCTCACGGTGAAACCCTCGCCCGCCCAGGCCGGCCGCCGCAACGCCAGCGTAAATGGCTTCGGCGATTTCATCGCCAGCTTGAGCGTCGCATTTTCGCCGTCGGGCAAGTCCGTTTGCATTTCAACCTTTACCGAGTTGCTTTTCCAAACCGCCGTGGACGGCGTGTAGAGGTTCACCCAGAGTTTGTCGCCGGATTCGTAATAAATTCCGTCGCCCAGGATTCCGTGGTCTTCCATGCCGGTGCCGACACAGCAGGTGAAGTCGCGGAACATGTTCTGATACTCGTGTTGAACGCCCTGCCCCACCGGCACCATGTAGCACATCTGGCCGTTGTTGGGGTCGATGGAGGCGAGCACGTGGTTGAACACCGCCCGTTCCTGAAAATCCGCATACTTGATGTCCGGATGAAGGGCAAATAGCGTTCGGGTCAGCTTGAGCATGTTATAGACTGGGCACGATTCGGCGTCCCGTCCCTGCACAATGTCGTTCAGCTTGTCGGCCGGGCCGAAGTATTCGTCATGGCCCGCGCCGCCGGTGGCGAAGCTGTGATGGAACACGACCTGGTCCCAGAAAAAGTTCGCGGCGGAACCGTCCGTTTCGTTACCCGTGTAAAGATAGCGCGCCAGATCGCCGATTATTTTTGGAATCTCCATGTTCTCGTGCTTGCCGCCGAGGTTGTCCTCGTGACGCGCGAGCGGCGCCACGAACGACTTGTGCTCGAACTTGTCGGACAACGCCAGCCAGCGCGGGTCGCCGGTGTCGGCGTAAAGGTCCGCCAGCACCTCATTCATGCCCCCGAACTCGGTGTTCAACATGCGCTGGTCCTGGGCGTCGTCCAGATTGGTCACGATGCTGCCGACCCAGCCGGCGAATTTGATTTCCACGTTCAACGCCGTGCGGTTGCCGGTGAGGTGATAGGCGTCACGCAAGCCGGCAAAAATCTTGTGCTCGACATACCAGGGCGACCACATCCCGTTGAGATCAAAGCCGCCCGACCGGATTTGGCCGTGCGCCAGTTGTTCGAAGAGCGTCTTGCCGTCCACCAGCCGGTTCGTGCCGTCAACGCGTTGCGTGCCCATGAGCGCGCCAATATAGCCGTCACCTTGCGCGTCCTGCACTTCCTTGAGTTGCGCCACCATGTAATCGGCCCGCTGTTTGAAGCGCGGATCACCCGTGGCGGCATACATGTAGCTGACTGCGGAAAGGTAGTGCCCGGCGATGTGGCCGGTCAGATTCCGCCCGGGGCCGTCCCAACCGCCGTCACCCTGGCTGGCCTTGGGTTTCAGGCCGGCCTCCTGGCGCAAATAATACAGGATCTGGTCGGGATTGAGTTCGAGCAGGTATTGAGCATCGAGTTCCTGCGCGTGTTGGAGCGGGCCGCCGGTCAAACGCACGGCTGACAACGGCAAGGCCCGGGCCTGGCACGGCACGGCATTTTGGATCACTGCGGTTGGCGACAATTTGGAATAAGTGGCGGGCGAAGCATCCGCCGCCCGCGGCGAACGGCAACCGTTGATCACAACGACCCCGCCCAGAACCAAAAAGCAGGCGGCACCGGCAAATACCAGAGAGGTGGATTGGCGGTTTAACATGGCGGCGATGGGCAATAAATCTTTTGCTGGGGATTAATCAGACCCGGCACATTTCGAACCTAATACATGCTTTCAAATTGGATGGAGACCGTCAAGTTCGCCCATGCTGGAAATGCACAAATATCTATCTGATATCATCCGGGGTAATTGCGGGAAGCAGTGAGGTGCGCTACAACTGCCTGATGCCAAAGCAAAAGCGCCGACCGGCTGACGACCAGCAAGCCCTTGCGGCCGCCATTGACATTGGTATCTGCCTGTTTCTCTTTCTGACAGCGACGACGAAAGCCTTCTCTCAATCGGCGGGCCAGCCGCAAGCCGCGCTGACCAATTCCCGGTTCGAACTCAAAATTAAAGATGGCGCCATCGTCAGCCTCAAGCTTGCCCGCGATCCATTCGATACGGAATATATCACGCCCGGCCGGCGGCTCGGAGATGCGTTCATCCGCTTCCGATTGTCCGGCGGAACCTGGAAATCCGCCGACACCGCCGATCTTGCCCAAACCGGCACCTTCGTTCCCGGCCCGGACGGCGACCGCTACCGGACGATTTACGCAATCACAAATGGCACGGCTGCCGTACTCGTTGTCGAAATGAATTTTACCTTTGAGGAGCAGGCGATCCTCTGGTCGGTGACGCTGCACAATGTCGGTAACGGGCCGTTGGAGGTTGGCGACCTGGCATTTCCGTTTCCGATGAATTCGTCGTTCCGGCGGGGCGGTCCGGCCACGGCCAGCGTTCTGAAGCATAGTTTTGTGTCGGGTTACGGCTCGTTCATGTTCTGGATGCGACCCGACAGCGTGGGTCCGTATCTGACGATGACGCCGGAGGACAACACCAAACTGGAATACTGGGACGCGCCCCGCTGCGAATTCCGCGCCTACATTTTTTCGGCGGCGGCGGGCGCGCTCGCCCGGGAACACGGCACCCGCTGGCGCCAGCCCAACACCAGCCTGATGCTGGCGCCGAAGGGAAAGTCCGGAGATACACAGTCGTACGGCTTCAAGTTTCAATGGGCCAAAGATTATGACGGCGTGCGCCAGATTCTTGTGAACGAAGGCAAAGTGGATGTACAGGTCGTTCCCGGGATGACGGTGCCGACCAATCTGTTCGCCGAGATTGCCTTGCGGACGACGCAGCAGGTCACCTCCGTCGAAGCCGAATTTCCGAAAGCGACCCGGGTTACCACGCTGGGCACGAAGGGCCACACCCGCTTGTATCGCGTCCAATTTTCCAGGCTCGGCGAGAATGAACTGACCGTTCACTATGGCCGGCGGCGTTATCTGTATCTGGAATTCTTCGTGACCGAGCCGCTGGAAACTTTGTTCCGGAAACGGGCGGCGTTCATCGCCGACCATCAGGTGCGCAATACCAATAAATGGTACAACGGACTCTTCTGCGAATGGAACCTGGAAGACCACGTGCAACTGACGCCGGACAATCATGACCGGCTTCGCGGTTTTCGGATTTATGCCATCACTTGCGATGACGCGGGCCTCGGCCACCCGGCGTATCTGGCGGCGGAAAACGCGGAGTACCCGGTGCCAAGCCAGGTTGCGGCATTGGACTATTACATCCAACATTTCGTCTGGGGCGGATTGCAGCGGACCACGAACGAGACCTGCGCCTATGGCATCTACGGCATTCCCGATTGGAAGACGAATCGCGACAGCCGCGACCCCGGACGGAACGGCCAATTGCACCTCTGGCGCGAGTACGATTACCCGCACGTGATCCTGATGTACTTCAGCATGTACCGCATCGCCCGATACCATCCGGAAATCAAAACGGCCCTGACCGCGCAGGAGTATCTGGAGCGCGCCTATGGCACGGCCCACGCCATGTTCACCGTGCCTCACGAAGTCTGGAAGGGCTGGTCCGCTTACGGAACCGGTTTCTATAATGAACGGGTCATCGTGGACCTGATCCACGAACTGCAGGCCAACGGCCTGAACCACGAGGCGGAAACGTTGAGGCAATTCTGGACGCGTAAGGTGAAGTATTTCGTCAACGACCATCCCGATTTGTTCGGCTCGGAATATCCGTTTGATTCCACCGGCTTCGAATCCACCGAAGCGCTGGCGAAATACGCCATATACCACGCAGACCGGCCGGGAGAAACGAATTCCGGCATACCCCTGGCAAATGCGGAAAAGTTTTTAAACGCTCAAATCGCCGCGGATATCTTCTGCCGCGGCTGGCTGGAGCCGGCTTACTATTATTTGGGGAGCGACTACCGCGCCGGGGCGGGCAACGCCTATACATTGAGTTACATGTCCCAGATGGGCGGCTGGGCCGTGCTGGATTATGCCTTGAATTTCGCGACCAATCCCTGCCCGTATTTGCGCCTGGGCTATGCCTCTTCGCTCAGCTCCTGGGCCCTGATGAACAGCGGCACGCCCCAATCGAACTATGGATACTGGTATCCCGGCAAGGCCGATGACGGCGGCGCGAGCGGCGGCTTTGAACCGGCGCCTTACGGCTTCACATGGCTGGGCCAGCCGCATCATCGTGGCGCATGGTATTACGCCTGCGAAATGGATCTCGGCTACTGCGGCGCGCTGCGCACGGCCGCCACCATTCTGTCGGATGATCCCATCTTCGGCCGATTCTGTTACGGCGGAGATTGGCG
>JAJXYT010000191.1 GCA_021780375.1 bacterium | reverse complement strand
ATAGACAACGTAGCTGTTGGACGGGAAGGTCCGCGTGTAATTGAGCCACGTCCCCGGCGCCCACCAGCCCACATCAAAGTCGGTATTGGTCATGGGCACCGCCTCACCCGGAACATACTCAAACGGTGGTACTGCCCCCGGTCCCATATTGATCAGCTTGCTGCGCAGGAAGTCGGATGTCACTTCCGTGCCGGTGGCCGCAAATCCACCAGGGCCATTGCCATCAAACCGGTAGAGGTAGGTCTCGGCCGTCGTAGTGTTCGTCGTGTTGAAATCCACACCATAGACCGCGGCATTGGCCAGATTGTTGCCCGGATAGCCGAAATAACTGTTGGTGGCGGCCACCGTGGTGGCTGTCTCAAGGGGATTATCGATCCACTGGCCACTGTTGAAATCGAAATCCCCCGCCTCGATCATCAAGTTGTTCTGACTGAACGTGTCGAAGGTTCCTGCAACGCCATTGGACAAGCCATTGTTGTCCACTGCGCTGACGGCGAAGGCTACGCTCGGTTGGTTGGCGACCCCGTTTATGGGAACACTGACGGTCCAATTCGCGCTACTGCCCGTGAAGGTTTCTGGAACCGAGACCCCATTAATGTACGTTTGGATATTGTTTGTCGCAACGGCGCTGATCAAAGAACTGACCGTGAAGGTCAGCGTGTTGCCGCTGACAAACACATTCTGCCCCAGAGTCAGAATCGCCGGGTTGAAATTTTTGATGAACGGAGGCAAACCCAGAGCGGGGATTGGAACAAACACCATGTGACTCAAATTGCAACCCAATCCGCTGATAATTTGCAGTGTCTGTTGCCCTGGAGGCAGATTCACGACAGTCGGATTCAGACCGCTGGCGTCCGAGCCCAGCGGAACCCAGAAGTACGTGCCCCAATCATCATTCCAACCCGGGATGGCGGCATTTATGACAAAGTACCCGAGATTGGTGGTCACCAGGTTCGTCGTGCCAGCCCCGCTGGTCACAAGTTGCAGTGTTTCAGAACCCCCATTCGGGCCATTGCCATAAGACATGCGCGCATAGATCTGATAATAGCCGCCGTTGGGATAAGGATTGCGGGTGTAATTGAACCAATTGCCAGCGTTGTTGTAGGCGATGGTAACATTATATACCCCGGAAGTAGGGGCGCCCAAGGCAATGTAGCTTGGCAATTGCGGGTCACTCGGTATTTGCCACGCCGTATTGGTATTACGGTTTGGATAATTCGGAATCAGATTCAGGCCACCTCCTGGAACACCGCCGCTAAAGATGTGAAAGTCAATAAGGTCTGTACCAAGCGTCCCAAAATAAGTGGTTGGTCCCGCGTTGGTGCTGGGAGTCGGATTCTGAATGAAATGGCCGCCATTGAAGTCGTAGTCCTCCGCCGGGACGACAAAATCGTTCGGATCGAACGTGTCGAAACGCGTGCTGGCGGAGGAAATCAAGTTGGCGCTGTTGTTAACGTTTATGGTAAACGCATAAAGAGTATTGGAGGCCAAGCCCGGCACTGTCACGGTCCAGTTGGTGCTGCTTCCAGAAAACTGAAGGTTCTTCGAGACATCCACGCCATTTTCCACCACTTGCACATTGTTGGATGGAACGCTGGTTCCAACGCCCGAGACAACGTTGAAGGTGAAATTACTATTGGCTATGTTAAACAACTTCCCGCCGTTGGGTGTCAGGTTGCTAATGACGGATGGCTGAAATCCACCGATCTGATTCAACGTACAATTGTCCCAGTGCGGTGCTCCCGAAGCGTAGCTGGTCTGGCATAGATTCAAACTAAACTGCACATAAACCGTTCCCGCTGGGGCTGTCATGATGCCGTTGGGAAGAGAATTTGTCGGCCCTGGTTGTAACGTGGCTCCGGTGGTGTTGTCAGGATCAGGATCGCCGGCAGTTGCCGCCGCTCCCGTGCCAGTGACCACAATTTTAGTCGGGTCATACTGATTAGTGACCGGCACATCAAACCAGTTTAAATAGACAGAGGCTCCGTTGGTGGTTACGGCTCCGCTGGATGCCAAATTATGAACCAATGCCGGATTGATGATTCCTGACTTATAATCCGCCAGGATGGTATTCGACGAACTCAGGAATTGTACCTCAACCCACCCGTCTTCGTAGTAACCTGCACCACCACTATTGGGAGAATAGGCAGGATAGTCGTTGTTCCCAAACAAACTACAAGACCAAACGCCACTCGGAGTTCCGATGTACAGATCGCCAGCATTGGTGTCGCCACCTCCCTCACGGCCGGAATACGGTTGTTGAACGAACTGGGAAAACCAAGCGTCCGCAGTGTATGTATAACCGGGAGCCGAAGCTAACTTCTGATAGACATAAGAAATGTACGGAGTAAGCGGGGCGCCGCCGTTACCATACAAGCCCTGCATCCACAAGCAATCCGGCGCACTCAGAACCAGCTGGGTGTTAGGAGCGTAGCTCCAGCCTTCGGTAGTGTGGGCCGACCAGTTATTCAAGCCCGCCGGCGGGCCGTCAAAACCGGGATTGCTCAGAATATTGACTGCCTGGCTGCTTAAAGCAAAGCCCACCGCGATGGCCGTGCATGCCAGAAAAGTTTTCCAACGCTGATCCGCTTTCATGATTCCAATGATTCGAGGGGACCTTTCGGAGTTTTTCATATCGTCATTAGGTTTCTTTGGTTATTGTTAACGCATATTGGCAGCTTCTTATTCCATAAAAAGGCGCAACAAATCCTGCAATCTGGATTTTCAAATATTGTGTTACTTATTTTATAATATGTCAACATTTCTTTTACAAAATCATTCTAAATAATTCAGAATGACATAAAACCGAATGTTTCAATCTCGAATTAAGGCACCCAAAAGGGCCTTGAGACAACCCGCTTTTTGCCGAAAACCGCTCCCGGATTGGTAGAATGGCCCGGAGGCACATCGTCAGATCATTTAATTAAAAAAGTTCACAATTCCCCAGATTGACTCAGACAACCGAGTACACCCACGTTATGGAGATCTGGTTTTTTAAGCCAATCCCTGGCGCACCGGCTTGACACACCCTGGCCTTTATTTGTCCGAATGGCTGGCGACCGGGGGATTGGACTCGGAACTACTGCTTGATTTGACTGAGGCCTGGATGGATTCAATTTCCTGCCGGGCTGACGCGTTCGAGGGGTCAAGTTGCAGGGCGGCGCGGAATTCGGCAAGCGCCCGGGCGGGTTTTTTTTGTGCGGCCAGCGTTATTCCAAGGTATAGATGGGCCGGGGCGAAGTCCGGACGATAACGAACTGCCTCTGATAATTCATTTTGAGCTTCCTGGTTTTTCCCGTTGGCCGCCAATTCAATTCCCAGCAGGTAACGAGCCTGCCAAAATTCCGGCTTCGCCCTGACAACCGCTTCCAGGCAGGCGGTTGCTTCATCCCAATGATATAAGGCAGCCGCAGCATTGGCTCGGTTAAAATAGTCCGCCGGACCGTCCGGTTCCAAGGCCGCCGCCTTTTGGTAATTGGCCATCGCTGCGACCGTATTTCCCCGGTTTTGCTGCAAAAAACCGAGCGCCAGATACGTTTCAACATATCTGGGATCCGACCGGATGGCGCGGTCAAACCAACGAATGGCGTCGTCAGACTTCTGCTGGTTGGCGACAATCTCTCCCATGGCGGTTTCGGCTTCCGCGTAATGGCCGCGCATGGCGATGGCGTGTAAAAAATAATTGGTGGCCTCGTTGACTTGCCCTTCGCGCACCAACAATGTGCCGATGTAATAGAAGCCGCCGGGCAACTGGGGAACAAGTTCGCAGCAACGTTTGGCTTCTTCAACGGCTTGGGCCAGATAACCGCCGGCTTCCAAAAATGTCTCGTAATTTCCGTGCAAAAAATAATCGTCGGGGGCCAGCGCCAGCGCCTGCTCATAAACCTGGCGCGCCTGCTCCGGCGTTTGGCTGGCCATCCGGGCCCTGGCCTGGTTCCGCTTCGCCAGGCATTGATTGAAAAAGGCGGCATGAAGATACTGGCCGGTAAACGGCGGGGACGATATCCGGTCAAAAATGGGCTGCCAGACGCGCTGCCGGTCCCAGACCGTCACCGCCAGCCGGCGTTCACACAATTCTTCCGACGCCCAATTCCCCTGGTCGTGGGCGGCAACCGAGCCGGGAAGCAATCCCCGGATCTTTTCGGCGAAATTAAGCGCCAGCAGATAATTGCCCTCGAAATTCAAATGGACATGCTCGTAAAAGAAATTCAGTCCGGGAATTCCGTCTGGAGTTTTTTTTGCCAGCGCGCCAGCCGCATCCACCAGATAGACGCCATCGTTGGAATGCCGCGCCGCCGCTTCCCGGATGGCCGAATTAATGCGCGAATCGGCCCGAAAATCCAGCGCATCATAATCGCGCGCCAGTTTAAAATCCTGCAGGGCTTGAACCGGATTTGTCAGCGCCAGATCACAATCGCCCATGCGAAACTGTAATTCCGCGAACTGCGGGTCGATTTCAGCAGCTTTGCGATACCAACCCAGGGCATTCCCGTAAGCTCCGGCGGTTTCATTGGTGACACCTTCCTCAAAAATTTCATTCCATGCGGACAATTGATTGGTGCTTAAACCCGCCGCATGGACTGAAGCAAAGGGAGCGCAATCCTCCAGGTTGACCGCCACGGTGCTTAAAACCACCGGCACACCCGCCCGGTGCGCAACGCGTAAAATATCTTCCAGATTTTGCCTGAAATTCGAGTAAGCCCGCAGCCGCGCCGGGTCGCTATATCCAACGCGACTATTCATGAACATTTGCATGCCACCCCAGGTTTTGGGAGTTGACGAAGCGCTTCTGAATCGCTGAATGACATTATCCAGCAACTGCCCGATCCGGGTGGTCTTGATCGCGAGAATGGCCCGGATAACTCCGAGGGGAGGCGCATGCGCTCCATACGCCGTTTCGGCGCCAAAGGGACCGACCATTTCGTTGTTACCCATGTAAACGACCCACAAATCGCCCTGACGCCGGGCGCAATCCCGTGCAATCGGCAGGATGACATTCGAATCAATCGCCGTAACCGCCACACATATTATTTCGAACTGGATTCCCGGATATCGTTCTTGCAGGAGAACTTGCAGGTATCGGCCCATGCCATAAGACGGATCCGGGTCTCCCATGGCAGCAGATTCCCCAAGCAAAAAAATCCGATATGAATTGGCGGCTTTCTCGGCCGGGACCCGAAACTGCGTCGTTGTACGGGCTATGGCCGGCGGAAAAAAGCGGCAACCAAACTTCTCATTAGGCACGTAAAAAACATGGCGACCAATCCGGATTCGGCTGAAAAAATCCGAGTCATATCCATATCCACTTAGACGCAGCCCGAGTTCAAGTCCTCCCAAAATGAGCAGCGGAATGAAAATCATCGCAAAAAGCCGCATTAGCCAGAGGCGACCCTTCGAACCTTGGATGACGGCATTCATAAAGATCGTATTTGTAACCGGCGAAAGTCTTTTCCCATCAGTCTAAAAATGACCGATAAATCACTGTAACTTGCTTTGTGTTAAATTGATGCGTTTGAATAGATCATAATCCTATGTGGCCTTCTTTGTCACGCCCTAAGTTTGCAGCTCGTTAAATTGTTTAATCTTTAACAAAAACCCCTTGACAAAAGAAGTGATATGTAGTAGAAATAATGACAATTCAGCGCAAGCTTGAAATAGAGCAACCAAAAGAAACAAAAATTATTATGAAAATGTACCCTAAAGTTATCGGCAGTGTTGTAGGCATGGCTGTAGCATTAGCACTCAGTGCGTCAACCGCACAGGCTCAAAATCTTGTGAATGGCGGTTTTGAGGGAGTGGGCGCAGTGAATACGGGCAATGGATGGACTGTTAACCCAATAACACTGACTTCAGGTCCTGGCGGAGCTTCGGGCGTTGATCAGGGTTGGGCTACCTTTGGCGGAGATGCCGGCGCTACAGCCAGTCAGAGTTCCGTAGCTGCTTTATCCGGCACATATTCATTACTTGAAACAGTGAACGCAGGTAATAATTGGGGTCCTGCAGGAGCTTATCAGATAATTAGCGGAATCACCCCAGGACAGAAATATACATTTGATGTATGGGCTATGACAGATACAGCCAATGATGCTTATGCTGCCGGGGCTGGTTTCCTAGTCCAGCTCGGCTTTGAAAATTCTGCCTTGGGTGGTATAAGCACCGTTGAGAATCCTGGTAACAACGTTGGCATCAGCGCAGCTCTTCCTTCAAGCCTCGGAGTCTGGCAGCAATATTCTGTTTCTGCTACGGCACCCGCAGGATATACAGACGCCATTGTGTATCTCATGTTTCAGGATAACGGTACCGCAACTGCAACGGAAAATCTCTATATTGATAACGCCGTTCTGGCTGTACCTGAACCTGCGACTATCGCTCTTTTGGGCATGGGCTTGGCCCTTCCGCTCTACTTGATCCGCCGTCGCAAATAATTTGGGTTGGTTTAGGGTTTGGCAGGAGCCACTCGAGCCGTCGAGTGGCTCTTTTCTTCTTAAGGAAACTGTAATCGGACCATTCTTAGCCGGGATATTTCACACTCATTGGCATGGAGCGCCGGCTTGGAGCCGGCTTGGCGCGTTCGTCGCCCAAAGCCGGTTGCAAACCGGCGCTCCGTTCTGTCGGCGTTTTGTGCGAAGTGTGAAATATTCAGGTTAGCGGCATTCACGCGACCTCCAAACTGATGCCCCCATGAATGAATCCGGATTGTTCAAAATACCCTCCAATGCGATTTGTTGCGAAAGCCAGATTGTATCCGTTCAGGGGTCAATTTGTTGTGCCAGCTTTGTTCAAGCATTCCAGAAGCAACGATGTCAGGATCAAAAAATTCTTGACAAATTCAACGGAATTTGATAAAAAAACCATACGTCTCAGATTTAATGCGCAGGCAAACACCCGCAGGCGATTAATAACAAACAAACCCTTCAACCTATGAACAAAATTCCATTGGCGATCATTGGTATAATTGGCGTCGTTGGCTTAACCAGCGCACAGGCTCAATTGATTGATGTAGATTTTAACGGCAACTCAGTAGGTACCGCTTACAATGGAGGCGGAGTTGGCAGCGGCCCAACGCAGTCCGGCGCGGCAATTCTTGGCTCTGCCGGGGATATCTGGAATGGATTCGATGACAGCGCGTTTACCTTCGCGACGTATCCAACTGGCATGAGCGCCAGCGGGCTTGCCTTGAACTACGCCAACGGCACTTCCTCGGGCGTGACGATGAGTATATCAGCTTCGGCTGGAGGTTCTTATGACGCAAATGAACCAAATTGGGGAAATACCAGCGCATTTACTACTGCAGGAAGTCCGTATTCCAACCTCATGCAGGACGAAATCTACACGACGCCCGCAGCGACCCTTACTTTGAGCGGCTTGGCCGTGAATCAAAGTTTTAATCTGGTTATTTATAGCGCCGGTGATCAAAATCTCGGCACCGGCAACACTGCGAAGGTAGGGACGTTCACCGTTAATGGAGTCACGCAAACGACCACTTGGAATGGGACCACCAGCACGCTTATAAACGGGCAAACCTATGTTCAGTTCCTGGCCCTGAGCGATGGTTCCGGGAATCTTGTTATCAACTATGGGGGCACGTCTGCGGCCACCGGGATTAATCCCGAAACGGATTTCAATGGATTCCAAATCGTCGCGGTTCCGGAAGCCGGCACCCTGGCTCTTTTGGGCATGGGGTTGGCCATTCCGTTCGTCTTCCGGCGCCGGCGCAATTAAATTGGCGGTCTTTAGTTTGCTTTTTTCGCAAAAAGCCGTCCGATTTGTCGGGCGGTTTTTTCTTATAACACATGGAAACAATACAGCCCATTCGTGAGCGGGCAAATACGATAAATGTCAGAAAGGTTTGGCATCTTAATTTCAGTGCTCATCGGACTTACAGCCATGTCAGCACGGTCATCAACTTCATTTTACACACAACGGCTGGAAGACGCCAAAGCAGTTTATGTGGCCCCCTCCAGCGGCGATGATACCGCCGCACTGCAGCAGGCCATAAACCGCGTCCAGGAAACCAACCGCCAGGGCCTTGTTTTCCTGGCGCCGGGTCAGTATCACATCAGCGATACCATCTATATCTGGCCCGGCATCCGGTTGCTGGGTTATGGCGCCACCCGGCCGGTTGTTGTTTTACCCGCCCATACGCCCGGCTTTGGAGATGCGCCCCACGAGAAAATCATGTTTTTCTTTGCCGGCCGACGACCGCGAAATGGCGTTCCTGTCCCGGACGCCAACCCCGGCACGTTTTATTCGGCGCTTGCCAACATCGACATCGAGATTGAAAAAGGGAATGCGGGAGCGGTCGCAGTCCGGGCACATTACGCGCAGCACTGTTTTCTCGCCCACATGGATTTCCATCTCGGGTCCGCGCTGGCCGGCATCCACGAAGGCGGCAATGTGGTCGAGGACGTTCATTTCGTCGGCGGGACCCATGCCGTTTGGACATCGAAACCTTCGCCCGGGTGGCAATTCACGCTCATTGACTGTTCCTTTGAAGAGCAACGCGAGGCCGCCATTTTGGAGCACGAGGCCGGGCTGACGCTCATCCGCCCGCACTTCCGACATGTCCCAACCGCCGTCGAAATCGAGCCGGGATGGGTGGACGAGCTTTGGGTCAAGGACGCCCGGCTCGAGGAGATTTCCGGCCCGGCCTTCGTTTTCGGGAGAGAACAAAGCCTGGGCAACGAAATCAACATGGAAGGCATTGCCTGTGGCAATGTGCCGGTCTTTGCCGCGCTGCGCGACAGCGGCAAACGCTTTACCGCCCCGGCGGAATTTTACATCGTAAAGACCTTTTCCCATGGGCTTCATTACGCCGATATCCGAGCTGTTCCCAAAATCGAAACCCGCTTTGACGCCACGCCGCTAACCTCGCTGCCGCCGGCGGTTGCTTCCGATTTGGCTCCCCTGCCCGCTTGTGATACCTGGGTGAATTTGCGCGATTTGGGCGCCAAGGGCGACGGCCACACGGATGACACGGAGGTGTTGCAGAAGGCGATTGCCGGGCATCGGACTATTTATCTGCCTTCCGGGTTTTACGTTGTGCATGACACATTAAAGTTACGACCGGACACGGTGTTGATCGGCCTGCACCCCGGCGCGACCCAGATTATCCTGCCGGACGGCACGCCGGCCTATCAGGGCATCGGCAGCCCCAAAGCCCTGCTGGAAGCGCCCAAGGGCGGCAGCAACATTGTAATGGGCATTGGGCTTTACACCAGCGGGGACAACCGGCGCGCGGTGGCCGCGCTTTGGAAGGCCGGCTCCGGTTCAATGATGAATGATGTCCGCTTCCTCGGCGGCCATGGTACGCCGTTGCCGGATGGATCGCGTGATAACCCGTACAACAACAACCACACCGGCGATCCCGATCCCAACCGCCATTGGGACAGCCAATATCCCAGCCTCTGGGTCACCGACGGCGGCGGCGGCACCTTCCTCGATATCTGGACCCCTTCGACGTTTGCGCAGGCCGGCATGTTGGTTTCCGATACCGAAACCGAGGGCCGTGCCTATCAAATTTCCAGCGAACACCACGTCCGCAACGAACTCGAAGTGCGCCACGCCGCCCACTGGCGCTTTTATGCCCTGCAAACCGAGGAGGAGCGCGGCGAAAGCGGCTTCGCTCTGCCGATTGAGATTGATTCGTCCCACGACATCACCTTCGCCAACTTTCACAGCTATCGCGTCATCAGCTCCTTTCAGCCTTTTCCGTGGGCCGTAAAGGTGTCCAATTCGAGGGACATCCATTTCCGGAATTTTCACTGTGACAGCAACAGCAAGGCGAGTTTCGACTCCGCGGTCTATGACCAGAGCCACGAGGTTGAGCTCCGCCGGCATGAGTTTGCCTGGCTCGACCTCTCCGGCCAGGCGCCTAGCCCCAAACCCGTCGAACCTTTGCGGGTGGCCGCCCGCGGCGCCAGGCTGCAAAAACTGGCCGGCGGATTTTTCAACATCTCCGGCGGCGCTGCCGGGCCGCAGGGTGATTTCTACTTCGTGGATGCGCATTGGCAGCGGATTTATCGTTGGGACCCTTTGTCGCGGCAACTTTCCATCGTCAGCGATTATCCGCTCGAACCGGTCAATCTCGCCGTGGACCAGGCGGGAAACCTCATGGTGCTTTCCTACGCGGGCAAGGATGTGATTTACGCCCTGACGCCCGGCGGCCGGGTCGTACCGCTTGAGCCTGAACCCGTCGCAGCCCGCGCGGGAAAGGATTTATATCTGCCGGTCAGCGATTGGCATTTGAATCGCGATTCCCTGTCCCATCCGGTCGCCGATTTCATTTCGCCGGATGGAACCGTTGTGATTCCGGTCGGCCAGGATTTCCTCAACGCGACGACCAGTTGGGGCATCAAATCAAGCCCGCAAATCCGTTCCTTTGGATTGGGCCCGGCCAGGCCGGGCAAACCTTTCTATGTCACCGACGAATCCGCATTGCGCACGTGGAAAGCCGGCGTGAACCCGGATGGAAGCCTGACAAATTTCCAACTGTTCGCCGAACAAGGCGGCGAGAGCGTGACGGCGGATTCTCACGGCAACGTGTATATCGCCGCCGGCCAGGTTTACGTTTATAACCCGGCCGGCAAGTTGATTGACACCATTGAAGTTCCCGAACGGCCGATTCAGGTGGTATTGGGCGGCGCCGATCACCGGACGCTTTTTATTGCGGCACGGACTTCGCTCTACTCGCTGCGCATCCGTTAAACCCGCCAGCGAGACGGGCACGACGATGAGTCCCGAAGCGCACGCCAAATCAAGCAATTGGCCTACGGCGAGGCGAGGCGGTAAAAGACGGCGCCTTGATTGGGATCGGGAGTTACCACATACGGACTGGTTGTGCCGGGCAAGTCGGACCAGTTGCCGCCAACCAGCGAATTGGTCTGCACCTGCAAATGGCAGACGATATTGGTCGGCCAACTCAGGGACAAATTTCCGTTTGACTGCGGTGCCACCGAGATCGCTAGCGGCGCAGTCTGTTCATAAACCCGCACGTAATCCACCTGCATCTCAGCCGGAAAGGTAGTGCCGGCTTCAATTTGGGCGACGCTGGGACTGCCGACGTAGGTGCCGCCCACCGCCAGGTTCATGATGAAAAAGAATGGCGCGTTGAAAGGCGTCGATAAACCGGTGTCGTTTTCATAAAGGTGACCATCGACGAAAAACTGGATTGAACCCGGACTCCAAAGCAGATCATAAGTGTGCCAGTTGGTGACGGAGTCCGGGCTGACAAAGTTGTACTTGGCCGTTCTGTTGATTTCACCGTTGCTGGGTCCCCAGTGGAGGCTTCCCTGCACCCAGGTCGGAGTTGCCCCGTTATTTTCCACAACATCAATCTCTCCGCAGGTCGGCCAGCCAACGGTAGTAATAGTAATATTCGTCCCCAACATCCAAAGAGCCGGCCACATGCCAACGCCGGCGGGCAATTTGGCGCGCCATTCAAAACGCCCATAGACAGGTGTGCTGTAACGGCCCTGGGTCTTCATTCGAGCGGATGTAAAGCTGTAACCGGCATAGGATTCCTGCCGCGCCACGATGTGCAGCACACCATTGGCGACGTAAGCATTGTTGGTGCGGCTGGTATAATATTCCAGTTCCTGATTGCCCCAGTTGCAATTTTGGGGACAGTTGTCACCGAGATCGAAGGTCCATTTGGTCGGATCAATCGAAGTGCCGTTGAACTCGTCGCTCCAGACAATATTCCACTGGAGAGGAGGAGGGTTTGTCTGTGCGGCCACATTGAATGATAGCATGGGGGCAAGGACGGCGGAAACCGCCCACCACTTGATTTTACACAACGTGGAAACAAATGCTGTTTTCATAACGTGCCTGTTGATTGACCGGATTTTCATGGGGTGGTGTGGTCGTAAACCCGCACGTAATCCACCTGGATTTCGCCGGGAAAAGCCGTGTTCGGATCAGGATTGCCGCCGTAATCGCCGCCGACAGCCAGATTCATGATGATATAAAAGGGTTGATCAAATGGAGCCGGATAGGGAGCTCTGGCCGTGGACCACCGGTCCTGCGTTTCATAAAGCTTGCCGTCCACAAACCACTGGATTGAATTCGTCGTCCAATCCAGACCATAGGTGTGAAAGTTGGTGACGCCATCGTTCTGGAGAAATGTGTAAGTCTCCGAGGAATGAAGATAGCCGCCTTGAGAGTCGGCATAGTGAATGGACCCCTGCACGACCGCCGGATAATTTCCCTTGTTTTCAACAATATCAATTTCTCCGCAAGCCGGCCAGCCCCCATAAGGTGAGTGCTCGGGCATCAGCCAAAAGGCCGGCCAAAAACCCTGGCCCGCGGGAAATTTGGCGCGGAATTCGAACCGTCCGTATTTCCTGGAAAAGAATCCCTCGGTTTTCATGCGAGCCGAGGTGTAGGCATATCCATTCGTCGGTTCCTTGCGCGCCACGATATGGAGGAGGCCGTTGCTGACATAGGCATTTTCAGGGCGTCCGGTGTAATACTCCAATTCGTGATTCCCCCAGCCGCGATGATTTCCGGTTTCAAATTTCCAATGATTCGTGTCAATCGAAGTGCCATTGAATTCGTCGCTCCAAACAAGTTTCCAGCCGCCAAAAACGGTCAGCGTTCCCCAACCCAGCAATCCCAGTATAACCATTGCTATTCGAGCCGAAAAACTTAACTGTTTCAACCGGGCGAACCGGAGCGGAGGTCGGGTCGTTTTCATGGCGGCAGATTGGAACTACGGCAAAAATTCTTGATGCAGTTGCTTGCAGGAAAAGGCGTTAAATCACCAGGGTCATGATCGAGTGCGCGGGGCTGCTGGTCAGCGCCGCTTTCTCTCCGATCCAGAGGTAGAAGGGCTGGTCCTGGTCCGAGGTATTCATCACAATCACCGCAATCCGGCCATCCTTGTTCAAAAAGGCGGTGGTTAACAGGTCGTCGTCCGTGGAAGAACTGATAATCCGGCGCGCCCCCGGGCGGACAAATTTCGAAAAATGGCCGAGGTAATAGTAGGAGCTCATGTACGTCAGCTCGCCGGTCTCGGTATTGGCATGAATCGGGGCGAAGCAATAGTTGTGGACATGATTCGGTCCGCCTTTCTGGTCCAGCAGAACGTTCCAGTCCGTCCAGCCCACGGCGCCGTTGTTGAAATCGTGGATCATGGAAATTCCGTATTTTTCGCCCCATTGCCATTCCTGGATGCGGGCCGGGTCAAACGGCGCGTTGCAACCTTCGGTAAACAACAAATGAGTTTTGGGGAAGGCCTCCTGCACCCGCTTTACGTTTTCAAAGTGGTCGCCCACGTACCAATGAAACGCCACGCCCCATACATATTGGGCGGCTTTGGGATCATCCAAAACAACTTCGGCACGGCGGTACATAATACTCCGGTTGTGGTCCCAAATCAGAATCTTCTTGTTCTTGAGACCGCTTTTGACCATGGTGGGGCCCAGGTAATTCTTCACAAAATCACGCTCTTCCCCGGCCGTGTAAAGGCACGATTCCCACGGTTGCGCCGCCATCGGTTCGTTCTGCACCGTCACGCCCCAGATCGGAACGCCTGCCTTGGCATAGGCTTTGATGAACTTCACATAGTACCTGGCCCACGCACCGTAGTATTCGGGCTTTAATTTGCCCCCATGCAACATGTCATTGTTATCTTTCATCCAAGCCGGCGGACTCCACGGACTGGCAAACAGGGTGAAGTCATTGCCCGCCGTGGCTAGCGCCGCCTTGATAAAAGGAATGCGATATTTCAGATCGTGGCCGATGTTGAAGCTCGCCAGGGTCGCGTCGTCGTTAGTGACATAGGTGTAACTTTCGCTGGAAAAATCGCAGCTGTTGATGGAGGTGCGGCCCAGTGAATAACCAATCCCCTTTTGCGGATCAAAATAGGCCGTGAGGATTTCCCGCTGCCGGTCCACGGGCAGTTTATAAAACGTTTCCGCCGCCGCGTCGGTCAGGGCGCCGCCAACACCCAGCACGGTCTGAAACTCCTTGGCAGGATCCACATAAATACACTCCTGCTTTTCGGTGTGCTGGGGCGAATCGACAAAATGAAGTTCGCCAGTCCTGGCCAGCCGCTGGCCGGTATCCTTGGCCGTCACGTAAACGGCAACCCGCCTGGAGGTAAAATCGGCGGCCGGGCTTGGATCCGCTCCCAATGCCCAGGTTAACACAGTGACACCTGTAAACAGGCCCGGTAACATAGTGGAAATCAATCGGCGTGTCATAATTGCTCGGCAGACCCAAAAATCAAGTTCCGCTGAAACTGCGTATATTATTAGTTTTACTGTAATATGCCTATTGACAGCAAAATCAATATGCTATATTCAGTGGTTAACTCAGTTTTTTTACTACTTGTAATCCGGCTTGTCAACTTTTATATTACAACTCAACATTGGGCTGCGCCAGTCACTTTCAGTCTCCGGCTAATAACCCGGGGTTTCGTCTGGCAAGGCAACCAAATCAGCGGCAGCAAAAGCAAATGCAACCCGACGGCACAGTTCTCTTATGAAACAAGGCAAACTATTCACCATTTCCGTGGCATTGATTGTGGCCGTCGGCGGGTTTGTGTGGGGATTTGATGCGACGGTCATTTCCGGCGCAGTGCCTTTTATTCAGAAGTACTTTGCCCTGAGCGGCGTTCGGGGCGATTTTCTGCTCGGCCTCGCAGTGAGTTGCCTGGGTTGGGGTGTCTTGGGGGGCACGGCGGTTGCGGGGTTGTTCAGCGATCGGTTCGGGCGCAAGAAAGTTTTAATCACCACAGCGGTATTCTTTGTCGTCTCCGCTTTGCTCTCCGCGCTTACAACCGACTTCAGACTTTTTGTCGGCGCGCGGGTTCTGGGTGGCATCGCGGTGGGCGGAGCCATTTTGATTGCGCCGGTTTACATCGCGGAAATTTCACCGCCGCAGTTGCGCGGGAGCCTGGTTTCGCTCAATCAGTTAATGATCGTACTGGGCATCTCCGCTTCTTTCTTTTCGAACTACTTTCTGCTGAACACGGGTGCAAATAACTGGCGCTGGATGCTGGGGATGGATGCCGTTCCGGCGGCCCTGTATTTCTTTCTCCTGTTTGGCGTGCCGGAAAGCCCGCGCTGGCTCTTTGGCAAAGGCCAGACTGAACGGGCCAAAGCAATTCTGATCAAGGCCTGCGGGACGGAAGAGGCGGAGCAGGAACTGCTCAACATCCAACTAAGCTTTGCGGAAAGAGCATCTGGCCAGCAAGCAAGCGGACGCTCGTGGGTTCAAACGGTTGTCGCGCGTCTGATAATCTGGACAAAGAGAGCATTGGTTTTGATGACGGAGATGAGATTTGTTTTATTTATCGCTCTGGCAATCGCGTTCTTTCAACAGATCACCGGAATCAACGCCATCTTTTATTATCTCCCGACGATTTTTATCCAGGCCGGCGGCGGCACAAACGCCGCGTTCTGGCAAGCGGCTTTGGTGGGGGTGGTCAATCTGGTAATGACCTTTGTGGCGATTCTATTCGTCGACCGTCTCGGCCGCAAACCGCTTCTGGTAATTGGCGCGACCGGCATGGCGGTGTCATTGCTGGCCTGCAGTTGGGCATTTCACGCGTCCAACTACCAGCTTACGGATAAATCCTTTGCCATGCTTCAAGCCGACAAGGTCCCGGAAAACCTGATCAACGATTTAAAAAACGCCCCTGAACCCGTCTTTACTTCGGACAAGGCATTCATCACCGACCTCGATACCCGGTTCGGCGCCGAACGGCTCAAACCGTACCGTGATTCATTGATTACTGCCGGCCTGAACATCCGGGCTACGCTGGTTCTCGTGGCAATTATCGGCTTTGTGGCATCGTTTGCCATTTCCCTGGGACCGGTCATGTGGGTGCTGCTGTCGGAAATTTTCCCCAACCAGCATCGGGGCATGGCCATCTCTCTGGCCGGTTTCTGGAATTCAGCGGTAAGTGCCAGTGTCACATTTATTTTCCCCTGGGAACTGTCCCATTTCAGGTCGGCCGGGACTTTTCTAGGTTATGGTCTGATGGCGGCGGCCGCTTTGATCTTCATTCTGGTCTTTATTCCTGAAACCAAGGGCAAATCGCTTGAGGAGCTGGAACGCCTGCTCGTGCGCCGCGAGCATCCGCCCAAGGCATAACATTTATGAATCACAAAATCATCTCGACGCCGTGGTTGCCGGCATTTTTGGCAGCCTTTTTGACGGCCGGCAATTGTTCTGCGCAATCCAGTGCCGGACCCGCAGGCCCCGGCCCGGCCAACGTGAAAGTCCGGTGTGTGGATGGCCGCTGGCGGCTTTATGTCAACCAGCAGCCGTTCTACATCAAGGGGGCCGGCATTGAATTCGGCCCGGTGGAAAAACTGAAGGAACATGGGGGCAATTCATTCCGCACCTGGAGCACCGCCAACGGCCGCGACTCGGGAGAAACGGTTTTGAACCGGGCCTTGACCAACGGCTTGTATGTCGCGATGGGTTTGGACGTGGACCACGAACGGCGCGGTTTCGACTACGACAACACCAATGCCGTGGCCAGGCAGTTCGCGGCGTTGACCGCCCAGGTCAGACAGTATAAAGACCATCCCGCCCTGCTCATCTGGGTCATCGGCAATGAACTCAATTTTGAAAAGAATCCAAAGGTCTGGGACGCCGTCAACGACCTTTCCCGGGCGATTCACCGGATTGACCCGAATCATCCGACCACCACCACGCTGGCCGGCTTCAATCAGGACACGGTGAATCTGGTCAAAACCCGGGCGCCGGATTTGGATTTTCTCTCGTTCCAAATGTATTATGACATCATCAACCTGCCGCGATATTTGAAACAAGCGGGTTGGGACAGGCCCTACCTGATCACCGAATGGGGCGCCACCGGTCATTGGGAGTGTCCTAAAACTGCCTGGGGCGCGCCCATTGAGGATAACAGCACCGCCAAGGCCAGCCTCTACCAGATGCGCTTTGAAAAGGTGGTCGAAGCCGACCAAAAGCTGTGCCTCGGCTCCTATGTTTTCTTCTGGGGTCAGAAACAGGAACGGACTCCCACCTGGTATGGCATGTTCCTCAAAACCGGCGAGGAAACCGCGGCCATCGACACGATGCAGTATCTCTGGACCGGCGCGTGGCCTGCCCATCGCTGCCCTGCCCTTGACGGAATGTGGCTGGACGGCAAAACCGCTTATCAAAATGTCCGGTTGAAACCCGGCCACAGTTACCCGGCAAAAGTGCAGGTCAGCGACCCCGACCATAATCCGCTGACCTATTCCTGGGAAGTGATGAAAGAGAGCCAGGAACGCAAGGTCGGCGGCGATGTGGAATCCATACCCGAAGCAGTGCCGGACGGAATTGCCGATCCAAAGAAAAGTGAAGTCACCCTGGAAGCCCCGTCCGAGCCCGGCGCTTACCGGTTGTATGCCTACGCCTTCGATGGCAAAGGCCACGCCGCCTACGCCAATATCCCATTTTATGTGAGCAGTTCCAACGAAAACACGCGCGCGGCCGCCGACGCCAACGCCGAATCCCAATAATGCAAATTTTGAAATGAACCCTGCTGAATCCACATCCGCCGTCAAATCCCGGCCCGCTGGAACCGCAACCGCGTCAGCGATGCCGGCACATTTGACGTTTAAAGAGAAATTGGGATATGGCCTGGGTGACACCGCGTCCCATTTCGTATGGGATATGGTCGGTTTCTGGCTGCTGATTTTTTACACCGACGTTTACCGGATTCCTCCGGCCGCGGCCGGCATCATCATGCTGATCGCCCGGTTCTGGGACATGGGCATCGACCCGGTCGTCGGCGTGATTTCGGACCGGACCCGGACCCGTTGGGGAAAATTCCGCCCCTACATTCTTTTTGGCGCGGTTCCGTATGCGGTTCTGGCCATCCTGACCTTTACCACGCCCAATTTGGGCGAGACCGGTAAAATCATCTATGCCGGCGCCACCTACGCGCTGCTCATGACCGCCTACGCGGCGGTTAATATACCCTATTCTTCCCTGGCGGCGGTGATGACCTCGGACACCTATGAGCGCGCGGGGGTGAACCAGTATCGTTTCATCTGCGCCTTTACCGGCCAGCTGGTGGTGAGCGGGTTGGCGCTGACGCTGGCAAAATATTTTGGCGGCGGCAACGAGGCGATGGGCTATCAACATACCTTGATCCTGTTCGGCTGCCTGAGCGTCGTCTTCTTTTTCATCACCTTCATGACGACCAAAGAACGGGTGAAACCGTCCACCGCGCTGGCCAGTTCGCTCAAGGAAGACCTCAAGAACCTGTTCCAGAACCGGCCGTGGATCATCCTGGCCATTGTGGGCATTGTTTCCTTTGTCATGTTTGCCATGCAGAACGCGGCGATCGCCTACTATTTCAAATATTACGTCGGCAAAGAAGAGAACGTTCAGTTGTTCAATGTCGTCGGCACCATCGCCCTGATCGTGGCCTTGCCGTTTTCAAAATCCCTGGCCAAAAGATTCGGCAACCGGAATGTGTTCATCGCCAGTTCCCTGATCTCCGGCGCTTTTTTCAGCGCGCTCTATCTGCCCGGAGCGCAGAATCTCGTCACCGTCTATGTCCTGAACATCCTGGCCAAAATGGCGTATGCTCCCGCGGTCCCGCTGTTGTGGACGATGATTGCCGATTCGGCCGATTACTCGGAATGGAAGAGCGGCCGGCGGGCGACCGGGCTGTGTTTCTCGGCGGCAGTTTTTGCGCAGAAAGCCGGGTGGGGCATTGGCGCCGCCATTGCCGGCGGATTGCTCACCGCCTTCGGCTACGTTGCCGGCGCTCAACAGACGGCCACGGCGCTTACTGGCATCAAGTTGCTGGTCTCGGTGATCCCGGGATTGCTCTACATGTCCTGTGCTTTGTTCATGATTTTCTACAACCTGGATTCCCGGACCACCGATTTGATGAAAAAGGACCTCGATGCGCGGAGAGAAAAAGAGCAATCCGCCGTTGGAATCCTCGCGAAATGAACGGCTCGCCCTGCCTTTGCATTTTGAGATGAACTCTGGCCTCGGCTGGACAAGCTCAGTAGATTCGCCCTGACATGAAACCCAAACTGCACCTTGGCAAATATCCGCTTAGGGCCCCATGCCGCACTTTTGCGCATTGCCGTTTTTGCGCAAAATGTGCAACGGCATGGGCAAACCAACTTCGCTGGATTCGCACGTGATATGAATCCCAAACTGCACCTTGGCAAAAATCCGCTTCGCCCCAACCCGAATCCAATTCTCGGAGAGCAAGTCGCGCTGGCGGGCGAGGAGTTTTACCGGATTGCCAATTGCGACCGGATGCGGCCCTTTTTCATGACCGTGGTCAGCAACGCCGATCATTGGATGTTCGTTTCCAGTAACGGCGCGCTTTCCGCCGGCCGCCGCGACGCCGACCTGGCCCTGTTTCCGTACTACACCGACGACAAAATCCGCGACATGGTCGAAGTCACCGGGAGCAAGACGATTCTGATTATCCGAAGGCATGGGACGGATCAAATCTGGGAACCGTTTTCCGAACGCGGCCAGGGCATTTATCGAACCCGGCGGAACCTCTACAAGAATTTCCGGGGCAACAAATTGATCTTTGAAGAAATCAATGAGGACCTCTCGCTGACCTTTCGTTACGGCTGGTTCAACAGCAACCGGTTTGGCTTCATTCGCCGGGCGTGGCTGGCCAATTCCGGGCCGGACGGTGTGCGAATCGAATTGCTGGACGGCCTGCAAAACCTGATGCCCTGCGGCACCGGCAGTCAATTCAATCTTGAATACAGCACGCTGCTCGACGCCTACAAGCGGAGCGAGCTGATTTCCGAAACCGGCCTCGGTCTGTTCCGGCTCAGCGCCATCCCGGTGGATCGTCCCGAACCGGCCGAGGCGCTGCGCACCACCACCGTATGGTCGCTCGGCCTCAAGCGCCGGATTACCCTCCTGTCCTCCCGGCAGCTGGACCACTTTCGTCACGGCCTGCCGCTTCAGAAAGAAACCGACGTGCGCGGCGAACGCGGGGCTTATTTCATCCAGGCCACCATGAACCTCCGACGCGGCCAGACTGCGGATTGGCTGCTCGCGGCGGATGTCGGACAAGGTCCGTCGGACGTGGCCGCCCTGAACCGGTTCCTGCACGCGCCCGCGCGCCTGAAGAAACTGGTCCAGGCGGACATCGACCAGGGCACCCGGGAACTGGAGCGCCTCGTGGGTGCCGCGGACGGGCTCCAGAAAACAGCGCGCCCGTTGAGCAACGCCCGGCATTACAGCAACACCTTGTTTAACGTGATGCGCGGCGGGATTTTTAACGACGGTTACAAACTTGATCCGGATGATTTGCGGTCGTTCGTCACCCAGGCGGACAAAAAGGTTGCGGTTCGGCACGCCCGATTTTTTCGCCGGCTGCCAAGACCAACGCGCTACCGCGAAATGGTGACCGCTGCCGCCGCCACCGGCGATCCGCAGCTTGAACGGCTGGGTCGTGAATATCTGCCCCTTACTTTCAGCCGCCGGCATGGCGATCCCACCCGGCCGTGGAATCGGTTTTCCATTGCCACCCGGAACGCCGACGGCACGCGAATCCTCAATTATGAAGGGAACTGGCGCGACATTTTTCAAAATTGGGAGGCACTGGCGGTTTCCTTCCCGGGCTTTGTTTCCGGCATGATCTGCCGTTTCGTCAATGCTTCGACCGCCGACGGTTACAATCCCTATCGCATCACGCGCCATGGCATTGATTGGGAAGTCGTGGATCCGCACGATCCCTGGTCCTATATCGGCTACTGGGGCGACCACCAGATTATTTATCTGCTGAAACTTCTGGAGATACTGGACCGGCACGATCCAGCCACCTTGCAGGGTTTCCTCACGCGCGACATCTTCGCCTACGCCAATGTCCCGTACCGCATCAAGCCCTATGATGCGCTTTTGACCAACCCGAAGGACACTGTCGTTTTTGATCCGCAGATTGAAGCCCTTGTCCAGCAACGGGTCCATGCCGTGGGCGCGGACGGCAAGCTGGTGTGGGACAAGCGGGGACAAGTGCGCCTGGCCAATCTGACCGAGAAACTGCTGGTTCCGGTGTTGGCCAAGCTCTCGAATTTCATCCCCGAAGCCGGCATCTGGTTGAACACGCAACGGCCGGAATGGAACGACGCCAACAATGCCCTCGTCGGCAACGGCGCCTCCATGGTCACACTGTATTACCTGCGCCGGCACCTGACGTTCTGCCGCGAACTCTTCCGCGCGCAAGCAAACGCCAAATTCAGCCTCTCCCTCGAGGTTGCCGCATTTTTCGGCGCGTTGAACCGGATTCTCGCCCGCCATCGCCCGCTGCTGACGGGGACCGTTACCGACCGTCAGCGCCATCGTGTGCTGGATGACCTGGGCCGCGCCGGCAGCAATTATCGCCAGCGCATTTACCAACATGGATTGTCTGACGGGAAAAGTTTTATCGCGGGACAACAGTTGATCCGGTTCTTTGACCTGGCGTTGGAGTGGATCAACCATTCCATCCGATCCAACCGCCGGCCCGACGGGCTTTACCACGCTTACAATCTTGTCCGGTTCGAAAACCGGACTCGCCTTCCCATCCGCCGTCTTTACGAAATGCTGGAAGGCCAGGTTGCCGCGCTCAGTTCCGGCCTTCTCCCGGCCGGGGAATCGCTGGCCGTGCTCACTGCGCTCAAGCACAGCCCGATGTATCGCCCGGAGCAACACAGTTACCTGCTTTACCCCAACCGGCCGCTCCCGGCTTTTGTCCAAAAAAACAGCCTTCCCGCCAGGGAACTCGGCCGCTGCGCGCTCCTGCGGAAATTGCTGGCGGACGGCAACCGGCAACTCGTCGAACGCGACCTCGCCGGACGAGTTCACTTCAATGGCGCCGTCACGAATGCCCGCGACATCAGCCTTATCCTGGAACGACTCGCCGCCCGCGGTTATGCCGGACTGGTAAAACGTGACACGGCCATCGTGCTCGAGCTGTTCGAGCGGCTCTTTGATCACGAGTCTTTCACAGGCCGTTCCGGCGCCTTCTTCGGTTACGAAGGACTGGGCTGCATTTACTGGCACATGGTTTCCAAACTTCGCCTGGCCGCCCAGGAAACCTGTTTCCGCGCGCTCGAAGCGGGCGCGCCCCAGCGGCTCCAGAGACAACTCGCCGGATGCTATCACGACATCTGCGCCGGGATTGGTGATTACAAAACTCCGGAGGTTTATGGGGCCTTTCCGATGGACCCTTATTCGCATACCCCGGCCCAAGGCGGCGCGCGCCAGCCGGGGTTGACCGGTCAGGTGAAGGAAGACATCTTGTGCCGGTTTGGCGAATTCGGGGTGAGCGTTCGCGAGGGCTGTATCCATTTCGAACCGCAGCTGTTGCACCGGGAGGAATTCCTTTCCTCACCGGCTGTATTTTCTTACTTCGACGCGGCCGGCAGGGCCCAAAAGCTCCGGCTTAAACCGGGTGCGCTGGCCTTCACTTATTGCCAGGTACCGGTCGTCTATCAACTCGCGCCAAACCCGTTTCTGACGATTTTCTTTGCCGGCGGCAAAAAGCAACGGCAGGAAGCGCTTTCGCTGAACCCGGAAAACAGCCGCGCCATTTTTGAGCGCACGGGTGCCGTCAAATTAATCGCTGTCGGGGTTCAACTGCCACCTTGAACATGAAGCTGCCGATCGCAAGGCAGTGAATTGACAAGTCAGGCAGCCGGTTTGATTTTGACGTCCACTTATTCCCAGTTGTCTGGAAATGCAGGGCTTGTGCGCGATTTGTTCCTGCGCAACCAGGTTTGTTGTTCCATGAGCTTATGCAGCCTGCAGCAAAGTTGCAGTGGCCGCCGCCGGCAGCCGCCGTATTTATTTTCCAGGATCCGCGGCAACGGGTGTTAATTTAATCGCTCTCAAATTCATCGGCTGCCAGCCGTCCTTGACGGGATGAACGGCAAGCATGACTTTACCGGCGACCGGAATCTCAACGGCGCCGAGTTCCACCCGCTTGAACGTCACGTAATTTTCCGTCATCGGCGTGGTACAACGAAGGGTTTGGCCGGCCACGGACAACTCGAAGGAAGCGGGGGTGGTGGCGGCCATGACGGCGGAGAGGTTGAATTTGCCGGGCTGCAGCACTTCGAATTCCCAATCGGCCCAATCGTCCGGGTTCATCCAGTAACCAATATTGTCGTGTCCGCTGCCGGTTTCGTATTGAATGGTTGAG
>JAJXYT010000069.1 GCA_021780375.1 bacterium | reverse complement strand
CTCAATGTGGCTTACAATATCTTGAGCGGCGGCGAGCGCCTGGAAGATATCGAACAGGACAGCGTGCCGTGGATTGACCGCGCCATCCATCTGGTGAGGCCGGTGGCCGGGCGGATTACCTTGCGTGGCGACACCGACTTCACCCACACCGCGCAACTGGACCGGCGGGACCAGGAGGGGATCTTTTTCATTCTGGGAATGGACGCTCATCCCAAAGTCGTGCAACTGGTCGAGGGGCTTGCGGGGCCGTCCTGGCGGCCTTTGGAGCGATTGCCCAAGTATGAGATTTTGACCGAACCGCGGCGCCGGCCCGAGCGGGTCAAGGAGCAGATCGTGGTGCAAAAGGGTTACCGGAACCGGAAGTTGGTGGCCGAGAGCGTCAGCGACATGACCTGTCAACCCGGGAAGTGCCAACAGAAATACCGGTTGGTGATCTTGCGCAAGAACCTCAGCGTGCAGAAGGGCGAGCGGGTGCTCTTCGCTGAAGTGCGCTATTTCTTTTACCTCACCAACCGCTGGGATTTGAGCGTGGAACAGATTGTGGGTCTGGCCAATGGGCGGTGCGACCAGGAGAACGTGATCGAGCAGTTGAAGAACGGCGTCAACGCGATGCGGATGCCCGTCCACGATCTGGTCAGCAATTGGGCCTACATGGTGATGGCGGCGCTGGCGTGGAACTTGAAGGCGTGGTATGGGCTGTTGGTGCCGGAGCGGGAGCGCGGCTTGGAGTTGGTGCGGATGGAATTTCGGCGCTTCCTGCACGCGATCATTTTGCTGCCGGTGCAGATTCGTCGGGCCGGGCGCCGGATCGTGTATCGGCTCCTGGGTTACAATGGTTGGTTGAAGGATTTCTTTGCGACCTGGCAACGGCTGCCGAAGCTCGAATTGGTGGAATAGCCCGGCGTCCCGAGAGCTTTCCGATTCATTCTCATGGGCGCAGTGTCGTTGTCGCCGGCGAAAAACACCACTTTCGCGCGTCGCGGGCCACGTAAAACGCCACGCTGAAAGCCAGCGGCGCCAAATCCAGGGTGGTTACGAGTCGAGCGAGGAAATTTCATGAGCAAAATCGCCCGTGCCTGGCTGTGGCTCGCCTCCCAATTCCATCCTCGTTTGTTTTGGGCCTAGCACCTAATACAGAAGCACTTCGAATTGGTTAAATGCGTTCACTTATCCCGTTTTAATAGAAATTCCGCCAAGGCTTCGAGGGCGCCGGCTTTGCCTTTGAAAATTTTCAATGCGGCAAAGGCCTTGGCGGTCAGTTGTTCCGCAATCTTCCGGGATTTTTCCAGACCGACAATCGCCGGGTAGGTCGCCTTTTGCGCCGCCGTATCCTTGCCCGCCGTCTTGCCGAGCTGCTCGCTGGTCTGCGTCACGTCGAGGATGTCGTCAATCACCTGGAACGCGAGGCCGACGTGATAGCCGAAATCCGTCAGCGCCTTGAGTTGCGCGGACGTGCAGTTGGCGCTCATGCCGCCGAGCCGCACGGAACAACACAGCAGCGCCGAGGTCTTGCGCTCATGGATGTAGCGCAGTTCGCTGGCGGAGATCTTTTTGCCTTCGCCCTCCAAATCCGCGACCTGTCCGGCGACGAGTTGCAGCGAGCCGGAGGCTTTCGCGATTTCCAGAGTCAAATCGCGGTGCGGATAGCGCGGCCAGCCTTTGGCGTGTGCGGCAATTTCAAACGCCAGGGTCAGCAGCGCGTCGCCCGCCAGCACGGCAACGCCGTCGCCGAACACCTTGTGGTTGGTCGGCTTGCCGCGGCGGAAATCGTCGTTGTCCATCGCCGGCAGATCGTCATGGATGAGCGAATAGGTATGGATGCATTCGACGGCGCACGCGAGCGGCATGGCATCGGTATCTTTGCCGCCACAGGCTTCCGCAGCGGCAAGGCAGAGCGCGGGGCGCATCCGTTTGCCGCCGGCAAACAGCGAGTAACGCATCGCCTTGTGGATGGTCGCGGGCTTTGTTTTCTCAGACGGAAGAAATCGGTCGAGCGCGCGATTGACGGCCTGGGTGCGTGTGGCGAGGAAGTTCTGTAAATCGAATTGAGTCGTTGCTGACATGCGCCGTTATTTTAAGAAAAAAACCGGGCCGGGCAAGCAACGGGTTTTCAGAGAGGCGGACGGTTTGAACAAGTCCGGTGGGGCGAGACTCCCGGCGAGCCGCGGATTTTCTGTGTTTCGGCTCGCGAGGACGCTCGCCCCACCAATTTGGGCAGCGACGAAGCGCTGCCCACCGACGCTGCGGACGTTGGGCCGATGGGCGTCCCGCACAATGCCGAATTTGGTGGCAATCACCAGCCCTTCGCGCCGACCCTGAAGGGCGCGGCCGACGAGTTCCTCGTTGAGGTACGGGCCGTACATGTCCGCGGTATCGAAGAACGTCACGCCCAGATCCAGCGCGCGATGGAGGATGGCGATGGATTCCCGGTCGTCGCGCCCGCTGTAAAATTCGGACATGCCCATGCAGCCCAGACCCAGGGTGGAAACCACCAGCCCTTGCTTGCCCAATTTGCGAGTTTTCATCATTTGCCCCGTTTCACTCAATTCGACTGCAAAATAGCGCCAAATTCATTTCCAGCATTGGTCAAATTTTCTTATTGCATATAGGGGCGGAGCGGATAGACTGTTTTGCTCGTTTTCTCGACCCAAAATTGTGAACGCTGAACTCTGTAGAAAGGCTGCCGAAAAAGTCGGCAACCCCAACGTACTGGTGAACCTCATCTCGCGCCGGGTGCGCCAGCTCAATTCCGGCGGCGGTGGATTGTGCCGTCCGCTGGTGGCCAACACGACGAACCTCGGCGTGGCGGACATCGCGTTGCGCGAAATTCTCGAGGAAAAGATCGGCTGGGAAATGCCCGAGCCGGTCGAGCTGGTCCGTCCACCGGCCAAGAAACGCCGGAAACGCTGATTTCATTTACGATTTACGATTGATGATTTATGATTTAAAAATGACGTTTTGAGGCTCGACGGCCAGCGCCAGCTGCAAATCGTAAATCATAAATCGAAAATCATAAATTCCCAGGGGTCATGGCCGACATCGTGACCAACCATAAAGCGCGGCGCGATTACCATATCCTCGAAACCTTTGAGGCGGGCATCGTGCTGCACGGCACGGAGGTCAAATCGCTGCGCGCGGGCAAGGGCCAGATTGCCGACGCCTTCGCGCGCGTCGAAAAAGACGAGGTCTGGCTCTACAACGCGCACATTGACGAATACTCGCACGGCAACCTCCAGAACCACCAGCCCAAGGCGCCGCGCAAACTGCTGTTGCACAAATCGGAAATCCGGAAGTTGTTTGGCCTGGCCGCGGTGAAAGGCAATGCGCTGGTGCCGCTGGCGTTTTACTGGAAGAACGGCAAGGTAAAGGTCGCGCTCGCCGTCGGCAAAGGCAAACAGCAGTTCGACAAACGCGAGGATTTGAAACAGCGCGAATCCGCGCGCGAACTCAAACGCGCGACCATGCAACGATTCAAGGGGAAATAGACCGCGGATGACGCGGATAGGTAGCGGTACATTTTGCAGCTTGCGGTGGGTCGAGCGTACTCGTCCCGCATTGTGGGATCAGTAGCCTCGCCCCACCAAACTGTGCCGGAACCCGCGGATTGGTGAGCTTGCTTCTTCCAAATCACTAAAATAAGCTCGGGCAAATTCTGCGAAAGGGATTCAATGAAACCAAATCAACTGGCGGCCCTTGTGTTGAGATTGTTGGGCATTTATTGTCTCATTCAAGTGATCCCGACCATCACGGCAGCGAGCAGCATAGTCATTGTGGCACAAACCATCGAACATTCTGAGAACCCGATTTTAACAACATTTCTACAGGCATCTGTTCCAGCATTTGGTTGGTTGGTGGCTGCGGTGGTACTGCTCGTTTTTTCAAATTTCCTGGGCGAAAAACTTGCCAAAGGCATCCATGACGAAAAAATCACGGGAATTACCTTCGAGCAAATGCAGGTTCTTGCTTTCGCAGGCGTGGGGGTATTGCTTCTGGCAGAAGGTTTGTCGCAGCTTTTGAGCAGCATTTATTCAGCTTTGCTTTCGGCAAATCATTTCAATCAAGATCAATATCCGCCCGGGATGCAATTTATTGACTGGCGCAGGCTTTTATCAGCCGCTGGTATCGTTTTACAGACGGGATTGGGAGCCTGGATGTTTTTTGGTGCCCAGGGATTCGCGAATTTCTGGCGTTCGTTAAGAAATTTCGGAACGCCAAAACCGCCGGGATGAATTGCCATTGGAAAATTTTCCTGCCGGTTGCGATAATTGCTCTGCTCGCGGCAGTGATTACGGTTACAGCCCAGGAATCTACCCATCGTCCTGCCAACTGGGCGCAAAAAATCGAGGCAGCCGGTATCAAAAATTGTTTTCAGGTCACCACAAACCTGTATCGCGGCGCACAACCGACGGCCGCAGGCATGGCGCAGTTGAAGGCCATGGGCATCCGGACGGTCATCAACCTGCGCGCCTGGCATTCGGACCGGGACAAAGTGGCCGGCACCGGCTTGAAAAGCGTGCGGTTTGAAACCGAGCCGTGGCACGGGGACGAAGCCGACGTGGTGCGCTTCCTCAAGGTGGTCACCGACACCAACAGCCTTCCGGCCTTCGTTCACTGCGAACGCGGCGCGGACCGGACCGGCATGATGTGCGCGATGTATCGCATTGTTGTCTGCGGCTGGTCCAAACCGGATGCCATCGCGGAAATGAAAAACGGCGGTTTTGGGTTCAATCCCGTCTGGCATGACCTGATCATTTTTGTTGAAAAGGCCGATGTGGATAAAATCAAGCGCGAAGCGGGGCTGGCGGGAAAATAAAAACCGCACAGGCGCGGAGTCGCAGAGAAATTCATCGGTTCGCGAGAAGTAACACATTTTTCAGCTTCCGGTGGGGCGAGCGTCCTCGCGAGCCGCCGTCGCTTTGCTTCGGCGCGCCAAGGCCGGCTCGTCAGTAGCCTCGCCCCACCCGATAGTACCACTACGATTTCGCGTGACGGTTTGCCGTTGATAGAGTCAAATCGCGGAAGCCGGGATTATGCGAAAGTCGTCGTTCGACAAATGGCTGGTCACATTGGCACTGGTCGCCGTTATCGCCGGAGCGGTCTGGCACTTCGTCAAATCCAATCAGGCTGCATACGATCAAAAACAAAAACAGATCGGGACGGAGTCCGTCTCTCTGGAATCTGAAGATTTTCACCCTTACTACCTGCCGTCGGTGCCGAGGCCGACCAATGGGCCGCCCGAACGGGAAGCCGGATTCGAAAAACTTCCGCGCGCGAAAGTCGAGGCGTGGCTGGCAAAACACCAGCGTGACGCCATGAGCTTGCTGGCAGCGTTCCGCGCGCTGGATGACACCAATTATTTGAACGAGGCGGCGACAAATTTCCCGAATAACCCGCAGGTCGAACTGGCGGTTTTAGCGCACGACGAATTTCCCGCCGACCGGCGAAAATGGCTGGACTCGTTCAAAGCGTCGTCACCCAGCAATTCGCTGGCGAATTATTTGTCCGCGCAGGACTATTTCAAAAACGGAAACACAGACGCCGCTGTTGAGGAACTTTTGGCGGCCACAGGAAAATCACAATTTGAAAATTACACTGTCGAATCTGAATTGGCAGAAGAAGATTTAGCTCAATTCTCTGGAAAATCGCCGGTCGAAGCAAACCGGATGGCCTTGAATGACTTCTATGGGCAAGTTGACGTGTCGGAATTGACAACGCTCAAGCAACTGGCTCAAGGCATTGAAGATTTGCAAACGCAAGAAACGGCCGCAGGCAACACTACCTCAGTCCAAAATCTTGCTCAGGTGGGAATGGTTCTTGGGAATCAACTCATTAACGGCGGAGGTGGGAATCTTATCATCAATCAACTGGTGGGAATTGCTGACGAACATATCGTGTTGGCTCAATTGGATCCAAATACCGGCTACGATTTTCTTGGAGGTGAAACACCCAGTCAGATTTTTCAGGAACTTACGAAACAAAAGAAAGCCATTACGCAAATCCTTCAAAGTTTCGATGCCATTCGTCCAAGCATGACGGAAGACGAAATGGTAAACTACTCCAAACGCATGCAAATTTACGGTGAAATTGACGCCATGCGTTGGGTGGTCCAACAACATTCGCCAGCCAAGCCCTGAGACAAGAAGAGGATGACGCTTTCGTGCCATCCTCCATCTCCAATTCTCTATCCTCGCTCAGGCTTTCGCCGCTTCGGGCTTCTTCCAATTCCGTTTGGGCGCCTTGAGGACGAGGCCTTTTTTGATGGCGGCGGCGGAAACCCGGATATAGCGCACTTCGCCGCTGGGCAACTGCGCCTTGACGCGCTGCAAGTTGGGCAGGAACCGGCGTTTGGTAATGGCGGTGATATGCGTGCCGATGCCGCCCTGTTTCTTGGGCTTGCCACTGCGCCAGATGATGCTGCCCTTCATCGGGCGTTTGCCGGTCAATTCACAAATGCGTGCCATAAATTCTGTTCAATTAAGGGAGCCGAAGCATAGTCACAAAATGCCGGATGGCAAGCATTATTTCTGGAAGGATGGCTTGTCCCGCGCGGACGTAATGCCTGAAAATGGGCTTGGCTTTCGCGGACAATTGCCGTTGTCTTTGACCCGCATGAACCTGAACCCCTTTTGCCGTCGCCCGGTTGCCGCCTTGCTGCTGACTTTTAATTTTGTCCTGCTGCCCGCCTTGCCGACCGCCGCGGTTGATGTCGGTGCCCCTCCCGCCGCCCCCGCTGCCGCCCCGCCGGCGTCCGGGGGAGCTGGAACCGACGCGGTGGCGAATTCGGTGGTGAAGGTGTTCGCCACCGTGCGTTATCCCGACTTTTACCGGCCTTGGGCCAAGGCATCGCCGAGCGATATCACCGGCAGCGGGGTCGTCATCGAAGGCAAACGGATTCTCACCTGCGCCCATATGGTGCTTTACGCCAGCCAGGTGCAGGTGCAGGCCAATCAGGCCGGCGACAAAATTTCTGCGACGGTCGAGTTTGTCGCGCCCGGGATTGACCTCGCCGTGCTCAAACTCGACGACCCGGCGTTCTTCGATTCACACCCGCCGTTGCCGCGGGCGAAAATACTGCCGGACATCAAGGACGCGGTCATGGTCTATGGTTTCCCGGAAGGCGGCACCAGTCTTTCCATTACCAAGGGCATTGTGTCGCGCATCGAGTTTGCCGAGTATAACTTTCCGGTTTCCGGCCTGCGGATTCAAATTGATGCCGCCATTAATCCCGGCAACAGCGGCGGGCCGGCGGTGGCGGGTGATAAAATGATCGGCCTGGCTTTCAGCCACCTGACCGAGGCCGAAAATATCGGTTACATCATCCCCGCCGAGGAAATTGAATTATTTCTGCAGGACATCGCGGATGGTCACTACGATGGCAAGCCCGCCATGTTTGACGAACTGCAGACGCTGGAAAACCCCGCCTTGCGCTCCTTTCTCAAGCTCGGCCAATCGGTCCATGGCATGGTCGTACACCAGCCGAACAGTACCGACCCCGCCTATCCGTTGAAGGAATGGGATGTGATTACCAGGATCGGCGATACGCCGGTGGATGACCAGGGCATGATCAAAATCGGGGACAACCTGCGGGTCCGTTTTCAATATCTGGTCCAGAAAACCGCCGTGGACGGCAAGCTGCCGCTGACCGTAGTGCGCGCCGGCAAGCCGGTTCAAGTTGAGCTGCCCGTCTCACCGAAATGTCCCCTGGTCACACCCAATTTGGGGGGCGCTTACCCCTCTTATTTCATATACGGGCCATTGGTTTTTTCCACCGCCACGGATCAATTTGTCCGCGCGTTCATCGGCAATGCCCGGGGCGCCCGCTGGATGGGGTGGCTCATCGCCCGAAACAGCCCGCTGCTTACGCGTTTTGACGGCAAACCGGCGTTTCCCGGCGAGCAATTGGTCGTAGTTCCGTCTCCCTTCTTTCCGCACAAATTGGCCGAGGGTTATTCCTCCCCATTCTGCGAAGTGGTCAAAGCCGTCAACGGCATTCCGATCAGGAACCTGAACCAACTGGTGGAGGTTTTGCGGGACGCCAAAGGCGAGTCCATGACCGTCGCCTTTGACGGTCGGGACGGCGAAACACTGGTGTTTCCGCGCGCCGCCATGCTCGCGGCCACCGACGACATCCTGACGGACAATGGCGTTCGCAGCCAGGGTTCGCCGGACACCCTCGCCATCTGGAACGCCAAAGCTTCTCCCTGAGGCAGGGGTTGGCAATTTGTTCGTGCACGGATCTGAAAGCCCCCGTATTTTCCCGCTGCTTTTATGGCCATGGTAAAACCCTTTGCCGCGGTGCGGCCCCGGCCGGAACTCGCCCCGCGAATCTGCGAACTGCCTTACGACGTGATGTCGTCGGACGAGGCGCGCGCCCTGGCCGCCGGCAATCCGCTCAGCTTTTTGCATGTGAGCAAACCGGAGATTGACCTGCCGCCGGAAACGGATGTGCATGCGCCGGAAGTCTATGCCCGGGGCCGGGAAAATTTTCAAAGACTCCTCCGGGATGGCGCGCTCAAACCGGATGCCCAACCGTGTTTTTACCTGTATCGGCAGGTCATGGGTTCGCATGTGCAAACCGGCCTCGTCGCGACCGCCAGTTGCGAGGAGTACCAGAACGGCATCATCCGGAAGCACGAGCAGACGCGCGTGGACAAGGAGCACGACCGCGTGCGGCACATCGAGGCCTTGAACGCCCAAACCAGCCCGGTGTTCCTGACCTATCCGGCCGTCCGCGCCCTGGACACATTCATCGCGGAAAAGGTCTCCGGCAAGCCGGCGATTGATTTTACGGCCGGGGATGGCGTGCGGCATGTGTCCTGGACCATCCGGGAGCCGCACGAGGTCAAATTCATCGAAACGCAGTTTGCGGGGATTCCCCGCCTGTACATCGCCGACGGCCATCATCGCAGCGCGGCGGCGGCGCGCGTCTATCAGTCACGCCAGGGCATGGGTGAAAGCGGCCGGTTTCTCGCCGTGATTTTTCCGCATAATCAGATGCAGGTTTTGCCTTACAACCGGGTGTTGAAGGATTTGAACCGTTGGACGCCGGAACAGTTGCTGGAAATGCTCGGGAAAGTTTTCGCCATTGACGCCCGGGGCGCCGCCGGACCGGCCCGCGAACATGAACTCAGCCTCTATCTGGCCGGCCAATGGCACACCCTGACGTTTCACTCTGACATTCTGGACGGGCACGACGCGGGCAAATTGCTCGACGTGGCCTTGCTGCAAAAACATGTGCTCGGACCAGTGTTCGGCATTGACGATCCCCGCACGAATCAGCGCATCCATTTCGTCGGCGGCATCCGCGGCACGGCCGAACTGCAAAAACTGGTGGACAGCGGCGAATTCGCCTGCGCGTTTTCGATGTTTCCCATGAGCGTCGAGACGTTGATGGCCATCAGCGATGCGGGCGGCGTCATGCCACCCAAGAGCACGTGGTTCGAGCCGAAACTCCGTGACGGGATGTTCTGCCACCTGATTTGATTTATGATTTGCGATTTTCGACTTATGATTCAGCCGCGCCCACTTTTGAAAATCATCAATCATCAATCATAAATCAAAAATAAATCGTGTCCGACCGCCTGCAACGCAGCTTGCGCGCCACCTTCATCGGAATGGCGGCTAACGCCGTTTTGTCGGCGGTCAAACTGGCCGCCGGCATCGCCGGCCATTCGCACGCGCTCGTCGCCGACGCCGTCGAATCCTTCGCCGACGTTTTCAGTTCGCTCATCGTCTGGCGCGGCGTCGTCGTGGCGGCAACCCCGGCGGACGAAGACCATCCCTACGGCCACGGCAAGGCCGAGCCGATTGCGGCAGCGATCGTTTCCGCCATGTTGTTGTTCGCGGCGGCTTGGATTGTGGTAAAGGCGTTTGGCGAAGTCGCCCAGCCGCATCCCTCGCCCGCGCCATTCACGCTGGCGGTTTTGGTCGGGGTGGTCGTCGTGAAGGAAATCCTGTTTCGCTTCGTTCGGCGCGTGGGCCGGGCGGTGGATAACATCGCCGTGCGCGCCGACGCCCGGCATCATCGCAGCGACGCCGTCACGTCGTTCGCGGCGGGCATCGGCATCAGCGTGGCGCTCCTCGGCGGTCCGGGTTACGAGGCGGCGGACGATTGGGCGGCCATTGCGGCGGCCTGCGTCATCGCGTGGAACGGCTGGCGGCTGCTGCGTCCGGCCTTGAACGAATTGATGGACACCGCGCCCGATCGCCAAACCCTCGACGAAATCCGGCGGCTGGCGGAAACCATTCCCGGCGTCGCGCGCGTCGAGAAGTGTTTTGTCCGCAAGATGGGCTATCAATTTTACGTGGACATGCACGTGGAGGTGGACCCGCAAATGACCGTGCTGCGCTCGCACGAAATCGCCCACGCCGTGAAGGACAAAATCCGCGACACCATGCCCTCCGTCAACGACGTGCTCGTGCACATCGAGCCCCTGGGCATCGCCGCACGGCGTCAGCCATCCCCGAAGCCGTAGCAGCGGACGTGAGTCCGCTCCAATTTGCGGGGAAGTGAGCCGACTGACGCCGGCTGCTGCGAAATCAATGGAAATTTTTTTGTTCCCTTTTCCGCCCCGGCGGACATTTATAGGTAAATGCCCGAACCGGATGATATCGCCCTGCTGCGGCAATACGCCGAAAGCGGCTCGGAATCGGCGTTCACGGCGCTGGTTGAGCGGCACGTGAACCTCGTTTATTCCGTTGCGCTGCGAAATGTCGGCAATACGCACTCGGCGGAGGAAATCACGCAGGCGGTCTTCATCATTCTGGCGAAGAAGGCGCGGAGTTTGTCCAAACGAACCGTTCTTTCCGGCTGGCTTTACCAAACGACGCGGCTGACGGCGGCGAATTATTTGCGGACGGAAATCCGGCGTCAAAAACGCGAACAGGAGGCGTACATGCAAACAACTTTGAACGAACCGGCGCCGGAAATCTGGCCGCAAATCGCGCCGCTACTGGATGTCGCAATGGAACGGCAGGGCGAAAAGGACCGCAATGCCATCGTGCTGCGTTTTTTTGAAAACAAAAACCTGCGCGAAGTCGGCGCAGCTTTGGGTGCCAGCGAAGGTGCGGCGAAGATGCGGGTGAACCGCGCGCTGGAAAAGTTGCGGAAATCTTTCACGAAACGCGGCGTAACCCTTTCGACAACGCTCATCGCGGGCGCGGTGTCGGCGAATTCGGTGCAGGCCGCTCCATCGAGCCTGGCCGCAACGATTGCAGTAGCGAAAGGATCAACCGTTTCGGCAACCCTGGCAACCCTGGTGAAAGGAACTATGAAGGCAATGACGTGGTTAAAACTCAAACTGGCGGCGGGCGTCGGTGTGGCGGTCTTGCTGGCCGCCGGCGTGGCAACGGTGGCAATTTCGCAAACCAGCCATGAAGACAAATTGACGCCGCAGGAAATTGCAAAACAGGCGCAGGACGCCTACGCCGCGCTTTCCAGCTACAGTGACAATGGCACGACGGTGACGGAGGGCGGCGGACAAACCGCAATCACTACCTTTAACATCCGATTACAACGGCCAAATCTATATCGGATTGATTGGACTCAAACCGGTGGATTTTACACCAGCAAAGGAGCCGTTTGGTCCACCGGGAATGGGGACTACTTTATGATGGGGGCCGCCGGGCAGGAGAAGACTTTCAAACCGCAAAAAGTGAATGATCTGCAGCAGGCTTTGGCCATGGGCACAGGTGTTTCCGGGCAAGCTTCATCCACGATTCCAGGAACATTCTTCAAACAAAACTGGGGCGATGCGCTGGGCATATTCGCTTCCGGCCGATCTCAGCTCAAGAAAGAGGGCGACGGGAAGATTGGGGACGTTGATTGCCATATCATATCCAGCGTCATTGACCCGGCCAAACTGCCTGGTCAGGGAAAACTGCCCAATAACACGGGCAAGGTTGGGACAATCATTACGACGCTTTGGATCGGCAAGCGTGATCATCTCATCCATCAAACCCGGACAACAATGGAAGGCGCGAACATCACCCCGCCGCAGGAAAGCGATTCCGACATAAAAACCATCCTGGAACGGCAAAACAGAGCCGCCACCCCTGAAGCCATTGCCGCCCTGCGAACCGAGTTGGAACAATCCATGAAGGCGGCTCAAGGCGCGAAGTATATTTTCACCCAGACACATGAAAACATCGTCGTGAACCCACGGTTTACGCCTGCCGACTTTGCCCGTTGAAGCATTGCGGCAACCTGATTGAAGTGCTTGTGGTTCAAAAGACAAAATAGTTTGTCTCCTTTTGCCGTCGGGCGGCCATATTCCATTGACGAGCTGGAACAAATTCAGCCGCCCCATGCGCCACTATTGGTTTGGGTTGAATCTCTAAAACCAAATTTTGTTCGTACCTTTTGCCGCCGGCGGCTGTCAATGAGAAAGGGAAAGATGCCAAACCGTCGAACAGTTGCGCGTCAGCAGTGGGGTTTTACGCTTTTGGAATTGCTGGTCGTCATCGCCATTATTGCCATTCTGGCGGCGCTGCTATTGCCGGCGCTTTCGAGCGCCAAGCAAAGGGCGCAAGGCGTTTTGTGTTTGAACAATGGCCACCAGATGATGACGGCGGTGCACCTTTATGCGGGAGATCACAATGATTTCTTCCCGCCCAACCCTGACGACGGCAACACCGACCCCGGTTACAACTGGTGTTCCGGTGAGGCCGGCATCGGCCAGCCGCAGGAATTTGATCCGGATGTGCTCGCGGACCCGACCCGTTCGCTTTTGATCCACTATCTGGGCGGCAACGTGAAGCTGTTCCGCTGTCCGGCGGACACGCGCCACGGATTGTACCAGGGGACCAATCCGGCGTTGCTTGGTCAGACGGTTCCCGCCGCGCGCACCTTTTCGATGAGCCAGGCCGTAGGCACCATTGACCCCTGTTTTGATGCAATCGAAAATGGCCAACCCGCGGATGCGCAGCATTGCGGCGTGCCCAATATGTCCGTCAATGGCCCATGGTTGAATGGCGGTTCTCTTTCCAATCGCCGGAACGACCCGTGGGCCACCTATGGCAAACTCTCGGCCATCGGCGCGCCGGGACCTTCCACGCTTTGGGTGCTGGTGGACGAGAACGCCAGCGGCCTTAACGACGCGGCGTTTGCTTTTGAGATGATGAATCCGGCCTGGCTTGACGCGCCCGGTTCCTATCACAACGGCGGGTGCGGTTTTGCCTACGCGGACGGGCATTCGGAAATTCACAGGTGGCTCAAAAGACCCGCGCCGCAATCAGCGGCCAATGAAACGGATTGGAACTGGATGCAGCAGCGGACTTCGGCCAGGGTGGGAACTGCGCCGTGATTTGTTTCCCGGCAATTGACGTGCGCACCCGGCGCGAACCGGTTGAAAGTTTGGGAAGCGAAATAGCACTGGACAAATTTCATTCCCCGGCGCGTTATAGAGACGAATGCTATGAGTTTTACCGGTGCGAAAATTCACCGACGGGCATTTACGCTCATCGAGTTGCTCGTGGTCATCGCCATCATTGCGATCCTGGCCGCCATGCTGTTGCCGGCGCTGGCCGCAGCCAAGCAACGCGCCTGGACCATCGCCTGCAATTCCAATCTGCACCAGGATCAGCCTGGGAATGACCATGTTTGCGGACGACAATACCAGCCTTTACCCGGAATCCGGCGGTGCGATTACGTGGGGACAAACTGATCCCGCATACCCATCGGGCCGGCTGGATGGAGCAGATCGTTTCCTACACCCGGAACACAAATGTCTATCATTGCCCCGGCAACATGCAATTGCCCATGAACAGGCAATCGCCATTTAACTATTTCAATGGCGCCCGCGCAGCATACGTGCTCGTCAATGATGACGCCTCGGTGAACAGTAAAGAAATTCGTTTCCCGGCCGAGGATGTGTTGTCCGGCGACACGATTGACAACGGGCAGTATTTCCAGCCCAATGATTGCGACAAGGATGACTTACTCGCAGAACTGTGTTGGCGGTCCAGTGAACGGAACCCCGGCAGTGGACTGGCAGGCACACCGCAAGGGTCAGAACATTCTCTTTGCCGATGGTCACGCGAAGTGGTATGGCGGTTATAACACCAATGAGATGACTTTTCGGTACGATTCAATGCACGGTTGGAAATGAGCGACGGCGATTTCTGTCTTGCCAACGGGTTGCAAGCGGTTCAGCGTTCCGGTGAAGCACCCCGGAGTTTTTATGCACCAAAACGGACTCGTCCAAATTTTCAAACCGAATCGTCGTGAATTCCTGAAACAGCAAAACTCAATTTGACGCGATGAACAACCAGTCAAATGGGAAATCCCGGTTAGAAATGAACCGCCATATGAATAAAGAACGCAACACCAACGGAATGAGCCGCCGCCAATTCCTGCAGACCAGCGCCGCCTCGGCAATGTTCTTGAGCCTCGGCGGCGTGCGGTCATTTGCCGCGCCCAGCGCTGGCACCCCGGGAAATTCGATCCCATGGGTGACGCTCAACAACGGCCTGAAAATGCCGCGACTTGGCCTCGGCACGATGACGCTCACTGGCGACGTCGGAGTCAGGTGCGTGGCCGACGCCATCTCGCTGGGCTATCGCCTGATTGATACCGCTATGATCTACGGCACTGAAGTGCCAGTGGGCGAGGGGATCAAACAAAGCGGAATTAAACGTGAAGAACTCTTTATTACTTCAAAATTGTGGAAGACCGACATGGGATACGAAAAGGCCAGGAAAGGATTTCAAACCTCCCTTGATAAATTGAAGACGGATTATTTAGACCTTTACCTGATTCATCGGCCTTCCGGCGGCGATTGGAAGGGCTCCTGGAAGGCCATGGAGGAACTCTATCATCAGGGCAAAATCAAGGCCATCGGCATGAGCAATGCCGACTTCGCGCAAATGGACGACTTGATGGCGAACAGCGAGGTGAAACCTGCCATCCACCAAATTGAAACACATGCGTTTTTCCAGGAAGGCAAGGCGTGTGATTACTTAAAGCAACATGGCATACAAATGGAAGCCTGGGCTCCTTTTGCCGAAGGCCGTCATGGGCTTTTCACCAACAACACGCTGGCAGCCATCGCCAGGAAGCACAATAAAACCGTGGCGCAGGTGTGCCTCAGATGGCATCTCCAAAGAGGAATTGTCGCCATCCCCAGATCCTCCCGGAAAGCGCATATCGCGGAAAATGTAAATATCTTTGATTTCAGCCTGGACGATTCCGATCTGGCCGCTATTTCGCCGTTGGATTTAAACACCACTCAATTTCCTGAGTGGAGCTGACATTTCGCTTTTTTACCGGAGCTGATGCAATTTCGTTTTGTCCGCGCGCAACGGGTTGCCGGGCGGCAGAAACAGGTTTGTCCGGTGGGAGGCGGGGAGATAGCCTTTGATCATGTCGAATCATTTCAATATGCGCGCAAAAAAAATGTTCATGTCGGCACGGAGATGGGCGTCGGTCCTTTTTCTTTTCTCACTGGCAACAACGTCTTCATGGGCTGCGGGGACCAACTCTCCGGTCCCGGCGCACGTGCCCCGAGAAGTCCTGGCATTTTACTACCCGTGGTACGGCCCGGCGCGGCATTGGGGCAAGGTGGACACTACCCGACACGACATCGAGGCTTCGCGGGATTATCCTGTCAAGGGCGCCTATGATTCGCATGACCCTGCCCTCATCGCCTGGCAAATGGATGCCGCCCAGACCCACGGCATCACCGGATTTATCGCCTCCTGGTGGGGACAGAACAGTTTTGAAGACCAGGCGGTTCCTCTCTTGCTCCAATCTGCGGAACCAAAGCATTTCAAGGTCACGATTTATTGGGAAACCGTCGCGGGTAAGGGCCGCGAACAAATTAACCATGCCGTGGACGATCTGACTTATGTACTGACCCGCTACGGTACAAACCCTGCGTTTCTCAAAGTGGACGGCCAGCCAGTGATCTTCGTTTATGGCCGGGTCATGGGCCAGGCGCCGTTCGCGTCCTGGCCGGAGATCATTCGCCGGGCGCGTGCCCGGGCGGGAGATTTTCTGCTCATCGCGGATGGTTACTCGGAACGGAATGCCCGTGTGTTCGACGGCTTGCATACGTACAACATCTGCGGCGAGGTCAAAGGCAAGACGCCCAGCGAACTTCGTGCCTGGGCCGCGGCGCATTATGCCGGCGCCGTGAAACTCGCGCGCGACCACAACCGCATCGCCTGCGTCACCGTCGTTCCCGGTTACGACGACACCAAAATCCGCCACCCCGGCCTCAAGGCGGACCGTCTGGATGGGCAGGTGTATCGCGTGCTCTGGGACGAAGCGGTGAAGGCGCGGCCGGATTGGGTGCTGATTACATCGTGGAACGAGTGGCATGAAGGCTCGGAGATCGAGCCGAGCCTGGAATACGGCAACCAATATTTGCAGCTCACCCGCGATTCCGCGGCACGATTCCGTCAGGGTGCAGAGTGATGCCGGCTGCCAGTTCCCGGTACTGGTACATTTTGCATTTTCCGGTGGGGCGAGCGTACTCGCGAGCCGGCTCGTCCGTAGCCTCGCCCCACCAAACTGTGGGTGCATCTCGACACTGTTCTTGCCATCGACTGGCGAAAGCGTAGCGCGGGCGTCCACGCCTGCGGGTTCAAGCGGCGTCCCGCCGCGTGAATCCTGCCTGGCCAGGGGCCTCGCAGCGAGACGCTGTGGCAACCCGCAGCCGGGGACGGCTGCGCTACAAGAACAGTGTCAAGATGCACCCCCAAACTGTACTACCATCATTTCCCCTTTGCGTTTGCGGCGGCTTGGACGGATAATATCCGCTCATGAAAATCGTTCTGGCATATTCGGGCGGCCTCGACACCTCGGTCCTGCTGGCCTGGCTCAAGGAAACCTATGACGCCGAGATGATCGCCTTTTGCGCGAACATCGGACAGGCGGAAGAGTTACGCGGTCTGGAGGCCAAGGCAAAAAAGACCGGCGCGTCCAAAATCTACATTGCGGATTTGCAGGAGGAATTCGCCCGCGACTTCATCTACCCGATGATTCAGGCCGGCGCGATTTACGAAGGCCAGTATTACCTCGGCACCAGCATCGCCCGGCCGCTCATTGCCAAGGGCATGATTGCCGTGGCGAAGAAGGAAAAGGCCGACGCCATCGCCCACGGCGCCACCGGCAAGGGCAACGACCAGGTGCGGTTCGAACTGACCGCCGCCACGCTCGCACCGGATTTGCAGGTGATCGCGCCGTGGCGGGACGTTCGGTATCGCAACGAATTTCCCGGCCGGCAGGAGATGATTGATTACTGCGCGCGGCACCGGATTCCCGTCCAGGCCAGTGCCAAAAAACCGTTCTCGTCCGACCGGAACCTCCTGCACATCTCCTACGAAGCGGGCATTCTCGAAGACCCGTGGCTGGACGCGAGCGACAAAAAGTATCGCGGTTCGTTCACTACGCTCTCGGTGTTTCCCGAAGACGCGCCAAACAAGCCGGAGTTTGTAACGCTGGATTTCAGGAAAGGCAATTGTGCGGCGGTGAACGGAAAGAAATTGAATCCGCTCGGTGTGATGCAGGTGCTGAACAAGCTCGGCGGCAAACACGGGGTCGGCCGGGTGGACATGGTGGAGAACCGGTACGTGGGCATGAAATCGCGGGGCGTGTATGAAACGCCCGGCGGCGCCATCCTGCATTTTGCGCACCGGCAGATGGAAAGCCTCACCATGGACCGGGAAGTCATGCATTTGCGGGACTCGCTGATTCCGCGGTACGCGGAACTGGTATATTACGGCTACTGGTTCGCGCCGGAACGGCTGGCGTTACAGGCGCTGGTGACCGAGAGCCAGAAAAACGTGACCGGCACCGTGCGAGTGAAGCTGTACAAGGGCAACATCATGGTCGCCGGCCGCAAGAGCCCGGTGAGCCTCTACAACCCGCACATCGCCACGATGGAAGCCGACCCGACGAAGGCGTACAACCAGGACGACGCCACCGGCTTCATCCGCTTGAACGCTTTGCGGTTGAAAGTGGCGGCGAAGGTGCAGAGGAAGAAATAGCTGTAGCGTTGAGCCTGGGGCTCAATCGCGCGGGGCAACGGTGGGGTAAATCAGAAACTTGAGGTTCCAATTTGGAAGCTCAAGTTGAAGGCAAAAATCTTTAAGGTCACAATTTGTGACCTTGAACAAAATGGGTATGCGGTTGCAAACTGCGACCGCTTCAGAAAGGGAACAACATGAGCAACGAAATGCCGTTGCAGGTTGACCAGATTGGTTCACTGATTCGGACAATTCGCGGCCAGAAAGTGATCTTAGACACCGATTTGGCGCGAATTTTTGGGGTGCCGACATTTCGGTTCAATGAAGCAGTAAAGCGGAATCGTGAACGGTTTCCGGCCGATTTTCTGTTTCAACTGACAGCGGAATAATTTAAATCTTTAACATCGCAATTTGCGATCTTAAAGAAAGGCCGCGGCCAGCACCGCAAATTTCTCCCCTACGCATTTACCGAAAATGGCTCCATTATGGCGGCCAATGTGCTCAATAGCCCGCAAGCGGTACGGATGAGCGTGTTTGTGGTGCGCGCGTTTGTGCAAATGCGTGACCTGCTCGGCAGCACCAAGGAACTGGCAAAGCAACTGGCTGAACTGGAAAAGAAACTGACCGCACGGCTCGACAAGCATGAAGTTGCCATTGTCGAGGTGCTACGGCGCGTTATGGACTTTCTCGACCCGCCGCCACCGCCGCCCGACCCGCCGCGCCGCGAAATCGGCTTTCACGTCGGCATCACGGAACGAAAATCAAAACCCAGACGGAAGAAGAGAGCGTGAAATGCGCGCTTGTGTAATTATGATTGCCACGATGGAAGCTGGTCTAATGGAAGCGTTGAAATTGAAAATCGCTCTCGGCATCAAAGATTTGGATCACGGACGCTCTCAAATTTACAACGATGCTAGCCTCATGCAATTGGCGGATGAGATCGGCCAATGTGGACGGGAATTTGCTGATTTTAAATCAAAATGAGCGCCCATTTTCCAATCGTCCGGCCCTCCGAACGTTGAAACTAACGCCAGCGGCCAGGGCGGCGACCGCCAGGGGGTAACGAAGCATTGTTTTCACAGGTTGGCCATGGTTGATTCAGTCGTTTTCTTTGGGAACCCGGAGTTGCCGGTTCCCGAAAGGTGTTCCATCATTTGCATCTTCATTGCTGTACTCAGGAATCCACCCGGGAAAGTTGCAAAAAAGTTGAATTTTTCCGGTTTGGCATCACTTGACAGACTGCCCGAAGTGGGTCGAGGTTAACCCATGAAAAAGGAGCGGATATTGTTTCTGACGGTTCTGTTCGCCGCGTGTCAGGCGGTGGCCCAGCAACAGGTTAACACCAATTCCACGTCGCAGACCAATAACCCGTCCGCCTCCACGACCTTCCTGGTTGCGAAACCGACATTCCATTGGTTCGGGCCGGTTGAACCGGTGCAAACCGGGAACCATCCGCGGTACCTTGAAGGCCTGGATACACGAGCGTGGACGACGATGGCGGAAGTTGATGCGCGAAGGGCGGCTTTCCAGGACGGGCAAACGCATGAAGCCGGACTGTGCCTGGTGTGGTGGGGGGCCGAGCCGCGGTCGCGCTGAGCGGTGTTACCCGATTGACTGGCGCAGAATTCCGTAGCGCAGGCGTTCTCGCCTGCGGGTTTCCCGGGCGTCCCGTTCGGGTGATGTTCCTGCTGGACCGACACGCTCCAGCAACCCGCTGTCGGGACGACCGCGCCACGTCTTTTAGCGGGCTACAGCGTCAAGGCCCTGGCTGCTTCCGTGGCAAGATTGAGCACCACGCTCGGAAACAAGCCGATCCAGAACATGCCGGCGATGCAGACGCAGGCGGCAAATTTAACCGAACCGGACAGGGGAATCGGCGACAAATCCGGCGGATGCTTGCTCCAATAAATCGCGCGGATGACGCCGAAATAATAGTAGAGCGAAATCACCACGCCGACGAGCGCCGTGAAGGCGAGGCAATAATAGCCATGGTTCCTCGCGCCCTGCTGGATGACGGCCTTCAGCAGCAAAAATTTTCCGAAGAAACCCGCCATGGGCGGAATGCCCGCCAGCGATACCATGGCCAGGGTCATCGTCCCGGCCAGCAACGGCGAGCGTTGATGCAGACCCGCGAGTCCCGAAATGTCCTCGCTGTCCAGGTGTCGCATCACGACGCAGATGACCAGAAACGCGGCCACCACGGTGAACAGATAACCGGCCAGATAATAGAGCAGCGCCGCCTGCCCGGTGAGGCTCAACGCCGCCACGCCCAGCAGCAGATAGCCCGCGTGAGAGATGCTCGAATAACCGAGCAGCCGTTTCAAATTACGCTGCGGCAGCGCGCACAGGTTGCCGTAAAGAATTGTAATGCCCGAGATGATAATGAGCAGGTCGGCCCAATGCGCCGTCACGCTCGGCAAGGCAGTGAAAAGCACGCGCAGCAAGAGGACGAACCCGGCGGCTTTGGAACCGACCGCCAGAAAAGCGGTCGTCGGCGTCGGTGCGCCCTGATAAACGTCCGGCACCCAGATCTGAAACGGAACGGCTGCGATTTTGAAGCCGATGCCGACGAGCACAAACAGAACGCCGAGGAGAAAGATTTTGTTGGTTTCAAATTGTGCCGCTACCGCGGCCAGCTCGGTGAAATTCAATTTTCCGGTCGTGCCCCACACCAGCGCGATGCCGAACACGAGAAACGCCGACGACAGCGCGCCGAGGATCAGGTATTTCACGCCGGCTTCGAGTGACACCAACCGGCTGCGCTGGAAGCTCGTGAGCACGTAAAACGTGATGGTGATCAATTCGACGGAGACAAAAAGCATGGCGAAGTCGTTGGCCGACGCCGCGAACAACATGCCCGACAGCGCAAAGACAATCAGCGAGTAGTATTCACTGATGCCGCCGGCAATGCGGTCGGAGAATTCCACCGACATGAACAGCACCAGCATGGCGGCAATCAGGAAAAACCGCTTGAAAAAGATGGCCAGCGTGTCTTCCACGAACGCGCCGCTGAAAGCCGTGCCGGTGGCGGCGGCGCTCAGGTTCGTGATGAGCAGAGTTCCGAGCGTGGCGATGGCCAGGTAGGCCAGGAACCGCCGGCGCTCGGGCGCAATGAAAAAATCCGCCAGCATCAGCACGACGCCGAGCACAATCACCCAGATTTCCAGACTCATCAAGGAAGCGTTCATCATTGTTTTGTGGCAGCCGACGTGAGGAGGCTCTGATTTTCAGCGAAAGAATAATGAGCGGACTCACGTCCGCGGCTCTGCGGTGCTGCCAGCGCGCTGACATTGGTTCCGGTTGTTGCCATCGCCACGATTTTTTCCGCGTCGGGCGTGATTTTCTCCGTCAGCAGCCGCGGGAAAAAGCCGAACACGAACAGGCTCGCCAGCAACAGCGCATAAGGGAACTTGCGCCAGAGGCTCGTGGCGTCGGCCAGGCCGGCCCATTTGTCCGGCAACGGCCCGTGCAAAACAGTGCGCATGGCCCGCGTCATATAGACCGCCCCAATGACGAGCGCTCCCCAAAGGGCCAGGCCGGTCACCAGCGGGAACACTGTCCAGGAGCCGAAGAACACGGTGACTTCGCCGACGAAATTGGCAAAGCCCGGCAACCCGCAGCCGGCCATCGCCGCCATGAGCAGCGCCGTGCCGATGAACCGCAATTGCCGGCACAGCCCGCCGAGTTCGCTCATTTGGAGCGTCCCGGTCTTTTGATAAATGTAGCCGCTCAACGCAAAGGTCAGCGCCGCGAGGAAACCGTGCGCCACCATGATGAATTCCGCCCCGGTCACGCCGATGAGGTTCAGGCTGGCGATGCCGAGGAAAATAAAGCCCATGTGCGCCACGCTGGAATTGCCGATGAGCAGGTTGAGGTCCTTCTGCCGCATCGCCACCCAGCCGATGTAGAGGATGTTGCCGAGGCAAAGCCAGGCAAGGACGTGCATCCAACTTTGCGCCGCCTGCGGCGCCAGCGGCAGCGCGATGCGGATCAGGCCATATAACCCGAACTTTTTCAGCACGCCCGCATGCAGCATGGAGGTGGGCGACGGCGCCGACCCGTAACCCAGCGGCGCCCAGGAATGAAACGGCCAGAGCGAGACCAGAATCCCGAACCCGAACAGCAGCAGCGGGAAGATGAAATTTTGCGCGTGCGCCGACAGCGGATGCGCCGCGATATATTGGGTGAGTCTGGGAATGTCGAATGTGTTCGCGCCGGCTTGCACATAAAGCGCGATCAGCCCGATCAACGCGATGAGCGCGCCCAGGCTCAGGTAAAGCGTGATCTGGAAGGTGGCGTAATTCTTCCGTTCGCCGCGGCCCCAGACGCCGATCATGATGAACGTCGGCACCAGCGCGAGTTCGTGCAGGAAGTAAAACATGAACAAATCCAGTGATGCAAACGCGCCGAGGATACCGCCGCTCATCACCAGCAGCAGGATGTAAAATTCCTTCTCACGCTCCTTGATTTCCCACGAGCAGCACGCCGCGGCAAAGGCGACAATGGCGCCCATCAAAATCAGGCCGACGTTCAAGCCATCCACGCCGACGTGATAACTGATGCCAAGCGATTCGACCCACGGAACCTGCTGAACAAAACGAAAGCCGTCTGCGTCCACCGCCGCGCCGGGATATTGCACAAACATCTTCACGGCCAGCACCGCCGAAATCAGCGTGGCCAGCAGCGCGATGCCTCGGATGATGACGCGATAGTTACGCGGCACAAACACCAGCGCCAGCGCCGCCACCAGCGGCCAACCTGCGATGTAAGTTAAAATGGACATTTTATTTTCCCAGGACGAAATACATCAGCACCGCCACGCCCAACACGAACAGGAAGGCGTAGGTCTGGAGATTGCCGGTCTGAACCAGCCGCAGCGCGCGCCCGGTCAAATCCGTGCCGCCGCGCACCAGGCCGATGCACAAACCCTCGACAATCCAGCGGTCAATCCAATCCATCACCGCCGCGATGAAATCATGCGCGCGAATGACAGTGGCTTCGTAGAGTTCGTCGAAATAGAACCGGTTCTTCATGGCGGTCGCCAGGCCACCCAGCTTCGCCGGCAACGGGTCGCTGACGGCATCGCGATACAACGCGCGGGCGGCGAAAAAGCCCACCGCAATGAAAGCCAGTCCAATCAACACGCCAACGGGCGAATGAACGAACGGCTCGAACAGGCTTTGCGCGAAGGATTCACTGGCTTTACCCGGCGAAAATTGAGAGGCGTAGGTCTGG
>JAJXYT010000028.1 GCA_021780375.1 bacterium | reverse complement strand
GCCGCCGCCACCGGCGACGACGCCGCAGGTCGCCCGTCCACGACGGAGGCGGTGGGGCGAGCGTCCCCGCGAGCCGTTCCCTCGGTGGGGAGAGAGTCCCCGCGAGCCGTTCCCTCGGTGGGGCGAGCGTCCTCGCGAGCCGTTCCCTCGGTGGGGCGAGAGTCCCCGCGAGCCGTTCCCTCGGTGGGGCGAGAGTCCCCGCGAGCCGTTTCCCTGCGCTGTTGGATTTCCCCCGGCACCTGCCGGCTCGGCGCGTGCGCGCCGGCCCGTCCGTAAATTGTCATCGCCGCGTTCCTCCATTGCTTGCGCACGTCATGCCCGCTGCGCTCCGCATCCAGGAACATTCCCGGCCGCTCGAAGTGCTCCGCCTCGCAGACAAAATCTCCTGGGTAAAACTCCTGCCCGCCGGCGTTGAACCGGCTCGCTGCCACGATCTGCGCCGGCTCCTCGAATTTCTCGCGGTCGTAATAAACCACCACGTCGCGCCCTTCGATCTCGGCAAATACGCGCGGGTTGGTGTAGAAAATGGAATACCGCTCCCCGCTCATCGGCTCGGTCAACCGCACCCGCGCCCAGCCCTGCGTAATCGTCAGCCGCTTCCAATCCCGCCGATAGAGCCACCGCGATTCCTCGGGCAGATGAAAAAGCGGCCGTTCGCGAAGCGCCGACTCAAAATTCAGCCGCGGAATGCCTTTGAACACTTCGCCCTCCATTGGCTCATTCGCCAGGAATTCATCCATCCCGTTCAACCGCGCCATCAGCTCCGTGCCCGACAGAAAATGTTCGCGCGGGTCTTCCTTGGCCTTTGGCCGGCTGCACTGCTGGAAGAGTTTCTTGGCCTTCTCAAACGGACGCCGCATCTGGTCCCGGCCCAGGCTGCCGTACAATGTCCCTTCCAGTCCCTGGATGCGGTCGAAGTACGCCTCGATGCTCTTGCTCTTGGGCAGGTAGCTGGTCCACGTCTGCAGTTGCTTGGGCAGCAGATGCGCGGCGATATGCTCCCGGTGCCAGGACGTGATATTCGCCGGCAACTGCCGCAACCCGCCCACGCGCCGGCAATGCGAAATGTCGCCGTCGCGATATTCCACTTCCACCCCCTGCAGCAGCGTTGCATCCCAACTGCCGCGCTCCATCTGGAAGCCAAGCCGTGGCAGCCCCACGTCATCCGCCATGAATCCCACCCACGCCCAAATATCACTCGCCCGGTAGCTCGACTTCTCCCGCGCAATCAGCACGCGCCCGACCGGGAATTGGCTCCCCACGTCAATGATGCGCAACAACTGCCCCTGCAGCAGCTTGACTCCAAAAGGATATTCCTCCGATGCAATCCACGGCACCCACCACCCGAAAATTGGCGTCGTATCATCCGGACAAAAAATGTCGCCCGGCAAAATATCGAGCTTGCGCGGAATCCACAGTCCGCCCAGGTCCAGCGCCCGCGGCCCGCGATGCGCCAGGCGCGAATTCTTGGTCGGCGTGGCCGCCCGCCGGATGCTCGGCGGTATCGCGTGCTTGCTGCACCGGTTCGGATCGAGGATGACATTCGCCAGTTGTTCGGGGCAACGGTCGCTCTGGGCGAACAGCCGGAGCGCCGTCGTTGTGGATTCCGTATCGAGCGACAGCCCCTCGCACTGTTCCATGAGCGCGCGGATTTGCTCCGGGTTAAAGCCGAACTTTTGCAGAGCCGTTTTTCGGCCGCCGGAAACATCCGGCAGCAGCCCGTCAAAACCCTCCGCCTGGTAGGCCCTCTCGTAACGCCACAGATTCACGTACGGCTCGCCAATCTCCTTGGCCGCCGCCGTCCTTGACATGGTGGGGCGAGCGTCCTCGCGAGCCGTTCCCTCGGTGGGGCGAGCGTCCCCGCGAGCCGTCCCTTCCTCGGTGGGGCGAGCGTCCCCGCGAGCCGCCCCCTGGGTGGGGCGAGCGTCCCCGCGAGCCGCCGTCAGCTCCCAAAATGCCCTGAGCACATTCAACCGCCGATTCGCCTCCTCAATCCGCCAGTCACCAGGCAGGGACGCCGCGGCGCGGCGTCCGGCTGCGGTGGGGCGAGAGTCCCCGCGAGCCGCCCCTTCTTCGGTGGGGCGAGAGTCCCCGCGAGCCGTCCCTTCTTCGGTGCTCTCGACAGTGGCGCTATTCGGGTTGTCAATCGGGGCGCTACTGGGTCTGCCGCCGCATCCGCCTGCAAGAGTTTCGCCAGCTGCAATCCCGGCCGTCGCCTGATTGCCCGGTGGCTCTGACCCCGCCGCAGCCATGTTGGCAGGTGGCACTGCCACCTCGTCGGTCTTATCGCCGTTCACGCCCCCAAAAGTGGTGTTGCTGACGCTCGACCTGCGCCCCTCGATGTTGGTTGGTTCAAGCTCCATGTGATTTTTTGTGAGGGCGGCCGGTTGATTTCTGCGCCTGCAGTCCCGTCATGCCTGCCTCTGCAAATTTCTTTTCCCAACGCCACAACGCTGTGTAGGAAACAGGGAAGCCTTCACGTCGCATGTCTCGCACGGCACCGAGACGGCTGCGGCCCTCGTTCACCCGCCGCTGAAATTCATCCAGCAATGCTTTCCGCTCACCGGCAATCATTCAGCCTCCTGTTTGGCAATTTTGCGAAGCTCCGCGCCGAGCCGGGAAAAATAATCAGCTATCTCAACGCAATCCGCCTTCGGCAGCGCCGCCGCCTTGACCCGCACCTGCTTGAAATGTTCCGCCCGGATTTTCTCGTCGAATTTACGCCAGTAATCCCAGCGCGTGATCGTGTTCTCCAAAATTCCCGTGAACAATTGAAGCTGCCGCGCCGCGTCCTTGCTTTTGCCGCCCGTGTGAAACTCGCCGATCTCGCTGCGTTTCGCCTGCGTCAATAAAAACCCGACCCCCGCCTTGGCCGCGCCCAAGGCCATCGGTTTTTCAAAATTGAGAATCTGCGGCTCGAATTCCTCCCTCAAATCCGGGCGCTGCTCGAATTGCTCCTGCAGCCAGCGCGCCCGATCCATCAAATCTCGCGAGAACCCCAAAAGCGCCGCCCACTCATAGGCGCTGTTCCCGTTGCCGCTGGCGGCGGCAACGGGGATTTGTTGGCCTTTTCGCAAGTTTTCCATCCGGCGGCGGCGCCCCTCCATGAACGCCTCCTCCAGCAGCGGCGCCACCAAATAGGCCAGTTGGCACTTGGTCAAATTCCGGCGGCGGCACAATTCCCGGACGATAATCTCGCGCACTTCATCGTCGGCCACCACCTGGCATGGCACTTCGGGCAGTTGCATGGCTACCGCCGCCTGCCGCCGCGTCTCGCCATCCACCACCTTTCCGTCTTGCGTGATCAGCAGCGGATGTTTGATGCCGTTATCGCGAATGTCGTCCTTAAATCCAGCAAACTCGTTGCTGTCCTTACCCCACCGCGGCATGGCCTTAACCATCGCCAGTGGCTTCAGATCGTGGGGGTCGCGAAGTTCGATTTTGTTCGTTTCACTCATATTTTTGGTTAATTTCTCGCCGGGTTTTTACCGCACTCCTGGAGATACAATCGGCCACAGAAAAATTGCCAGGCTTCAAAGGCCGGCGCGGAATTGGCGCACGAGTTGAGGAGCGCCTCGAGCTCTTCCATCGTGACCGCGCACGGCATCAGCCGCATTTGCTCGTCCAGCAGTTCGCCGCTGACGGCTTTAATGACTTTTGCGTTCATATTCATTAGGATTAGGGCGAGAATTGGTGGGGCGAGCGTCCGCGCGAGCCGTTCGCGCCGTCAAGGGTACCACCTGGCAATGCGCCGGGTCCAGATTCGCCCGGTGAATTTCCGTCCAGGCATCCGCCTCGGAGATGAACTGCGACGCCCGTTCCGCCGTTGTCAAATCCAGCGACGGCAGCCGGATCGGCCACCCCGAGTATTCCACAATAAAAACCCCGCTCATATTCTCTTCACTCGTTTGGCCCGGCGCTCGCGCCTGGCGTTTTCCATTTCTGCCGCCAGATCAGGCCGGCGCGTGCGTAATCCATCCATCGCCAGTCGCCGCAGCATGTTCCCCATGCTTACGTCCTCTACGACCGACAACTCGCCTAAAACACGCCGCTCAACCGCCAATAGGTTGACCGTCACGTTTAACGTCCCGATTCCGATCCGATGCGTCATTGGCTGTAATGTAGTGATCCAGAACAAAACAAACTTGAGCTGAGAAGGAACGCCGTTGCCGTTTGGCCCGCCGTTTTACCTCTTCCATCAAATCCACAGGAATGTTGATGCTGCGTGTTCTGTTCTGGCTCATGCTTGTTAAGTTTTCACTAGACTAAGTAATACTTGTTAAGTTGTCAAGCGGCTTTGGCGGATTTTTTACTTGCTAAGTTTTAACAAAAGCTTAAGTTATAAGCATGAAGCGGACATACCGCACTCAGAGCATTAGCTTTTCCGGGCGTGAAGAATTATTGGAGGCAGTCAAGGCTCTTGCCCAAAAAGACGACCGTTCCGTCTCAAAGTTCATTTGTAAAGTCCTACAAATGTACGTGGATCGGCAATCGCCTTTCAATTCCGGCGATTTTGATGCATCCCCCATGCCGGCGGATCATCTGCTGGCTCAGCAATTGGTGGCGGCTGTAAAGAAACATTCCCGGCAGTCAAAATTGCAGCCAAAAAAAGCGCAAGGCGGCGCCGCTGGCAGGTAGATAAGTGGCTGATTATTTTAGCCTGCAACCGATTGAACTCAATTTCTGACATAAAAATGGCGCGAACCCGATGTTCCCGAACGGAGGGCTTATCACGGCCCGGAATCCGAAAAGCACCGGGCCGCGCCAAAGGCATGCCCAGTGCAGTCGGATTCGTGAACAATGTGATAATTTTCCGTTCGCCGCGTTCTGCGCTAAGACTGACGGCGAGCTTATGGGACGCCGGGGCATTGTCCACACTTTCCTTGCCATTCGCTCACCACAAGAACATCTAAATTAAACATCTAAAAATGAATGATAATTCTGATTCAGGTTTTTTAGTCCTTCTCATTTTCTTGTCTGCTATTGGTGTTTTCGCCTTCATTGGCCATCTCATCGGCAAGAGCAAAGGCCGTTCCACCGGCGGCGCGGCGATGGGCGCTCTGTTGGGACCGGTTGGCCTTGTCGGCGCTGCTTTCCTCTCCGATAAACGGCGCCAATGCCCCGCCTGTAAAGGCCATGTCCCGGATGACGCCCGTAAATGCATGCACTGTGGCGAAGATTTGCCCAGGCAGCCTGTCCCTTTCCCGCGCGACCAAATCCCGCGCCAGTCGTCGCTGGCCGGCGCCGCGCCACAAATAAGACGTTCGCCTCGCCTGCGGCGGCATTGCAATGGTGCATTAAATCCCGTAGCAACCTCGTCTTTTTCCACAATGAAGATGCCGCTCAAAACTGAATCCGCGTGTTCGCTGCAGCCTCGCGGCGCCCCGGCTGCAATGCCACTGACAACCCTTTTCAACCATTATTTTTATGCCTCACAATCGGCGGTCGCTGCAGAATGCCCTGCTTCCTCCGTAAGTGCCTCTTGTAAAAGCTCCTTCAACCTTTTCTAAGGTATTTCAATCATTCCTCTTGGCTGTGTTGTCCCAACTCGCAGCTTATGCGGCCAGTTCGGCCGCTGCGGATTGAGGACAATTCGCGACCCGGTAAATCAGGACAGTGCCGACGGTTGCCAACGGCGGAGGAATCGGCCAGAATCGGAAAATGAAAGCGCGCACTTTTGCCATCTTCATTTCCTTTTGTTTCCTCCGGTCGGCCATCGCTTCACCGGCCGACAAAACAGTTTTCAACGTTCGCGACTATGGCGCTGCGGGTGATGGGACCCACCTGGACAGCCCGGCGATCAACCAGGCAATTCTGGCGGCCTCGGGTGCCGGCGGCGGCACGGTCTTTGTTCCGGCAGGCACCTACCTGTGCGGCAGCATCCACCTGACCAACAACATCCATTTGTGCCTGGGCGCCGGCTCGGTGATTCTCGGCGCGCCGCAGGCGATGAATGCCTATGATCCGACGGAACCCTGGCAGGGCCAGGCGTATCAGGACGGCGGGCACACTTATTTTCACAACAGCCTCATCTGGGGCGAGAACCTCACCAACGTTTCGATCACCGGCGCCGGCATGATCAACGGCGGCGGGCTGGTGCGCGACGACCGGTTGCTCGATGAGATGTGCGGGTTTTCGCGTTGGAGTCCGGCCCATCGCACGCCGCCACTGGATACCCATTACCCGCCTTCCCGGCTCGGCAACAAGGCCATCGCCCTCAAGCTGTGCCGCAATGTGCTGTTGCGCGACATCACGATTTTTCACGGCGGCCACTTCGCCGTCCTGGTCACCGGCTGCGACAATCTGACCGTGGACAACGTGACGATGGACACCGACCGGGACGGCATTGACATTGACTGCTGCCGCAACACGATGGTTTCCAATTGCCGTATTAATTCGCCGCGCGATGACGGGTTGTGTCCCAAAAGCACCTTTGCGCTGGGCCGGAATGTTATTACGGAAAATCTGACGATTGTGAATTGCCAGGTATCCGGTTTTCAGGAAGGCACGCTGCTCGACGGCACGATGAAACCGACCCGGGGCGGGACGGGCCGGATCAAGTTCGGCACGGAGGCCAACGGCGGCTTCCGCAATGTGACCATTGCCAACTGCACCTTCCGGGATTGTCACGGCCTGGCGCTGGAAGAAGTGGACGGCGGCCTCATGGAAAACATCACCATCAACAACATCACCATGATGGATGTCATTGCGTGCCCGATTTACCTCACCACCGGCGAGCGCAACCGCGGGCCGGACGTGACCGTTCCCAGCCGGATGCGGAACATTTTCATTTCCAACGTGATTGCCACCGGTGTGGATCCCCGGAGCGGCATTCTGATCACCGGGGTTCCCGGCCATCCCATCGAAGGTGTGCGGCTGGAGAACATCCGGCTCGAATTCAAGGGAGGCGGGACGAAAGCACAAGCCGAGCGTGTGCAGCCCGAACTCGGCCCCGGTTATCCCGAGCCCGCCCAGTTCGGCGCGCTGCCCGCCTACGGATTGTTCGCCCGGCACGTCCGCGACCTTGAACTGGCCAATATCCGCGAGAGTTTTGACCAGAAAGACCTGCGGCCCGCCATTGACTGTGTGGACGTGGATGGATTGGAGATTGACAATTTCCAGGCACAACTCGCTGCCGGCGTGCCGGCGGCAAAATTTGATTCCGTCAAGAACGTGGTCATTCGAAATTCACCGATGCTGGAGGGACTGATGGCGAAATAAAAAAGTTGGCGCAAGCGGGCCGCGCGCAGGACCGGCGCCGCGCCGGCCGCTAACTTTAAATTCTCCGCCTTGGGTGTTGGTTCTGCCCGATGGACGACGCGCCGCCGAACGGGAAGAAAAATTTTTTACGATGGAGACCGGCGCGACGCCTGTCCTCCGGATTATCCTTAACGAATCTTCAGGGCAACGTTGATTTGATCAACGCCTTCGCTTCCGAGAAATTGCTCATCGTCACGGTTTGGAACTGGTTTTGGCCGGTGGCGGCGCCGCTCAGCGGGTGCGGTGTTGCCGGCGTGGCGGCGCGCAGGCTGACGCCGCAGGCCAGGACAGTGACTAAAACCGCGGATTTCACGGCCGTTTTCAGGTGTTTGATTTTCATAGTGGCGTGATTGACGGAGCCGGAGTCTGGGAAGTTACAGGCCAATGTCAATCGGCATTTTCTTCGGTAGCCTGTACCGGCTTCGCGCCGCCGCGAGGCATGCCTTGAAACTCCGCCGTAGTCTCGTGAAGCCGAGCCCGGATTCAAGCCGGGTGGTGTCACGGAGCCCACTGGGCGCGGTAGAATTGGGGTGAACTGGATGCATCCACCGTAAACTCAGCGGAGGTATCCACCAGCGTGTTGCTCTGGACCGGCAGCCAGTTCACCAGGTCGGTTGAGGAATACACCGTATAGGTTACACCGGTTTGGCCATTCAGTTGAAACCTCAGGCCGGCCGGGGCGCTCAGTACCGGATTACTCAGGGTGAAAGGCAAAACCGTTTTCGAGAGAACCACCTCCCCGCCGTTGGGCACGACGTCGAACATCACATAGTTGGTTGAATTGAGGGTGACCCGTTTCGCCGTTATGGGCTGGCCATTTTGTGAGATGACCACCGCCGGCCAACCGGCCGGCACCGGCCGGCGCAAGGTAATCGGATAATTATAAATTGAGGGATTGAGGTTGTTGGTTATCTGAATGGCAATGCTGTTTCCCGAGTTGGTGGTTTCCACGACGGACGAGGCATTGCGCTCCTGGATATAGCGAACGACGTTGCCGAAGGTTTCCACCCAGAATTGATCCGGGTTGGCGCTCAGGTAATTGACACTGGTCTGCAACGCCGCGCTCGACAGCGGCGAATAGTCGTCGTTGACATCAATCGAATGAATGAGATACACGCACCATGAGTGCGAGTTGGTCGCGCTGTTCGCCAGGTTGATGATGCTGTCGCTGTTGGTATAGGAGCCGGCCGAACCCAATACAAACGAGCTGATGTTCATGAAATCCGGGGGTGTGCTGGGAACTAACTGGCCCGAGCAACCCCGCGCGGCGATGTAGTATTGCGCAACGACGGCTTCATTGGGAACGGTGCAATAGGGATAGGCCAGGGTCACGCAAAGCTCGTTGGTAATGTGATAATTGATATTCGACCGGGAATTCGCCAGTTCATTTGTGAGTTGTGGAAGCGTATTGGTGACTAAGTTCGGATGCGTCATGGTGTGGCTGGCAATTTCATCTCCATACGCTGCGGCGGCTTGTGCCTGCGCCCAGGTGAAACTGGTCCAGTAATTAACCACTGTGAACAAGGTTATCTTGAAACCGGCCGCATGGAACATCGGAACCGCGATGCGATACTGGTTGGGCACGTTATCATCAAAGGTGTAAGAAATGGCGGCCGCGCGAAACCCCTCCCACGTTCCGATTTCGTACGGCGCGGCAACCGAGCCGGCCTGGCTGACCGGAACGGTTGCCACCGTGATTAAAAAGCTGGCCGCCGAAGACAAAAGGAAAAAACTTAAAGCAGGCTTTTTCATGAAACAAATATCATGAGTCTTGAGGTCGGTCGGTGAACAGCAAAAAGACATGGAGAAATCGCTGATTCGCACCACTTCACCGAATCACACCACTTCACCAGACTGGCACAGATTCGGCTGCATCTCCGGTTCAGCCGCCGCACATCTTCAAAAACTCCGCCTCGTCCAAAATCTTAATTCCAAGCTGCTGCGCCCTTTCCAGCTTTGAGCCGGCTTCGGCCCCGGTTAGAACGTAATCGGTTTTCCTGCTCACGCTGCCGGCCACCTTGCCGCCGGCAGCTTCAATCTTCGCGGTGGCTTCCTCGCGCGTCATCGTCGGCAGCGTGCCGGTCAGGACGAAGGTTTTTCCGGCGAAAATGCCTGACGTTGAAGCGGACGCGGCTTTGACGGCTTCGGCTTCGGGTTTGATTTTCAACTCGCGGATGCGGGCGAGAACTTTTTTTCCGGCGGGCGACGCGAAGTAATTCAATACGCTGGCGGCCGCCACCGGGCCGACCTCTACCAGTTTCGCCTTCAGACCACCAGTCACCAGACGTGATTCGATTTCGGCAATCTCCGTTTTCAGTTCGGCGTCACCTTTCTCTCTCTGGGCTTTTTCGGTTTCGTTCTTCGGTGGATTTTTGCGTGAGCGCGGGCTGATTTCGGCGCGTTCGGCTTCCTTCGCCCCAAGGTCGCGGATGTCCTTCAGAACTTCGGACTTCGCCAACGCCTCCAGCGATTCATGCGTGGTCGCGAGTTGTTTGGCCGTGGCTTCACCCACGTCGGCAATCGCCAGCGCATGAATCCAGCGGGAGAGCGGCGCGGTCTTGGCGCGTTGGAGGGCGTCGAGAATCTTCTTCGCATTCTTTTCGCCGAAGACGCGCGGCTCATCGTCCGTGGCGAGGTTCAGTTTGGCGAGCTGTTCCAATTTCAGATCGAACAGGTCGAGTGGTTCCTTGACCAGGCCGCGTTCGACGAGTTTCTCGGCGACGATGCCGCCGAGCGATTCGATGTCGAGCGCTTTGCGGTGTGCGAAATATTCGACGCGCCGCGTTTGTTGCGCGGGACAACCGGCGATGTTCTGGCAACGCCAGGCCACTTCTTCATCAGCAGTCGGAGGGACGAGCTCTGCGAGTCCCTGACTTTCGGATTTTAATTTGGGACTCGGGTAACTCGTCCCTCCGATCTCGGCCACGCGCGATGTTTTTAATTTTTCCTTGGCAATCGGCCCACCGCAGGCGGGGCATTTGCCGCCGACGTGTTTGAACAAATCAAATTCCGTTGCGCCGGGCGGGCGTTTGGTTTTCACCACCTCGAAAATTTCCGGGATGACCATGCCGGCTTTGCGGATGACCACGGTGTCGCCAATGCGGATGTCTTTGCGACGGATTTCGTCCTCGTTATGCAGCGTGGCGCGTGAAATCGTCGAGCCTTGCACGAAGACCGGCTCGAGTTCGGCCACGGGCGTCAGGACGCCGGTGCGCCCGACCTGCACGGTGATGGCCTTGAGCACGGTTTCGGCGGGCGTAATCCACGGCACGGGCTTGTGGACGATGGCCCAGCCCGGCGCCCGCGCGCGGCCGGGAATGCGCGGCCAGTCGGCGAGCGTGTTCACTTTGAGCACGATGCCGTCAATCTCGTACGGCAACTGCCGGCGCAAATCCTTGTCCTCATCGTAATGCGCGACGACCTTTTCGCGATAAACTTTCAGGACCTCGTCAATACCGTCGCAGACCCACCAGAGTTTTTGCGTGGGCAGGCCGAATTGCGCGAGAGTTTCGAGCATTTCGGAATGCGTTTTGAACTCGATGCCTTCGACCGCGCCGGTGGCGTAAAACACGGCGCGAATCGGGCGTTGCGCGACGAGCTTCGGGTCGAGTTGTTTGAGCGTGCCGGCGGTGGCATTGCGGGCATTGGGGAACGGTTTTTCCCCTTCCGCTTCAAGTTTTTTGTTGATGGCGTCGAATTCCTTTACCGGCATGTAAGCCTCGCCACGCACTTCGAGCAACGCCGGACAGGCGTCGCGCCTGTCTCCATCTTCAAATAAACCCTTTGTTTTTGATTTTGAAACAGGCTGGAAGCCTGTCCTGCGCAATTCCAGTGGAATCGCCTTGACGGTTTTGAGGTTGGCAGTGATGTCATCGCCTTCGGCGCCGTCTCCGCGCGTGACGCCGAGTGCCAGTTTGCCGTGCCGGTAATGGACGCTGATGGACACGCCGTCCACCTTCGGTTCCAAGACGTATTCGATGCGGTCGCGGCCCAACTGTTTGCGAAGAGTCGCGTCGAACGCGCGAAGTTCGGCGAGCGTGTTTTCATCCTGGGCGCGGTTGCGTTTGTCGCGATTCGGTTCCTCGGCGCTGGTCGGGTGTTCGGCGGCTTCCACCTTGTCGAGCGAGAGCATCGGCACCAGATGTTTGACCCGGGCGAATTTCTCGCTGGGCGCGCCGCCGACGCGTTGCGTGGGTGATTCGGGCGTGACGAGCCCGGGAAACCGTTTCTCCAAATCCTGCAGCTCTTTGAAAAGCTGGTCGTATTCGCGGTCGGTGATGAGCTGCCGGCCTTCGACGTAATAGGCGTGGTCGTGCCGGCGGATTTCGTCGGCGAGTCGGGCGTGGCGGGCTTTGGCTTCGCGGAGCGTCATCGCGGGAAGTTTGCAACGAGGCCACCGTCCAAGGACAGTTTTTTCGTGAGGCTGCGCGCAGCCTTTTCAGGCCATCAGACCGTTTCGAAGCCGGCCGCTGATTAATGGGTCAGCGGGTAGTAGATCAGCCCGGCCACGCACACGAGGAAGCACAGGAGGATAACGACGATGATGGTGCTGTCGAGCGGGCCGAATCTCGGCTCTTCGGAACGGTTGGCAGGAACGACCGCGGTGCGTACGACTTTACCGCTTTCGCTCTCGCTGTAAGCGATTTTCGTCATGACCGCCTAGCCAGCATGGCTTGGGCCACGTCAGGCCGCTCGCGCGCAGGCCGAAAATCGAACCAAACGACCCGATTTGGAGCGAACAGTCCTGAGATTTGACACCCAAGCCAGACCTGAAGCGCGTGAATTTCACGCCTTGTCTCAGAACCGGCACAGTCCTACGCTGGATCCATGCGTGAGAATCTGGCGAAGGTGTTGACGTTGACGAACACGCAGATATTCCGCCGCGCGCCGCTGCCAAAATCCTACACGGATTTTCTGGGCCGGAAACTGTTTCTGTTTTTACTGACCTTGCAAGGGCTGGCGGCGTTTGCGCTTATCACGCTGGGCGTCCTTTTGCGGAAATTTCAGACGGCACGGAACGTCATCCGCCCGCGCATCCGGCAGGAAATCGCCCGGGCGGGTGTGGCGCTGTTGCCCATGTTTTTGTTTGTGGCGCTGGCGCTGGGATTTCTGGTCATCGGCCAGACGGTATCGGCCCTGGCGCGGGTCGGGGCAACCGGCTATCTGGGTTCGACGATGGTGATTGCGGTGGTGCGCGAACTGGGGCCGTTGCTGGCGGCGATGCTGGTGCTGGCGCGCGTGGGCACGGCGCACGTGATCGAACTGGGCACGGCGCGGGCGTTGGGCGAGGTGGAAGCCCTGGAAGCGCTGGGCATTGACCCGGTGCATTACCTGATTGTGCCGCGCGTCATTGGCATGGCCGTGGGGGTCTTCGCGCTGACGGTGTATTTGATCATCGGCGCGCTGGCGAGCGGCTACCTGTTTGCGTTTTTGCAGGACGTGCCGCTGACGCCGGGCGATTATTTCAAGCAAATCACCGAGGCGCTCAACTGGCTGGATTTTGTGTTGCTGGCGTTGAAGACCGTTGCGTTCGGATTCTTTATTGCCATTGTGACGTGTTATCATGGGCTGGCGCAACCGCTGCGGCTGGAGGACGTTTCGCGCGTGGCGGTGCGCGCGGTCACTCAGGGCGTCATCGTGTGTGTCCTGATTGATGCGTTGTTCATCCTGCTTTACCTCGTCACATGAGCGACAATGGCAACGGTAGCGCAGCCGTCGCGGCTGCGAGTTCCAGCAGCGTCCTGCTGCGCGAAGGGACACCGGGCGAGACGCCCTGTAAACCCGCAGGCGGGACGCCTGCGCCACAAACATGAGCGAAACCGAAAACGCGGCGGTGATTGAGATGCGTGACGTCAGCGTCGGCGCCATGCGCGACATCAGTTTTGTCGTGCTGGAGGATGTGAACTGGTCGGTGGCGCCGGGGGAATTCTGGACCGTCGCCGGCCAGCAATATTCGGGCAAAAGCGATTTCCTGATGCTGACCGCCGGGCTGATGGCGCCGGTGAAGGGTGAGTGCAAACTGTTCGGGACGGACACGCGGACGTTCGGTGAAGCAAAACTGGCAGAACGGCTGTACGTGGGGTTGGTGTTCACCGGCGGACAGTTGTTCAATCAACTCACGATTCGGGAGAACGTGGCGCTGCCGCTGCAGTATCATCACGATTTGACGCCCGCGGCGGCCGCGCCGGCAGCAGCGACGTTGCTGGAACTGCTCGAGTTGACGCCCCTGGCCGACCTGACGCCGACGAATGTCAGCGACAACTGGCGCCAGCGCGCGGCCCTGGCGCGCGCATTGATTCTCAAACCGAAAATATTATTGCTGGACGATCCGCTGGCCGGTCTGGGCGCGCGGCACCTGCATTGGTGGCTGCGGTTGCTTGACCAATTATCGCGCGGACACGATTGGTGTGGCGGCCAGCCGATGACTGTAGTGGTAACGACAGACGACTTGCGTCCGTGGCGGAATGCGGGTCGAAAATTCGCGCTGCTGCGCGACAAAAAATTCTTTCCCCTTGGCGGTTGGAACGATGTAGAATCCGCGAATGACCCGATGGTAAAAGAATTGCTGGCCGTCCCGCTGGAAATAATCAGCTGACGAAACCGAACCATGGCACTGCAAGACCTGACCCCGCAACTGCGCACGCGCCTGAGTCGCATGGAACGCGCGGTGGGCTGGTTTGTGTTTGTGGCGACGGCGCTGCTGTTGTTCGGTTTCGGCTATTACATCTACCACACGGCGGAGCGCAAAGGCTGGTTCGTCATCAAGGCGCCGTTTCACACCTACCTTCAAAGCTCGGCGGGTTTGAACGTGGGCGACCCCGTGCTCATGATGGGATTTCAGGTCGGACAAATCACCCTCATTTATGCGATGCCGCCGCGCGACCCCCACAACGTGCGGGTGGAATTTGAAATCCTGGACCCGTATTTCCGTTATCTTTGGACCGGCGGTTCGTATTTGAAGGTAAACGCGGCGGACTTTCTCGGCAAACGACAGCTCGAAGTCACGCGGGGAACGAACGGCTACGCGCTGGTGGTCACGCAGCCCGTCTCCGTGAAGACGATTGATGAGCTGAAACAATTGGTTACGCAGGAACCCGGTCAGTGGCAGCTGGCGCAGGATGTCACCGACGTGAATTCCAATCTGGTCTTTGGTGCTTACACGATGCTGGACGAATCCAATTTGCAGGTTCTCGCGGAAATGAATCTCGAATCCAATTCCGTCTATGCCTACAACAACACCGTCAACCGCAAACGCATTGTGGCGTCGTGGGACGGGCGGTATCACCACTATAAAATTTTCGGGCCGGGCGATGACACCGCCTGGATACGCGCCGTGGAAACGCCACCTGTTTCCGACCAGTTGCAGGCTATGATCTTGCAGGTGCAACAGGCCCTGCCGAATGTCCTGGCGCTGACGAATAAAATTGCCGCCGTGCTGGACAACACCGCCCAGGCGACCTCAAATCTCAATATCGCTGTCGCCGGGACGCAACCGCTGCTGACCAATTTCGCGGTGCTTAGCGGACAGTTGCGCGAACCCGGCGGTCTGGGCGTCTGGATGCTCGGTACCAACGGCGCGCAACAGACGCAATCGGTAGTGGCCAATGTGGATACCAATCTGCTGCTGCTGTCCCTGACGCTGGATCATCTGGCCGACATCACCAGCAATCTCAATGCGCAGGTCCAGGCCAACACGAACATGCTGGGCGTCGTTTCAAAAACGGTGGGCGACGCCGATGATTTTGTTCAGGGATTGAAGCGGCTCTGGTTGTTCCGCTCCGCGTTCAAGAAGGAGAACAAAGGCAACACCAATGCGCCGGCGTTGGATTTACGTCCACCGCGAGCGCGGTAACCGTTCTTTTAGCAGCAGCCGAGGTAACGAGGTTCCAGTCAGATTTCCGATATGCGATTTCCGATTTACGAGACCTTCGAATAATGGGACGCGGCGCTTAAATCGTATATCGTAAATCGCAAATCAGGAATAAGGAGCCTCCTCACGTCGGCTGCTGCTTCCGGACATTTGGTCAAGCCGGCTGGCCCAGGAACCGGCGCAGGCGGTTGAGCATCGTGGAGGCGAAGCGTTCGTAAGGCATCAGCACGCGGCCGTGGATTTTGATTTCGTCAATGGCCGCCAGCGTCATGGAGAAATCGAGGTCGTGAAAGGCGCGGCCATGTTTGACGCGGCGCAGCCAGCGGCCCAGGTCGGTGATTTCCTCGATTTCATCCGTCTGGCCGGGATGAAATGACATGCGCCATTCGTCGCGGCGCAGAAAGCCGTCGGCTTCGCCCCTGGTTTCAAACCACGGGTCGCACAACAGCACGCAAATGGATTTTCCGAGATGGTTGCCCAGCCGGTAGAAAACCATCCGCTTGTCGGTTTCGCAAAAGTGTTCGAACGCAAGATCCAGGGCGTCCTCGGGCGGCGGCGAGAATTTGGTCTGAAAACCGAGGTGAAAACCGCCTTGCGCGGCGCGCGATTTCTCGAAGCAAAGATTTTCCTCGAAGATCCAGCGCATTTCAGCGCCCAGGCCGCGCGCCGTGAGCAATTGTTTCCAGGCCGCCAGCGCCTCGGGCAGGGCAGGCCGATTAAACGGCGTTGGTAAACTCATGACGGAGACAGTCTATCACTGATTTTGACGAAACCAATCCACAAATTTGGGAATACCCTCCTCGATTTTGACGCGCGGATGATAGCCGAGCAGCCGTTGCGCCTTGGCAAGGTCGGCGCAGGTGCGGGGCACATCGCCGGGCTGCGCCGGCTGGCGGTCAAGGATGGCCTTTTTGCCGAGCGCGGCTTCAAGCAATTCGATCAGCCGGCTCAATTTCACGGTTTGCGATCCGCCGAGGTTGAAAATTTCATAGGTGAATTTCTTCTGCGTGCAGGCAATGACACCGTCCACGATGTCACTGATGTAGGTGTAATCGCGCTCGGTGGAACCGTCGCCGAAAACCGGAATCGGTTTGTCCGCCTGGATGAGTTTGGCAAATTTGTGAATCGCCAAGTCCGGCCGCTGGCGCGGTCCATAAACCGTGAAAAACCGCAGCATCACCACGTCCATCTTGTAAACGTAATGATAGACGTGACCGAGGGCTTCACAAGCCAGCTTGCTGGCGGCATACGGCGAGATGACCGAGAACACCGGGTCGTTTTCCGCGAACGGCACCTTGGTGTTCACGCCATAAACCGAGGAGGAAGAGGCCAGCAGCGCCTTTTTCACCCCATGCCGCCGCGCCGCTTCCAGCACATTGACCGTGCCTTCGACGTTGACCTGCTGGAAAAATTCCGGTTCATCCAGGCTGGGCCGGACGCCGGCGCGGGCGGCGAGATGGATGACCTGGTCAAATTGGACCTGGCTGAACAGATTTTCCAACGCCCGGATGTCGGACAGATTTTTGGAAAGAAAGGTGAACGGCTTGCCGAGCGACGAAATGTCCTTGAGGTTTTTTTCCTTGATGGCCGGGCTGTAAAACGAATTGAGGTCATCCAGGGCCCAGACCGCATGGCCGTCGCGCAGCAACCGCTCGCAGACATGCGAACCGATGAAGCCCGCGCCGCCGGTGACCAGAACGTTCATGGCCGAACGCTAACAGCCAGCGTGTAGGCTGTCGAGCATCAGGCTTTGGGCTTTTTTTGGAATTGGCCGTAATTGCCTTCCAGCAAGCCGCGAAAAGACAAGTCTTCGTCCAATTCAGGCCAATGCAGACCGAATGGTGAAATTTCAATGTGATTCAATTGCTGGTGTGTGCCGTGCGCCAGCCGGGGATTTTGCGCCACGGGGAAACGGATTTCCGCGCCGCTTTCCATGCGGACGATAATCTCGCCACTCACATGAGCAGCGGAACGAGCGTTGTCAACCAAGGTGTTCATGCCACTTCTCTATTATCAGCTTTTTATTTTCTTCTGCAAGTCTTTCAGCTTTGGATAATTCACGAAGTTTGAGTCCCTGCGACTCGCGCAATTCCACTTCGGTCTCGACGTTGAAGACTGCCTCACCACTGCCGTAGCGGACGTGGACGTGAATCGGGCGGTGGTCGTTGCTGTAAAAGAAAAACCGATAACCATCCTTTTCGAGAATCGTCGGCATGGCCGGACGCTAACAATCCGCAGGCGAGCTGTCGAGTATTAGGCTTCCGTATTATCAAAAATCAAAGGGAATCTGGTATTTATCACCCGCAATTTCCTTCCAGCCTGGGATTGATTCTGGATCGAATTTCCGGCAAGCGTATTCGTTAAACCTTTTACTTTCATCAATGCCTGTCTGATAGGTATTTAGTATCCAATTGTGAGGGTCGATTTCTTTGTAGAAAAACGGTTGATGAAGCTGGCGGACAAATTGTGAATTGTCATCCTGATTGCAAATCACAATCAGAACCTTGTCACGAAAACCTGAGAAAGAAATGGTTGCCGTTTCGTTTGCGTTATTTTGCGCCTCGTTTTCCATGCCAACCTTGCTCCACAATTTAACGGGCATGCCTCATCCATAAACACTTCTCGGTTTTTATTTTTTAGCGCGATTTGTTCGTGACGACTTCAACGAATTTACTTTTTTAAAGTCGATTCAACACGTCAATCAACTGCCGCAGGCGGCCGTAGTCGCGGCGGTTGAAACCGAAGGTGATGCGGGCCAGATCCAAATTGTCCCTGTCTTCAATTTCGTCCGGCGTGGGTTTGATGGGCTTGATCGGCGTACCGTTGATGATATCGGCAAAATCCCGGTTCAAGGCGGCGATAGAGTTTGCCGACGGTACGGTTTTCAGCCGGATGACGAGCAAATCCTTCACAAACCGGCTCGAGTGAAAATTTCGGTAAAAGCCGGTGATGATTCTCACCGCTTCATCTGCACTGTCGGTGATTTGATAAAGGTCCAGGTCTTCGGACGAAATCAGTTTGTCGCGCAGCAAATGGTCGCGGACGGTCCGGTCCCAGGTTTTCCAGTAAGTGCCGCCGGGCCGGTCCATGAGCACGAGCGGCATGAGCTGGCTCTTGCCGGTTTGCATGAGCGTCAGTGCTTCATACCCCTCGTCGAGTGTTCCAAACCCGCCCGGAAACAGCACGATGGCGTCCGCGTGCCGGATGAAAATCAGTTTGCGCGTAAAAAAGTATTTGAACGTGACGAGTTTTTTGTCCTCGCGAATGACCGGGTTGGCGGATTGTTCCCAGGGCAGGCGGATGTTCATGCCAAAACTGTTTTCCGGCCCGGCGCCTTCGTGACCGGCCTGCATGATGCCCGGTCCGGCGCCGGTGATGACCATGAATCCGGCCTTCACAATTTTGTGTCCGAACTCGACGGCCTGCCGATATTCCAGTTTGTTGGACTTGGTCCGCGCCGAACCGAAAATCGTGACTTTCCGGGTGCCGGCATACGGCGCGAACAACCGGAACGAGTAGCGCAATTCCCGCAAGGCCGTCTGGATGACGCGCACGTCGCCGGTGTCCTGCACGTCGGTCAACAGCTTTAGCGCGTTTTCGATGACGTCGGCGACTTCGTTTTCATTGTGGCCGCCGCCTTTGAAGGCGATGAGCTCCCGGATGCGCCTTTGCAGTTCCAAGTCGGCGGCGGACCTGGCCGCCGTTTCCCTTTTGTTCATGCGGGCAGGGTAACTTCGCCGGCGATAATTGCAATGCCACGCCGATTTACTCATTGACTCGCCGGTGCGGAAAAGCCAGACTGCGCCTTCCATTTTGCCGGAGCCGTGGTGTTCCGGCGCAGAAAGGAAGTGAGTTGCGTTGACCGAAATTAAACTAAAAAAAGGCGAGTCAGTGGATCGGGCGTTGCGCCGGCTGAAGAAAAAAGTGGACCGCGAGGGCACTTTGAAGGTCGTGCGCAATCATCGGCATTTCGAAAAGCCGAGTGAGAAGCGACGCCGCAAGGAAAAAGCCGCGCGCTTTTCCGCGATGTTGACCGCGCGTTACGCGGATTTATAATCAGAAATTTGCGATTTCCCAAGCCGGGCGCATCCCTTTAAGATGCCCCCGGCATTTTTTTATGTATTCGTTGTCCACCTGCTGGAATTCCCACCGTCATACCGACGGCCGCGCCATGCTGCGCGAAATCCGCGAGCTGGATTTTGCCTATGCCGAACTCAGCCACGGCGTTTCCATCAGCCTCATGCCGGGCATCCTCGCCGCGGTGGAGGCGGGCGAGATCAGGATTTCCAGCCTGCACAATTTCTGTCCGCTGCCGATGGGGGTGACCCATGCCGCGCCGAACCTGTACGAATTCTCCGCCGCGAAGGATTACGAACGCGAACTGGCCATCCGCTACACGCTCCAGACGTTTGAATTTGCCCGGCGCGTCCAGGCGCCGGCCGTGGTGTTGCATCTCGGCAGCATGGAATTGAAGGATTACACCGGCCGGTTGTGCGACCTGCTCGAACGCGACGGGAAGCCGACGCCCAGATTTGAAAAGCTCCGCGCCGAGGCCGTGGCCAAACAGGAGGCGGTGAAGGGAAAATTCGTCGCGCACATGTATGAAACGTTGCGCCAGCTTGTGCCCGAAGCCGAAAAGCGCGGCCTGAAGCTCGGCTGCGAAAACCGCCAGGCGCTGGAGGAAATTCCGCTGGAAAGTGATTTCGCGTCTTTCTTCCGCGAGTTTGCCAGCCCGAATGTCGCCTACTGGCACGACGTCGGCCACGCGCAAATCAAAGAAAACCTCGGCCTGTTCCGGCACGTGCAACACCTGGAATCGCTCGCGGCGCGCCTGGTGGGCTTTCACATTCATGACGTCCAATTTCCTGCGCGCGACCACGCCGCGCCCGGCACCGGCATGATTGATTATGCCGCACTCAAGCCGTTCGTGAAACCGGAGCACATCAAGGTGTTCGAGCTCAACCCGGGATTGCCGGTGGAAAAGGTCAGGTCCGGCGTCGCGCATGTCAAAGCCATCTGGGGCGATGGATAATTTGTAGCAGCCGACGTGAGTCGGCTCAAATTTCGCGCGAATTAGATGTCAGAGCAGACTGACGTCCGCTGCTACGATAACGGGCTCGCCATTTGCACGTAAATCGTAAATTGTAAATCATAAATGACCTCTGCCCCACCGCGTGAAATTGCCGTGGAGATTGTCCGCCGCCTGCAAACGGCTGGTTTCGCGGCCTTCTGGGTCGGCGGCTGTGTGCGGGATTTTTTGCTCGGACGTGAGCCGCAGGATTACGACATCGCCACGGACGCGCGACCGGAACAAATCGAGAAACTGTTCACGAAGACCATTGCCGTCGGACGCAAATTCGGCGTGATGATTGTCGTTGAAGGCACACATCAATTCCAGGTGGCCACCTTTCGGGCCGAGGCGGAGTACCGGGATGGCCGGCGTCCGGAAAAGGTCGTTTTCAGCAGCGCGAAAGCCGATGCCCAGCGGCGCGATTTCACCGTCAACGGACTTTTCTTCGATCCGATTGCCGAAAAACTTCACGACTGGGTCGGCGGCGAAAAGGATTTACGCGCGAAAATCATTCGCACCATCGGTTTGCCGGAGGAACGGTTTGCCGAGGACCATTTGCGTCTGTTGCGGGCCGTGCGGTTCGCCGCACAACTGGGATTTGAAGTCGAACCGCAAACTTTCGCCGCCGTCAAAAAGCTCGCGCCGAAAATCGAACTCATCAGCGCGGAACGGATTCGCGATGAACTCATCAAATTGTTTGCGCCGCCGCACGAAGACTTCTCCCTCTCCTCCCGCAAAGGAGGAAAGGGTCGGGGAGAGGAGACCTGTGTTCCAAAAAAACAAAACCCCTCGTCCCGGCCCTCTCCCCGCTTGGGCGGGGAGAGGGAGAAAATGTCAGACGCGCAACAGCGCGTCCCTACTTCTTCCGCCGCGCGCGGATTGGTTTTGCTGCGCGACAGCCGGTTGTTGCCCGGTGTCCTGCCCGAGCTGATTGCCACTCTCCTCTGCCAGCAATCGCCGGATTATCATCCGGAAGGCACGGTGTTCGAGCACATCCGGTTGATGCTGGAAAAAATGCCTCCAAATGCGTCGCCGTCGTTGCCATGGGCCGTGATTTTGCATGACATTGCCAAACCGGCGACAGCCGAACGCGATCCCGTGACCGGTGCCATTCATTTTTACGGCCACGAAAAGGTCGGCGCGGAACTGGCGGACCGGATGTTGCGGCGGCTGCGGTTTCCCAAAAAGCAAGTCGAGGAAATTGTCGCCTGCGTCCGAAATCACATGCAGTTCAAGGACGTGAAGCAGATGCGCAAGGCGACGTTGCGGCGGCTCTTGTTGCGCCAGACCTTTCCGTTGGAACTGGAATTGCACCGGCTCGATTGCCTTGGTTCGCACGGCCATCTGGACCATTACGAATTTCTGCTGGCGCAGGCGGAGGAATTGAAGAAGAAGCCGGCGATCCGCCCGTCGCTGCTCACGGGCAGGGATTTGATCAAGCTGGGCATGAAGCCTGGCCCGGCCATGGGCGCGTTGCTGGGCGAACTCCGCGAGAAACAACTGGCGGACGAATTGAAAACCCCGCGTCAGGCAAGGGCGTGGGTGAAGAAAAGGTTGCCGACAGATGGCTGACGAACCGATTGAACTGCCGATTGACGGGGTGCTCGATTTGCACACGTTCAACCCGCGCGAAGTGAAGGATCTCGTGCCGGATTATCTGGCCGCGTGCCAGGCGCGCGGCATCCTGCAGGTGCGCATCATTCACGGCAAGGGCATCGGCAATCTGCGGCGCACGGTGCATGCGATTTTGAAAAAGCAACCGGAAGTCATTTCGTTCACGCTCGATTATCCGCAGTTCGGCGGCTGGGGCGCGACGCTGGTAAAATTGCGGCCGGCATAGCGGCGGTTGGCAAATCGCCGCCGCAGTTGGCGGCTTGCTCCCGAAAGCCGCTACGGGAAATTATTTCAACGGCTCCAGGTAAATTCCATCGATGTCGATGTCGCCGCCTTCGCTCTGGATGCCAATGAAGCCGGAGGAAAGAGTGCATTGGGTCGTCTCATTCATGAACCTGCCATTGACGTAAGCTTTCACGTCGTTGCCAGCGCAAATGACCCGGCAGGTGTTCCACTCGCCCACGGGTTTTTCCGCTGAGGGTCCCTGTTTGGGCAACGGTGTGTTGGCGTCCATGCCCCGGTGTTCCCTGGACTCGGCGCCGGCCATCAAAAACAAATCCCCCTGATGGTCGTGTTTCCCCTGGACCTGAACGCATTGGGGCCAGACCTGGTCAGGCGCTTGGATATGGACGAGGACGCCGGTGTTATCGGCCTTGGGCGCGACTTTTACAAAGCGCCATTCGACGGTAAGAACATAATTGCGGTAGGCTTGCGTCGTCCGCAGGTAGCCGGCGGGATAGCCGGTACAATGGATGACGCCATTCGTCACGCTCCAGGTCTGCCTCGGGTCGGCATGGTCTCTCATGCAAAACGCCCAGCCCGAAAAATCCCGGTCGTTGAAAAGTTCGATATGATTGGTCGGGGTAATGGCATCCCCCGCGCGAACGATTCCGACCCATGCGAACGTGAGGGAAAGCAAAATAGAGGCAGTCTTCACAGGCGAAACATCACGGCCCGGCAGAAGCGAGTCAAGCGTGATGAATCACCGGGCATCATTGCCCCGCCGAAAGCGGATGCTCCCGTTGACTGTGGTGGCCTTGACGGTCGCGCCGCCGTGGCCGAGCGTGCCTTTCAAGTGCTTGGACAAAGGGAATTCCTTTTTTACGACCAACCCGGGGAAATCGCTGCTCATACCGCCGTTGACGGTGTCGGCGGTGACTTCCGCGTCCGCGCCAACCGGCAGGGCGGCCTCTATCGCCCCGTTGACCGTCGTGAGTGACACGGATTGGCTGCCGCCCAATGAAACCAACCCGGTTTCAATCCAGCCGTTGACATTGTCGAGGCGGAGACGGCCTTGGGCGGAGAGCGGGAGAGTCTGATTAAAATCCTGTTGAAACGGATCCGTTGTCGAGAGATTGCCGATGAGTTTTTCCCGGTGCGCGTAGGGTTGATTCAAGGTTCCAGCCGACTTTGGGGGGCTGATATTCCCGGACTCGTCGCTGCCGGCGGGGCGGGTGGCGACGGCGGCACGGATGGAACCGAC
>JAJXYT010000092.1 GCA_021780375.1 bacterium | reverse complement strand
GGATGCGGCTTCATGATGATGTGCTTGAAACCGGGCGCGGCCGGGTCGGATTTGATGCCGGCCAGATCTTCATAGAGCCAGATCACGAGGTCACCGACCAGCATGACGTGGTTGCGCGAATTCATTTCCGGGTCGGCGGTGTTGCCGTTCCACAATTCCCAAATCGTGGTGGCGCCGTGCTCGATCATGTACCCCCAGCTTGGATAGGTCTTCTGAGTAGCGATGGCGCAGGCCAGATCCGGCCGCCCGTTGTCCGTCAACACGCGCATCAAATACTGGCCCCCCACCAGCCCGGTGCCGATGTGATCGTGACCGTCTTTGATCTTGTCCACCAGATGGTTGAAGATACGTTCCCGCATAGCGTCGGGCACAAGGCCGAACGCCAGCGGTAGAACACACGAGGTTTCGGTGCCATTGTCGTATTGGCCAAGATCGCGGTTAAGGAACTTTTCGTTGAAAGCCGCCTTCAGTTGTTCAGCCAAGGCGCTGAAATGTTCCGCGTCTTCGGATTTGCCCAGCAAGGCCGCGTAGCCCTTCATGAGTTGGGCGTCATGATAGAAATAGGCCGTGGCCAGCAGCGGTCCGGCGGTGCGACGATTGGGATCCTGCGTCCAAATTCTCGTGCGGTCCCTCGGCGGCACACACCAGTCACCATAACTGTCACGTGAGATAATGCCTTTCACCAGGTAACGTTGTTCCATGTAGTCCATCCATTCCTTCATGCAGGGGTAGTGACTGGCAATGACCGTGGTGTCGTCAAACTGAGCGCGCAGTATTTGCGGAATGATGAGGGACGTGCTCGGCCAAACGACGTCGTCGGAATAGATTGGCCAGCAGGTGGGGGCAATGTCCGGCACGCTGCCGCCGGGCCGCTGGGCGTCGGCGATGTCCTGCAGCCACTTGGCGTAAAACGCCGAGTTGTCGAACAAGTAAGTCTCGCCCCGGGATTCCTCCGAACGGTCGCCGAGCCAACCCTGCCGCTCGTCGCGCTGCGGGCAATCGGTGGGGATGCTGTGATAATTGCCGCGCACTCCCCGGACGACGGCACGGTAAATCCGGTTCAGCAGCGGGTTGGAACACGCGAAGGTCCCGTTGGTGGGCAAATCGTCATTCACCATCCGGCCTGCAATTGAATGGAGATCCGGTTCGCCGGGAAAGCCGGTCACCTCGACATAGCGGAAGCCATGGGACGTAAAGCGCGGTTCCCAGACTTCGGTCCCCTGCCCTTTGAGGGTGTAGCGGTCGGTCGCCCGCGCGCCGCGCAGGTTTGCCACGTCAAGCATGCCGTCGGGCTTGAGGACTTCGGCAAAACGCAGTTTCACCCGCGTGCCGGCCGGACCGGAGACTTTGAGCCGCGCCCAGCCGACCATGTTCTGGCCCAGATCATAAACATAGACGCCGGGTTTGGGCTCGGTCATCGCCGTCGGCTTAAGCGTGCCGGTGACGCGGATGGGGTCGATCATTTGAGCGGCGACCACGCCCGGCGGCGCCCCAACGATTTGTGCCGGCTGCCATTTGGCATCGTCAAACCCCGGCCGGCTCCAGCCGGGAAATTCCTTGCGGGCATCGTAGTCTTCGCCGTCATAATCATTGTTGGCCAGAATCGGCCCATTGGTCGTCAACCGCCAGGAACCATCGCTGACCAGGTTGGTGACCGAACCGTCGGTGTATTCCACGCGGAGCTGCAGCAGCAATTTGGGCCAGCCAAAACTCTCCGTCCCCGTGTAAACCTTGCTGCGGTCGGCGTAGTAACGGCCATTGCCCAGTACCACGCCCAGCGCGTTAACGCCGCGCGACAATTGTTTCGTGACATCGTAGGTGACATAGAACACGCGCTGGTTGTATTGGGCGAAGGCCGGTGAGAGAACCGCGTCACCCACCTTGCGGCCATTCAAATACAACTCCGACCAGCCCAGCCCGGAGAAGGAAACCGTCGCGCGCCTGATTTTCTGGTCAACGGTGAATTGCTTTCGCAGCCAGCGCGCCGGTTGCCGGCGTGATTCGGAAATGCGGACGTTGCCCCAGGGTTGCCTCCCCACCGGACCGAGCACTCTGGCGGATGCCCACGTCGAATCATCGAAATCAACCAGGGTCCAGTTGGTCGGGTCCTGGTCGGAAACTTTCCACTGGTCGTCGGTGGGAACGATCAACGGCGGGCCCTGGTCGAATTCGACCGTCAACAATCCGACGACCCCCGCCGGTTTCGCGTTCGTGCCCCGGTTGTATCCGGTCAGCGCCACGACGTTGGTCCCGGGCTGGAGGCGATAGGTGACATCATTGTCCTTGACGACGTGATAACTGGCGCGCGCACCCAGGTCACGTCCGTTCAACCAGCCCCGGCACATGTTGTCACCGGTGTAAACAAACGTGGCGCGTCTGATTTCGCGGTCCGACGGAATCACGATCACGCGGCGAAAATATTTTTCGCCCGGCGGGGCGGCTTTTTCTGGGTTGCCTTCGGGGAACCAGATCCAACTCGTGCCAGCGAGATAATTGGTAATCTCTTCACCCTCCAGGCCGATCCATTGGGCGTGCCAATCGGAAGGCTGGAGCAACCCCATGCTCCATTCCGCCGGCTTGCTCCATGCCGCCGCTTTGCCATCCTTGTCCCAAACGCGGACCTTCCAGAAACAGGGTTCATTCGAAACCAGCGGTTTGCCGGCGTAAGGCACCTGGATGGATTGGTCGGAATCCATTTTGCCGCTGTCCCACAAATCGCCGACGTTTGCGTTGAGCCTGGCGGTGCTGCTGGCGACCAGAACCTGATACGCCGTTTGCCGCTGGTCGCGCTCCCTGGAATTCAGAATCCAACTCAGCCGCGGGTGCGTGGCATCAATGCCCAGCGGGCTTTTCAAAGACTCACAGCGCAACCCGGTCACCGTGGTATGGGCGGAGACGGTGGGGACGCAAACGAGCGCGATGGCCGGCGGAAACGTGCGGAGGAACTTCAACACCGCGCCCGGGATCCTGTCGAACCAATGCATCGCACCAAAATATGTCCACGGACCCGGGGTGTCGAGAATGCGATATCCCACAGAAATTTTGTCTTTTTTGACAGGCGATGTGAAATGCGTTTACGTTCCGACAATCCCGCTTATGATGGGACTCGATTTTGCTCTCATGGCTAAAAGATATTGCATGCGCCAGCTGCGGAACTTTTTCCGGGGAACGGTCCTTGCCGCCACAATTCTGGGAGCCGACAGGGTTGCCGCGGGTGAACCGGGGGTGGTGGACGACCGCGCCAGCCCGGAAGCGCGGGTTTATAGCGTGGGTTTGGACGAAGCTCATTGGACACAAGGTTTGTGGGCGGAGCGATTCGCGTTGTGCCGCCAGACGATGATTCCGGCCATGGGGCGGCTGATGGAAGGCACTAATTACACCCAGTTTTACCAGAATTTCCGCATCGCCGCCGGTTTGGAACCGGGCCGCCATCACGGCGCGCCGTTCAATGACGGCGATTTCTACAAGTGGCTTGAAGGCGCCTCGGCCATGTACGCCCAAACGCACGACGCCCGGCTGGGCGCGACCATCGAGCAAATCGTAAGCGTCATCGGCCAAGCCCAGCGTGCCGACGGTTATATTCAAACCGCCACGCTGATCCGCGAGCGCAACGGTGACACGAATGCCCTGCCATTTCAGAATCCGGATGACTTTGAAATGTACAACCTGGGGCATTTGATGACGGCGGCGTGCGTCAATTACCGGGCCACCGGGCAGACCAACCTGCTCCGCGTCGCCTGCCAGGCCGCGGATTTTTTGGATCGGACCTTCCAACTTCCCACGCCTGAACTGGCCCGGAACCTGGTTTGTCCGTCGCATTACATGGGCCTGATTGAGTTGTATCGCACGACGCATAACCCGCGTTATCTCGCCCTGGCCAGGCGCCTCTTCGCCATGCGCAGTCTGGTGACCGGCGGCGGGGATGACAACCAGGACCGGATTCCTTTTCCAGATCAAGACGAAGCGGTGGGGCACGCGGTCCGGGCCAATTACCTGTACGCCGGCGCGACGGATTTGTTCATGGAAACCGGCGACCCGTCGTTGTGGCGGCCGCTGGCCTTGATCTGGACCAACGTCGTCCGGAAGAAAATGTACATCACCGGCGGGTGCGGTGCGCTGTGGGACGGCGCGTCGCCGGACGGCGCGAAAGACCAGAAGACCATCACGCGGGTTCATCAGGCCTATGGACGGAATTATCAACTGCCCAACCTCACCGCCTACTGCGAAACCTGCGCGAACATCGCCAACGTGATGTGGAACTGGCGGATGTTTCTGGCGACCGGCCAGGCGCGGTTCATGGACGTGGTTGAACTGGCGCTGGACAACAGCGTGTTGTCCGGCGGCGGCCTGGATGGAACAAATTACTTTTACGTCAACCCGCTCCGGCAGCTCGACACGATGCCGACGGAATTGCGCTGGCCGCGGACGCGCGTGCCGTTCCTCAGTTCGTTCTGTTGCCCGCCCAACCTGGTTCGCACCATCGCCGAATCGGCGAATTATGCTTATGCCAAATCCCGCGACACGATCTGGATAAATCTCTATGGCGGCAGTGTGCTCGATACGACCCTCGGGAGCGGTGGGAAAATCAAACTGACCCAGGAGACCGACTATCCGTGGAACGGGCGCGTGCGCATCACCATCAATCAGTGCGGCAACTTGCCTTTTGCGTTGAGATTGCGCATTCCCGGCTGGGCCAGGAGCGCGTCCATCCGGATCAACGACGGGCCGGCGGACGATTCACCCGTCCCCGGAACGTACTTCGAACTTCGCCGCACCTGGAAGCCCGGCGACCTGGTTGACCTCGACATGCCGATGCCGGCCGAGGTGATTGAGGCAAACCCGCTGGTCGAAGACGATTTGAACCAGGTCGCCATCAAACGCGGGCCGGTGGTCTATTGCCTGGAATCCACCGACCTGCCGCCCGGTGTCGGCGTCATGCAGGTCCGCGTGCCGGCGGATGTTCAATTCGCGGCCCACTATGATCGGCGGCTGCTTGGCGGCGTGGTGGCATTGGACTGCACGCTGCGGACGCAACCCGCGGGCGATGGGGATGGACAACTTTATCGCGACGCGGCCGACGTTCAGACCCGCCCCGTCAAAACCCGGCTGATCCCGTACTGCGTCTGGGATAACCGCGGCAGATCCGAAATGAGCGTCTGGCTGCAACGGCAAATTTCCCTTCCGTAAAACCATGAACTCCAAACTGATTCTGGCGTGTTCGGCACTTGTGCTGAAGTCCCTGACTGGCGTTTCCGCCGAACCGGGTCTGGTAAAATCGGAGTTTATTTTCACCACCGCGCCATTTCCATCCTGCCACGCCTCGACCATCGCGGAGACCCGGGAAGGCCTGGTGGCGGCCTGGTTCGGCGGCACACGGGAACGGAACCCGGACGTGGGCATTTGGCTGTCGCGTGCTGTCAACGGCCAATGGACCCCGCCCGTGGAAGTTGCCGACGGCGTGGTGTCAGCGACGGAACGTTATGCCTGCTGGAACCCGGTGTTGTTTCAGCCCCGTGCGGGACCGCTGATGTTGTTCTATAAGGTGGGTCCCCGTCCGGCGGCCTGGTGGGGTATGATGATGACCTCGGAGGATGACGGCAAAACGTGGTCGAAACCGCATCGCCTGCCGGACGGCATCCTGGGGCCGATCAAGGACAAGCCCGTGCAACTGGCCAACGGCGACATCCTGTCCGGCAGCAGTGATGAATCCAAAGGGCGCACCGTGCATTTTGAACGCTCCAGTGATTTGGGAAAAACCTGGCAGGCCACGCCGCCGGTTGCGTGTGACCCGGAGATCGGGCCGATTCAGCCGTGCATCCTGTTCCATCCAGACGGCCGGCTTCAGGCGCTGGGCCGGACGAAGGCGGGCAAAATTTTTGAGACCTGGTCGGCGGACGAAGGCAGGACCTGGAGCAGGATCAAGTTAACTTCACTGCCGAATCCGGATTCGGGCATTGACGCGGTGACATTGAAGGACGGGCGCCAGCTTCTGGTTTACAACCACAACACCCGGACCGGCTCGAAGAACAAAGGCCGCAGCCCGCTCAACGTGGCGGTTTCCAACGATGGCGAGACCTGGTTCGCGGCCCTGGTGTTGGAAGACGACCCGAACGCACCCAACGGTTTTCCTTATCCGGCCGTGATTCAGACCGGCGATGGACTCGTGCACATCACCTATACCTGGGAACGCAAGCGCATCAAACACGTGGTGATTGACCCGCAAAAGCTCAAGCTGCGACCCATCGTGAACGGCGTCTGGCCGAAGTGATCGAACGTGACAAATCCTATCGCACTTCGGCGTTTACTCTGATTGAGCTGCTGGTGGTGATTGCCATCATAGCCATCCTGGCGGCCATATTATTACCGGCGCTGGCGGCGGCGAAAGAACGGGCGAAGGCCACCCGATGCCTGTCCAACACCAGGCAACTCATGCTGGGCTGGATTATATACGTCGGCGATAATGAGGATAAACTGATGGACTATCATAAATGGGTGTACGGCCAGATGAAATGGGCGGCCGGCTCAACCGACAATACCCACACGGCACTGCTGGTTGGCGCCAACTTAATGGCGGACTATTTCAGAACACCCGCTCTTTATAAATGTCCGGCGGATGCTTACCGGAATTCTCAAAGTCCCGGCCCGCGGGTCCGCAGTTGTTCCATGAATGGCGCGCTGGGGGGGCGGCAGTTCCGGCCCCAATGTCCTGGGCGGTTACCCGGGTCGCCGAAGGTATTACGGAACGAGTGGTGGCATCTACGCGTCGCCCCTGCATACCGACGCCCATCGCATGCGGGATTTGCGCCATCCCTCCATGGTCTTTGTCATGTTGGACGAACACGCCGACAGCCTTGACGATGCCGTGTATCAGTTCAGCCCCGGAGCCGTTCGCCACCAGCAAATATGGCGCAACCTGCCGGCCAGTTACCATGGTGGGGGTTGCTGCCTGTCCTTTGCCGATGGCCATTCGGAAATTCACCACTGGGTGGAAACCGACAGCAATAAAACGACGGTTTATCCTGTCACCTGTCACAATTACGCCAACAGCGCCGCATCGCCGTGGGGAAACCACACCTCGAATGGCAGCCGGGATTATGAATGGATGAACGACCGCATGCCTTACCAATAACCGGCATGGGTTGTCGGCGGCCGGTTTATCGATGCGTCAGGAGCGCTGGCGGGATCGCCGCCCGAACTCTTTTCCCCATCATCCCGCTGCCCGATAATCGGATTCACCCTGCCTGTGTTTGAAGCACCTTGAACGTCGTTCCGACCCGGCAACACGTTGACTCTGTGACGGGTGCATGATGAGTCACAACCCGCCGCTGTTTCACCCTTTCCCACGCCTTCGCGACACCCCGCCGCATCCGGCTCTAATCATTTTTCGCAAATGATTTGACACTATTTGCATTCTGCATTTTCAATCGACGTGCTAGCTTTTGATTAATTCTGGCATTACAAATATGCATAAGTCCCGAAGTGGATCGTTACGTTTGACCGGCGCTGCCGCCGATCTCGAGAAGAATCGTGGAACGGCTGCGTTCAGCCGCGGGTTTACCTTGATCGAGTTGTTGGTGGTGATCGCCATCATTGCCATTCTGGCGGCCATGCTGCTGCCGGCGCTGGCCGCGGCGAAGCTAAAAGCGCAGGCGACCGAATCCTTGTCCAACACCAAACAGTTGATGATTGCCTGGGACTTGTATTCCGGCGATCATCATGAACAACTGGTGTCATCCGACCGGGGGGTTACCGGGTGGGTTCAGGGATGGCTGGATTGGGGGACGAGTTCGGACAATACCAACACCACGCTGTTGGTCGGTCCCACACCGGCCGGCCAGCCCGCGCCGCAATTAGGTTCGTATTTGAAGAATCCCCGGGTGTTCAAGGATCCGGCCGACCAGTACAGTTCTGCGGTCGGTCCGCGAGTTCGCAGTTACTCCATGAATGGCGCGCTGGGCAGCAATTCCGGCCCCACCGTGGAAGGCACCGCCCCGGGCAACCGTCAGTATTACGGTGGAAAGAACGGCGCTATGCGGACAGCGGACCTGCATCATCCTTCGATGATTTTTGTCATTTTGGACGAGCAGGCGGACAGCATTAACGACGGAAAGTTTATGTTCCGCCCGGGCTATGCTCAAGGCCAGGAGCAATGGCAGGACCTTCCCGCCAGTTATTATACAGACGGCTGCACCTTCTCCTTTGCCGACGGTCACTCCGAAATTCACCACTGGCAGGAGACCAGCGGTAACAACAAAACGGTTTATCCTGTCCTTCGTCAAACTTATGTCCAAAGTTCCAGTTCGCCCTGGGGCAGCAAGAATCTCTACATCAGTCGGGACTATGAATGGATGGACGATCGCATGCCTTACCGATAGAGTTCATGTTGAGCGAACCCTTTCCCCCAACGAATCACCAGGCAACCCACTACCCTCCGGGAACACACAGCAAACCAACCAAAACCAAAACCTATGCGAATAAACAAACCCAACCCAACCTGCCACGTTGTCGCCGGCCACGGCACGGGCAACAAATCAACAACAGTTTCCCGGGCAAGGTCCATGCGGATCCTCTGTGGATTGCTGCTGGCGGTGCTGGCGGTTCCCGCGCTGGCGCAGGAAACAGTGCATTTGACCGCCATACCGTTACGCGTCACGGTGCCGCTGAATTTTACCGGGTCCCTTGCGGTTTCTAACCATGTAACCATCGCCAACGGCTCGAATGAGGTGGATCTGACGGTGTCCGGATTTCCGGCCGGCGCCAGCGGGAGCCTTGATAAAACCGCCTTTACCAACAGCGGAGGCGCGAACCTGACTTTGACGCTCGCCAATGTCGCGGAGGGAATTTACAACCTGAGCGTCAACGCGGCGAACGGCGCGACCAATAATCTGCTGATCCAGTTGCAGGTGGGAGATGTTTGGAGTGGCGCCAGCGGCACGACCACCAACTGGTCGGATACGGGGAATTGGAACGGAGGAATTGTGCCCGGCGCCGCCGACGACGTCCTGTTCGCCCAGGCGGGGGCGGATTCTGTCGCCTCCAACATCACCAGCATCGTGGATCAGAACATCACCGTCGGCTCGCTGCGCTTTTCGCAAACCAACCCCACCAATTTTTATCACAACGTCATGATTGATCCGAATGTGACGCTGTCCGTCACGGGAACCAACGGGTTCACGATGTTGACGGATTATGCGCCGAACCCCAAACCCATGACCGTGACCATCGGGGGCCAATCCGGCACCATGGTGGTCAGCAACGAAGCTGCGAATTTCGCGGTGCTGATTGATAATAACCAGACCAGCACATTGATCCTGTCGAACCTGGCCAATTTAAATGTGGATGTCAGCCAGATCGGATTGGGGGATTACTTGCTTTATCCCAATTTCTGGAACCTCCAGACGAATGGTTATAATGGCGTGCCGAAGCTTTACCTGCCGACGGTAGATCTGGCCATGACGAATGTCATCAAGGCGGTTTACACGGACCCCAATAATTACACCAACGGCACCAATCGGGCCTACGCCCTGATTCTGGGGAACAGCGAGAATCAGGCCTCGAGTTCCAGCAAGCTGCTCTTGCTCAGCCTGGGCATCTCGAATGCCTTTGATCTGGACAGCTTCTGCATCAGCGGGTTTGGCGCGGCCGATGGTGCGTTGAATTTCAACCCGGTATTTGCCGCTGATAATCCGAGCGCCTATTTTCGCAACACCGATGGCGTCAGCCGCATGAGCATGTTCTGCCTGGCCGATGCCGGCGGGCCCATCCCGGCCGGTGGCAATACCAAAGCACCCAACGTGGATTTTGCCAGCAACCACGGTTATGTGGATGCGCTGGTGGACCGGTTCATCATGTCGCGCGACCGTCCGAGTTCCTCCGGCGGTTGCACGGCGCAATCGAAGATGATCCTGGGACAGGGCATCTTTGATGCGAACACGGCGATCCTCGGCGACCAGGAGCAGGGAAACCAATCCAAGATCGACTATTGCCAGGCGCAGTTGATCGTTTCCAACACCGCCGTCTTCCGGGTCAATAGTGATCTGGAACTGGGTTATACGACGGCAGGGATAAGCGACCCTTCCGATCCGGGTTCCACCTACGGCATCATTAACATCGGTCCGGGTGGCACGGTGGCCGCCAACACCATCGGCGTCGGCGGTGTCACCAAGACCTCCGGCCTGGTCGGAGTCAGCGACGGTCACGGCCAGCTGAATCAAATTACGCTTACCAGCGGAGCATTGCTGATCGTTTCGAACAATATTGCGGATTCAACGCCGAACGGGTCGCTTGGCCTGCTCAGCTTTGGCGGCAATTCCACCCTGGAACTTTTCGTTGACGGCAACCACAGCGGTCCTTACGCCTACGTCAATAACCTGACCACGGCGGGTTCGGGCAATGTCATTCAGATTGGCGGGATCAAGAATTTGACGCTGCCGGCCCAGGTTCCCTTGATCCAATACGCGGTCGGTTCGCCCACCTTGACGATCAGTTTGCCGGCCGGATACAGCGGCACCCTCCTCAACAACGGCGCCGGCAGCACGATTGACGCTTATATCACCGCGGGCGCTCCCAAATCCCTGGTGTGGCGAGGTTATGTGAACAACAATTGGGACACCTCCACTCCCAACTGGTTGGATTTGAATACGGGACTGCAAACCAATTTCGCCAGTCTGGACGAGGTTTCCTTTGACGATACACCGTCCATTCCGACCAATATTGCATTGGTGGGGCAAATGATTGTCGGCGGGGTCACCATGACCAACTCGGTTCAGGACTACACTTTCAGCGGGACCGGGTCCACGGTGGGCAGCGCGACGCTGACCAAGGCCGGCACCGGCTCGTTGGATATCGAGGCAAACACTGAATTGTCCGTGAACCTCACCCAGGGAACGCTGACGGGCGCTGGCACGGTCAACTCGGTCGATATCTCCCCCGGCGCGACCATGGTTTATTCGGGCACCATCAAGGCGGGGGTGGTTTGTGGCGGTACGGGAACCAGCTCGGGCAACATCACCGGCCTGGTGGATGTCCAGTATGGCGGTGTCTTTACCAATTTGAACGCCATCACTGGAAACCTGCTGTTGGAGACCAATTCGTTCCTGAATAATTCCGGCAGCATCAGCGACCTGGGTCCCACGGCCACGGTTGACCCCGGCGCTTTCCTGTTGAACATCGGCAACATCAGCGACAGCGGCGTTGCCAATGGCGGCACGATGCAAGTCTATGGCACATTGGAAGACACCGGCTCGGGTTCTTTGACGCTCGCCCGGTTGAATATCTTGCCCGGCTCACTGTTTATTCCCGGCGGCGATGGGATCGGCACCACAACGCTTTATCCCGACAGCGTCCTCAGTGATCCCGGACGGTTATCCCTCAACGGTGGTGCTACCACCATCATCAAAGTGGATACCGATACTGCCAATAATACCGAGGTGCGCTCCGGTTATTTGGATTACGGCGGCAGCTCGAGCATCCAGCAACAGAACGGTTGCACGCTTGTCATTACCAATATCGGAACTTCATCGTTCGCGGCCGGCCAGACATTTACTGTCTTTAGAAACGCCGTCGGGGGAAATCCTCTGAACACCGGCTCATCCACCAATTCCTTCCCCATTATCGAGCCAACGACACCGGGACCGGGAATGTCATGGGATTTGAGCCATCTTTGGATTCCCAATGGTTCAGGGAACTACGGAGTCATTGGCGTCATCGCCACCCCGGTGGTGACCTTGACGAACAGTTTCGCGATCGTTTCCGGCACGAACGTGGTGGGAACGTTCTCCTGGCCGCAGGCTGAACTCGGCTGGGTCCTCGAATCGCAGGTCAATCCGGTTTCCGTCGGCCTGAGCAACAATTGGACCCGGATAAAAGGATCCTGGACGAATACCGACCTGGTCTTCACCAATTCCATAACCAACGGGACTGTCTTTTACCGGCTGGTTTATCCGTAAACGCAGCGCAGAAAATCGAGCGGCCTTTGGTTTGTTTCGCAAAGCCGGGGTTGAGTTAAACACTTGGCCCCGGCTTTTACTTGATCTGTCGGCGGTCGGCGGGGGCGGCTGCGGTTGACCCGCAGCAAAAATACTGAACATTGATTAACTTTGGCATGAGGTTCTTATCGGGTCATCAGGGTAAATTTATCCCCGCCATGTTGGGGGTGTTGATGGGGTGGAGCGCCACCAGTCCGGCGGCCGGGTTAAGGGTGGACTTGAATCCACCCGAACGGCGGACGGACCTGCTCACGCCGCATTGGGAAAACTGGGCGTGGCATGAAGGCCAATCCGGCTCCCAATCTTTTGGTAACGTCACCGATTACATGACCGGTAATGTTCTGGAAGGCTTTGTGAATGAGACCAACAATTGGTCGGCGTTTTGGAACGGGCCGCGGGTGGAAAAACAGGTGCGCGTGGATCACCCGCTCTAGTTGGGGAGTATTCAATTGAAAAAGTCCATACCATGAAGAACAAAACGATCGTCACCCTGGCATTTTTGTTTCCCTGCCTGCTCGGGCTTGCCCGCGAGAGCTGGCCCGTTCCCGATGCAGCCATCCGCCAACGCGATGCCGCCTGGAATGCCTATGAACAACAGGTTATTTCCAACGACGCCCCGGTGATCGCCGAGTGGGCCAAAAAGGGCAAACCGTTCATTCCCTGGGCAGCCAAACCGGCGGATCTGCCGCAGGCCAAAGTGCCCGCGTTTCCCGGTGCGGAGGGTGGCGGCATGTATTCGTTTGGCGGCCGCGGTGGCCGGGTTTTCGTGGTGACCAATCTGGCTGATAGCGGCCCGGGCACGTTGCGAGCGGCGTGCGAAGCCGCCGGGCCGCGCATCGTCGTCTTCAATGTTGCCGGCATCATTCATTTGCAAAAACCCATCTACATCGAAGCGCCCTATATCACGATTGATGGCCACACCGCGCCGGGCGACGGCGTGTGCATCGCAGACAACGGGCTGGTGGACAATGTTCACGACGTCGTGATCCGGTATCTGCGTTTGCGCCGCGGGAACCTGGACATCTTCAACCGGCACGGCACGCACTATGGCAATCCCGTGGGCAACATCATCATTGACCATGTGTCGGCCAGTTGGGGCGAGGACCAAAATCTCGACACGTATCGTCACATGTATCAGCCAACGAACGGTGGCCCGGCGCTCAAGCTCCCCGCCGTCAATGTCACGATTCAATGGTGCATCACCAGCGAGGCGCTCAACACCTACAATCACGCGTTTGGCGGCGATTGGGGCGGTCGCAACACCGGCTTTCATCACAATCTCTTTGCCTGCAACACCGGACGCAATCCCAGCGTGGCGATGACCTACGATTTTAATTTCGTCAACAATGTGTTGTTCAACTGGCGGCATCGCACCATTGACGGCGGCGGCGAATTGAGTCTTTACAACATCATCAACAACTATTTCAAACCCGGCCCCGCGGTGGACAACGGTCCTATCCGTTATCGCGTCCTGGAGCCTTCCGCCACGCAGTCCAAAGCGCACCCGACGCCGCGCTTTGGCAAGGCTTATGTCGCGGGCAATATGGTTGAGGGCAACCCAAAAGTCACCGCCGACAACTGGGCCGGCGGTGTCCAGTTTGCCTCCGGCGGCTCCAAGGATAACCCGACCGTCACCACGGGCGACGCTCTGAAAAATTTGATCGCCAAGGTCCGCGTGGATCGGCCGTTCCCGATGCCGCCCATGACGATTACCCCGGCAAAAGAAGCCTACCAGGCGGTGTTGGCTGGGGCTGGCGCAACCTTGCCCTGCCGGGACGCGGTCGACAAGCGCATCATCAAAGCGGTCCGGACGGGAAAAGTTTGGAGTGATGGCAGGGAATTCACGCCGCCGCACAGGAAGGGCCTGGTCAGAAACGACATCGGCGTGGCCGGCAACGGCATCATCACGGATCCATCGCAGGTTGGCGGTTATCCCGAATACAAGGGTGAACCCATCAAAGACCTGTGCCCCGATGGCATCCCGCTGTCGTGGAAGGTGAAATATCATCTCGACACGAACGACGTTGACCTGGCGCAGAAGGATTTGCAGGGCGACGGCTACACCGTCATGGACAAGTATCTCGATGGCCTCGACCCGACGAAGAAGATTGACTGGAGTGATCCCGGGAACAACGTGAACACGTTGAAGTGAACGGCGCGACCTCAAAAGTTTCCACGTATGCCTGGGCGGTGGTGGCGTTGCTCTGGCCGGTGGCCTTGCTGAATTATTTGGACCGTCAGATGGTTGCCACCATCCGCGCGTCCATCCGGGCCGACCTGCCCGGCATTGCCAACGACCAGCAGTTCGGCACGCTCATGGCGGTGTTCATGTGGGTGTATGCGTTTCTGAGTCCCCTGGGCGGTTTTGTGGCCGACAAGTTCAACCGCCGTTGGACGGTCATCGGCAGTCTGGGCGTGTGGTCCGCGGTGACCTGGGCGACGGGACACGCCACCACCTACTCGCAGATGCTTTGTTTCCGCGGCCTCATGGGCATCAGCGAGGCCTTTTACATTCCGGCGGCACTGGCGCTCATCGCGGATTTTCATACGGGCAACACTCGGGCGCGGGCGGTGGGGGTTCATCAAAGCGGCATTTATGCCGGCCTCGCCCTCGGCGGCATCGGCGGTTATATCGCTCAAACGAGCTCGTGGCGGAACTGCTTTACGTGGTTTGGCGCCGTGGGCGTGATTTACTCGATCGTGCTGATGCTCGCCTTGCGGGACGCGCCGGTCGCCGCCGGCGAGGTTTCGGCGAAAAATAAATCCGTAACCGTCGGCGAAACATTGCGCGCCCTGTGGCTGCAACCGGCGTTCTGGGTTCTGGTCATTTATTTTACCTTGCCGGCGATTGCCGGCTGGGTGACAAAGAACTGGCTGCCCACTTATCTGGCCGATACGTTCCACCTCCAGGAAGGCCCGGCCGGCTTGTCGGCCACGGGCTACATCCAGATGGCGTCCTTTGCCGGCGTGTTGCTCGGAGGCGTGGTCGCCGACGGGTGGATGCGCGCCACGCCCCGCGGCCGCATTTACGCCAGTTCCGCCGGAGTGTTGCTGATGGTGCCGGCGCTGCTGGGAATGGCCTGGGCCTGGAGTCTGGGCGCGGCCATCGTGTTCATGGTGTTGTTCGGCATCGGCTGGGGATTTTTCGATTGCAACAACATGCCCATCCTCTGCCAGATCGCGCGGCCCGAACATCGCGCCACCGGTTACGGCTTCATGAATTTCGTCAGCATCAGTGTGGGCGCCGGCGCCACGGTCCTGCTTGGCTGGATGCGGGATCACGGCATCAAGTTTTCCGTGGCGTTTGCCGGCTCGGCGGCAGTAGCCTTGTTGAGTGCGGGGCTGATTCTGCTGGTCCGCCCGCGCAGCGAAGCGGAATTGGCCAGGCGATGATTTTTGCGATGGGAAATAAAACCATGAAAGCGCCTTTGACGGGAATCATCCCGCCGATGGTCACGCCGCTGCGGAGCCGGGATGAGCTGGACGCGGCCGGGCTGGAAAAACTGCTGGAACATATTTTGTCCGGCGGCGTCAGCGGACTTTTCATTCTCGGCACCACCGGCGAGGGACCGAGCCTGAGCTACCACCTGCGCCGCGAACTGGTCGAACGCGTTTGCCGACAGGTGAAACAGCGCGTGCCGGTTCTGATCGGCATCACGGACACGGCGTTTATTGAATCGGTGCAGCTCGCGCGCCACGCAGCGGATTGCGGCGCACAGGCGGTCGTCGCCGCCCCGCCCTATTACATGCCGGAAGGCCAGCCGGAGTTGCAGGAATGGCTGGACCATCTGGTGCCTGAACTGCCGCTGCCGCTGTTTCTCTACAACATGCCGCCGCTGACCAAGGTTTCCTACGAACTCGATACGGTCCGCCGGGCGCTGGAGAATCCGCGCATCATCGGATTCAAGGACAGCTCCGGTGATTTGCATTACTTCAAAAGCGTCGCCGCATTCCTGAAGCAGCGCCCCGACTGGTCGTTACTCATCGGCCCGGAAGAAAACTTGCTCGACGCGCTGCAATGCGGCGGCCACGGCGGCGTGAACGGCGGCGCCAACCTGTTTCCAAAAATATACGTGGCACTTTGCGACACCTTTCGTGCGGGCGATGTTGCGCGCGCCCGGCAATTGCAGAAGCAAATTGAGAATATTGGCGCGGCGTTTTACCGCATTGGCAAACATCCTTCCGCCGTCATCAAAGGCATCAAATGCGCCCTGGCCGGTCTGGGCATCTGCGACGATTTCATGGCCGAACCGTTTCACCGTTTTCGCGCCGAAGAACGGGCGCTGGTCGAAGAGCGGCTGAAGAAAATCCAGGCGGACCTGGCCGCATTGAAACTGTGAGCACCGGATGATTAAAACCGCGAACTACCCGAACGACAGGAAAGAAGGCCGTGCCAATGCCAGCGGTCGGGCACCGGGTATGGGCCAGGGCATCGGGTGCAGCTGCCGTGTCGCTTTCGCGTGTTTCGCGTTTATAGCGGTTGGTTTCCCGGTTCGCTCTGCCGGATTGCCGGTCTTGAAACCGGCCGCGTTCGCCCACTACGTGCAATCCTTCAACACGATGGAGGACGAAAACGTCACCAATTACATCTCCAACGCCGCTTCGTGGGACTGGTTGCAAAAGGAGATCCCGCTGTTTGAATGCCCCGACCGCGAAGTGGAGGAGATGTATTATTACCGCTGGTGGTCTTTTCGAAAACATCTGGAGCGCACTCCTGACGGTTTTGTCTTTACCGAATTTCTCACCCGGCCACAACCGGTGAGCAGCGCCATCGGCCATCAAATCGCGGAAGGCCGCTGGCTGCACGAACAGAAATATCTCGACGACTATGTCCGCTACTGGTTCCGCAGCCCGGCCAACCGGCGGCAACTGCACAAATACAGCAATTGGCTGGCGGCGGCGCTCTACCAGCGGTATCTGGTTACGCTCGACCGGCGTTTCCTGATTTCGTTGCTGGATGACCTGAGGCGCGATTACCGGCAATGGGAACAGGAACGCCTGACCACCAACGGACTGTTCTGGCAATATGACGTCCGCGACGCGATGGAGGAATCCATCAGCGGCTCGCGCACGAACCGGAACCTGCGCCCGACCATCAACAGCTACATGTTCGCCAACGCCCGCGCCATCGCCGCCATCGCCCGGCTGGCCGGAAACCGGAAAGTTGCCGCCGGGTTCGATGCCAAAGCCGCGCGATTGAAAATGCTGGTCGAGGAAAAGTTATGGAACCCCGAGGCGCAATTCTTTGAAGTGCTCCGCGACGACGGCAAATTCGCCGATGTGCGCGAGGAAATCGGGTTCATTCCCTGGATGTTTGACCTGCCGGAGCCGGGGAAGGGATACGAAACGGCGTGGGCGCAGTTGACTGACCCGCAGGGATTTAGCGCGCCCTACGGCATCACAACCGCCGAGCGCCGCAGCCCGGAATTCCGGTCGCATGGGTACGGCCATTGCGAATGGGACGGCGCCGTCTGGCCGTTCGCCACGTCCCAGACCCTGGACGCGCTGGCCAATGTGTTGCGCGATTATCCGCAGAGCGTGGTCCGTCGCCGCGATTATTTCGACGCGTTCCTCACCTATGTTCACAGCCAGCACGCCGGCGGCAAACCTTATATCGGCGAATACCTCGACGAAACGACCGGCCAATGGATCAATGGCAAAGGAGGTCGCAGCCGTTATTACAACCATTCCACATTCGCCGACCTGCTCATCACCGGCGTCGCCGGTCTGGTGCCGCGGGCGGACGACACGGTGGAAGTCTGGCCGCTGCTGCCGGCGGGGACCTGGAACTGGTTCTGTCTCGACGGCGTGGAATATCACGGCCACACCCTTACCATTTTTTGGGACCAGAACGGAACACACTACCGCCGCGGCAAAGGATTGGCCGTGCTGGCCGACGGAAAAGAAATCGCGCGAGCAAGCAAGCTTGAACGCGTAACCGGGAAACTGCCATGAAAGCGAAACGCGCCAGCCACCGAATCGCGGCCATTGCCGTCGCGGGCGTCCTGTTTGTCCCATTCATCCTGGCTGCCGCGCCCGAGAAATTGCCGCCCCTGGTTTCTCCAGGCATGAATGGCCATCTGGTTTACGACCCTGACGCACAGGGCAACCGCGTCCCGGATTTCTCCCACTGCGGTTACGCCGGCGGCAACCAACCCATTCCCGATGCCCCCGCGCGGGTGGTGGTGGCTCCGGTGGACGGCGATGAAACGGCGCGTATTCAAAAAGCGATCGATTATGTCGCCGGCCTGGCGCCGGATGCCGATGGCATCCGCGGCGCGGTGTTGTTGCTCCGGGGCCGACACGAAGTTTTTGGCGGCCTGCACATGACCAATTCCGGCGTGGTGTTGCGTGGTCAAGGCATGGGTACGAACGGAACGGTTCTGGTGGCCGCCGGTCTGGATCGCCGCACGCTGATCCGAATAGTCGGCCGCAACGATCTGACGGCCCAAACCAACGCCGGCTGGCAAATCGCGGATGACTATGTCCCCGTCGGCGCAACCGGTTTTCGCGTTGCCGACGCCAGCCGCCTGAAAGCAGGCAGTCTGATTCGCATCATCCGCCCCAGCACGAAGGAATGGATCGAGCAGTTGGGCATGACGGACTTTGGAGGCGGAATCGGCGACTGGCGGCTGGTCTGGCATGCCGGCAGTTATGACCTCGCCTGGGACCGCGTCCTCCAAAAAGTTGACGGCAACCGGGTGACGATAGATGCGCCGATTACAACCGCCATCGAATCAAAATTCGGCGGCGGGCGGGTGGAAACCTGTTCCTGGCCGGGACGGATCAGCCAGATCGGCGTGGAAAATCTCCGGCTCGAATCCGCCTTCGACCCGGGGAATCCCAGGGACGAAAATCACTCGTGGATGGCCATCACGATGGAAAACGCGGAGAACATCTGGGTCCGGCAGGTCACCTTCGAGCATTTTGCCGGTTCGGCGGTGGCGATTTATGAAAGCTGCAAATGGGTGACGGTGGAGGATTGTCTGTCGCTGGCGCCGGTGTCGGAAACGGGCGGCTGGCGGCGGGACACCTTTTTCACGATGGGCCAATTGACGCTGTTTCTCCGGTGTTGGGCTGAACACGGCAACCACGATTTCGCCGCCGGTTTTTGCGCCGCCGGGCCGAATGCATTCGTCCAGTGCGAGGCCGCCCTGCCCTTCGGCGACAGCGGGCCGATCGCCAGCTGGGCTTCCGGCGTGCTCTATGACAACGTGCGCATCGACGGCAACGGCCTGAGCCTGGCAAACCGTCATAGCGCCGGCGAGGGCGCGGGCTGGTCGGCGGCCAACTCCGTCCTGTGGCAGTGCGACGCGTCGGATATTTCCTGCGAAAATCCGCCCGGCGCGCAAAATTGGGCGTTCGGCTCCTGGGGCGAGTTTGAAGGCGACGGCATCTGGCGCGGCTCGAATAACCACGTCCGGCCGGAGAGCCTGTTCGTGGCGCAGGTCGCCGACCGGCTCGGCCGCGACGCGGCGGCGAAAATAAAATTGATGCAACGCTCGACGGAGGAATTCAGCAACCCGACTGCGGCGCAGGCGGCGGAATTGATTGCGGCGTCGCGCAAGCCCGCCCCACAGCTTTCCAATTTCATTGCCGCTGCCGCAACGCGCGATCCGATTTCGATTGACCCCGGGAATGCAAAACCGGTTGACGACATTCCAACTCCGAACTCCGAACTCCGAACTCCGAACTCCGAATTGTCGCTGACGAATGGCTGGCTGGTGTGCAACGGCAAATTGCTCATCGGCGCCACGGCGAGCATCAATTGGTGGCGCGGCAACATGCGCCCCAGCGAGGCCTCGAAATTCGGCATCAACCTCACCCGTTTCGCGCCCGGGCGGATCGGGCCGGGCTTCACCGACGATTTGAACGCGGTTGCCGACGGGATGGTTTCCGACAATCAAGTCGCGCTCGATCATCACTATGGCCTTTGGTACGACCGCCGCCGCGAGGACCACGAACGCGTCCGGCGCAAGAGCGGCGATGTCTGGGCGCCGTTTTACGAGCAGCCCTTCGCCCGCAGCGGCCAGGGCACGGCGTGGGACGGCTTGAGCAAATATGATCTTACAAAATTCAACCCGTGGTATTGGTCCCGATTGAAACAGTTTGCCGACATCTGCGACCAGCGCGGGCTGGTGCTGTTCAATGAAAATTATTTTCAGCACAACATCCTCGAAGCCGGGGCGCACTGGGTGGACTGCCCGTGGCGGACGGCCAACAACATCAACCATACCGGCTTTCCGGAGCCGCCGCCGTTCGCCGGCGACAAACGCATCTTCATGGCCGAACAGTTTTATGACGTGAGCAACCCCGTCCGGCGCAAGTTGCACCAGGCTTTCATCCGGCAAAATCTGGACAACTTCACGAACGAACCGAATGTCATCCAGTTCACCAGCGCGGAATTCACCGGGCCGCTGGCATTCGAGCAATTCTGGCTCGACACGATTGCGGCGTGGGAACGCGACCACGGTTGCAGCCGCCTCCTCACGCCGGCGGCTGCGAAACCCATGATCGCGCTTGCCGCAACCAAGGACGTGCAGGACGCCATCCTCGCCGACCCGCAACGCCGCGCGGTGGTGGACGTCATTTGTTTCCGCTATTGGTGGCGGACGGACAAGGGATTATTCGCGCCGAAGGGCGGACAGAATCTTTCGCCGCGCCAGTTCGAGCGGCAATGGAAGGGCGGTTCGCCGACCGATGAAAATCTGGCGGCGATGGCATCGGAATACCGGCAGAAGTTTCCCGACAAAGCCATCATTGCCTCGGGCGAAGACGCCAATTTGAGAGGTTCCTGGGCATTTTTGTGTGCCGGCGGTTCAATGCCGGATTTGCCCGAAACAACGGACCCGCAATTACTGGCCGGCATTCCGAAAATGCAGCCATGGCCGGAGGCTTCAAATGCAAATTGCCGGGTCCTGCGTGAACCGGGGGAGCAATATCTCGTCTGGTCGTCCGCCGGTTCCGGGAAATTGGATTTGTCGGCAGAATCCGTTTCCTTCCGGCTTCAGGCGATAAACCCGCGGACCGGCGAAGTCATCGGACAACCCAAAACCATTCAAGCCGGAAAAGAAGCCACCCTGCCGGGAGGCGTAGTCTGGCTGACGCGGGAATAAATTGACCATGCAGCTCCGATTCAGCTTCTATCTCGCGCTGCTCCTGGTTTGCCCGGGCATCGTAAATCGCGGACCGGCCGCCGAATCCACAGTTGAGCCGTGGGGCACGTTTGAACTCGCGCTGAACGGGCCGACGAATGGAAATCCGTTTGTGGACGTGAAACTCTCCGCGCGCTTCACGCAAGGCAATGCGGCGGTCGAAGCCAACGGTTTTTACGACGGCGCCGGCATCTATCGCGTGCGGTTCATGCCGCAAACCCGGGGCGAATGGCATTTCGCCCTCAAGAGTTCCAGCCCGGAGCTGAACGGCCGGACCGGCGAATTTACCGTGACGAAACCGTCGCCGGGAAATCACGGGCCGGTGCGTGCGGCCTGCACCTGTCATTTCGCCTGCGCGGACGGCACGCCTTACGAGGAGCCGGGCACAACGTGTTATGTCTGGGAACTGCAAACCGAAGCGGTGCAGGAGGAAACCTTGCCTCGCAATTCGGATCAACCGGCTTGAGGCCTCATGAAATACTATCTAAAACTGATTCTCGTCGTGTGGCTCATGGCCGGTGCCCGCCGGCTGGGGGCAGAACCCATTTCAATCGTGGTGGCGACCAACGCCGTGCCGCGCGTGGAATTTGGCGCGGAGCGACTGGCCGAAGCCATCCAGGCGGAAAAGATGGACGCGGTGATTGTTCACACGGAAACAGCCGCCGGCCGAACGATTTATTTGAACCGGCCGCAGGATCCGGCCGTTGGACCGGAAGGTTTCCGGTTCGATTTGATGGGCAACAACGATATTGCCATCACGGCCGGCGATGATTCCGGCACGCTGTATGGCTGCCTGGAATTGGCGAAACGAATTCGCGAAGCGGGGAAGCTGCCGGGGGTTGAGATTGCCAACTATCACGACGCCCCGGTGATGAAACTGCGCGGCGCCTGCATCGGCATGCAGAAGACCTATATTCTGCCGGGCCGGCACGTCTATGAATATCCCTACACGCCGGAATTGTTCCCGTGGTTCTACGACAAAGCAATGTGGCGCGAGTATTTGGACTTCCTCGTCGAGAACCGCATGAACACGCTCTATCTCTGGAGCGGTCATCCGTTCGCCTCGCTGGTGCGACTCAAGGATTATCCGTATGCGGTGGAAGTGCCGGACAATGTTTTCCAGCAGAACCAGGAAATGTTCCGCTGGCTCACGCGGGAGTGTGACCGACGCGGCATCTGGCTGGTGCAGATGTTTTACAACATTCTCGTCTCGAAACCGTTTGCCGAAACCAACGGCATTTCCACTCAACTCTCCGCGCCCACGCCGCTGACGGAGGATTATACGCGCAAATCCATCGCGGAATTTGTCAAAGACTATCCGCACGTCGGGCTGATGGTCTGCCTGGGCGAGGCGTTGCGCGGCACGCCGAATCAACTGGAGTGGTGCACCAATGTCATCCTGCTGGGTGTGCTGGACGGTATGAAGGAGGCCGGCTTGCGGGAAGAACCGCCGGTGGTCATCCGCACCCACGCGATGGATGCCTACGCCATCATTCCCGCCGCGCTCAAGGTCTATACGAACATCTGGACCGAATCGAAATACAACGGCGAATCGCTCACGACGTGGGAACCGCGCGGCAAGGAAGCGGCCATCCACGTGGCCATGAGCAAACTCTCGCCGCACATGGTCAACATCCACATCCTGGCCAATCTCGAACCGTTCCGTTACGGCGATCAGCAATTCATCCGGAAATGCGTGCAGGCGGCGCGCGACCGGCTGGGAGCAACGGGCCTCCACCTTTATCCGCTGTCTTATTGGAACTGGCCTTACTCGCCCGACATCGCCAACCCGCCCCTGCTCCAGTGGCGGCGTGATTGGATCTGGTTCACGGCCTGGGCGCGTTACTCCTGGGACCCCGATATCCCGGCAGAGCAGGACCGCGCCTACTGGATTTCGCAACTGGCAGACCGCTACGGCAATACCAACGCAGCGGTAAGAATCCTCGATGCGTATAATGCATCGGGCGAAGTCGCCCCGCGCCTCATTCGCCGATTTGGCATTACCGAGGGCAATCGCCAGACACTGTCGCTGGGCATGACGCTGGACGAACTGGTGAACCCAAAAAAATACAAGGCGTTCGACGGGCTGTGGCTCTCGCAGGCGCCGCCGGGCGAGCGGCTGGACGAATTCGTGAAGAAGGAATGGAACCACGAGCCGCACGTGGGCGAGACGCCCGAATCAATCATTCATGACGTGCTGGAGGAATCGAGCAATGCGGTTGCCGCCGCCGACGCTGCCGCGCCGTTCGTCACGGA
>JAJXYT010000132.1 GCA_021780375.1 bacterium | reverse complement strand
GGCGACATGCTTTATTTGCCGCCCGGCTCGGCCAAGCTGATTCGCGCCCAGGGCGCGCTCATCACCGACCAGGAAATCAACAGCATTGTCGAGTTCATCGCCAAACAGGGCAAACCGAACTACGACATGGAGATTCACAAGCAGCTTTCCCAGCCGGCCGCCAGTTTCGGGAACGAAACCGGCATTGACGAAGACGAGGAACTCATCCAGCAATGCATCGAGGTGATTCGGAGCGAACAAAAGGCGAGCGTGTCGCTGATGCAACGCCGGCTGCGCCTCGGTTACACGCGTGCTGCGCGCATCATGGACGAACTGGAGAATCGCGGCATCGTCGGCCCCAGCAAAGGCGCCGAACCGCGCGACATCCTGATTGATCTGGACGGCACCGGCGCCGATGGCGCGGGGCAGCAGGCGGTTTAAAATTTTTACAGAAGCAAACGAAGGGAACGAAGACAAAAAAGACTTGTTCATTCTAAAAATCCTTTGTTTTCTTCGTTCTTCGTTATCTCCTGTTCAGGAAATGCATCCTTTGTTCGAGAAAACAGACCAACTCAGCCATACGACGATCGGCGCTGCCATTGAAGTTCACCGGCTCAAAGGCCCCGGCCTGCTGGAAGGCATTTACGAAAAGTGCATGTTGCGGGAGTTGGAATTGCGCGGCCTGACTGCCATAAACCAGCGCTTGGTTCAGATTGAATACAAGGGTCTGATAGTTGAGGAGCCGCTGCGCTTTGATGTCTTGGTTGAAGATTGCCTGCTGTTGGAACTGAAATCCGTGCAGGAAATTTTGCCCGTTCACAAAGCTCAACTGTTGAGTTACATGAAATTGCTGGATATTCCTGTGGGCCATCATCAATTTCCACGAACTAAAACTTGCGGATGGGGTGAGTCGCATGATTCTACCCGGAGCAAAGCAGTAAATCGAATCGAAGCTAAAGAAGAAGATAAAAAGGACATTTTTCTTCGTTTCCTCCGTTTCCTTCTATAAAAGGTCTCCGGTTGAAAACCGTTTTTGAATGAAACAATTTCTGGTAACGCTGCCGCGCAACCTCATCGGATGTTTCAAGGGCTGGAAACTCGCCTGGCATCTCATTGCCATGCTGCTCACGGTCATCCTTGTCTTGTCGGACTTGGACTGGCGTTACTTTCTCGCCACCCGCAATCCGGAGCTGCGTCGCTGGATGTGGCCCGCGGTTGTGATCGGCATGTTTCTGCCGATCTACCTTCCGTTATTGCTGCTCGCCGTGGGTTTCCTTGCCAAGAGTGCCAGAACCGTTCTGACTGGCTGGGCAGTCGCGCAGGCTGAGCTCCTCGGTGCATTGATTGTGATCGCCTACAAAGCGTTTACCGGCCGTTCCCATCCTGCACACAACGTCGGCGCGGACATCAGTCACGTCTTCCATTTCGGCTTTCTGCGCGGCGGGGTCTTCTGGGGCTGGCCGTCGTCGCACACCACCATCGCTTTTGCCATGGCGGTGACCGTGTTCACGCTTTATCCGAAACAACGGTGGCTGGGTTGCTTGGTGATTCTTTACGCGTTCTATATCGGCATCGGTGTCTCCATGACTATCCATTGGTTCTCGGATTTCGTGGCCGGAGCCATCATTGGCTCGGTCATCGGGGCCGTGGTGGGGAAAAGCTTTAAGGAAAACATTCAACGCTCAACATTCAACGTCTAACTTGCAAGTGACACAAGGAAGACGCGAGTCTTGAAGGTTGGGAGTTGAGCGTTGAATGTTGAATGTTTCTATTCTCATTTTGCCGGATAACGCCAGACCCAGTCGCCATGCGGAAGGCCACGAAAGACGGGAGTTCCGCTGGTTTCGCCCGGTGGGTAGGCGAAAACCCCACCATCATCTTTTTCATTCCAGCCGATGGAATAGAGAACGAAAATACCGTCTGCGGTGCGGCGGTAACGCAACGGTTTCCCGCCGAAAATGTCGTGCGGAACTCTTTTGATGAATTGCGGCGCGAGCGCGTCGAGTAATCTGGGGTATTTGCCATAAGCGAGACGGTAGCGTTCCAAGGCGCAAGCCGTGAGCGCCAAGTCCACGTCAACTTGAACCCGCGCCGTTTTCGCCGCTGTCGCGCTGATGGCAAGTGAACTCTCTCTCGCGAGAAAATTCCAAGGTTTCGCACGCCAGGCCACATCGGTTTCTCCTGCTTTGTCAATAGCTTCCGGGGAAACCAATCTGTGTTGGGTGTCAACCATTTTTGTATCCCATCGGTGCGCTTGAACGAGTGCCACTTCGTTTTGATAGAACCAGCCGTTGGGCATGAGATAAATGCCGATCATTTTGCAGATACTCATCACTTTATCCCAAGTACCGCGAGTTGGCTGAAGGCCAAAGTAACCGAATGCATAAAACAATCGAGCAAATGTCAACCGATGCCGGCGATAATAATCAATGGTGGAAAGCGATCCTGCCTCGTCGCTGCGCAGGCTGAACCGGCAATCTTTCAGGAAATCCGACTCGGCCAACGCTTGCTCAAGTTGCATGAGTTGCGCGTCCGTCCACTGGTGCTTTGCCAATCCTTCATAAATCGACTGAAGCGCGATGCTGGTGGTGGCAATGTGAACCAAATAAGAGATCAGAAACGGAGGGGTGCGAAGGGAATCGCTCAGGCGCAGTATCAATTTGGCATCGTCCGCTGCTTTCTGGCTCTCGCCCTCTTGCAGCTCGGCGATGGCGCGAAGTTGCAACACTTGGGTGCAGCTTTTCAAATCCACAAGGTACGGGAACATTTCCGTGGCGGCCGCAGGCCTGTTTTCATAATCAAGTGGAAGCCGTGAATAAGGACGTCGGCTGGCCTGGCGCAGCGCCTCAATCGTGGAATTGTGTTTGCTCAAAGCCAGCAGCACATCAGCAGCGGGCGTTCCCGGTTGCGTTGGGACCTGGAATTCGCCGGTTTTCGCCGCCAAGGCCCGATAGTATTGCTGCCAGGCTTCGAGGTCGGTGGTTGTTCCATTAACCCAGTAACCGATATGCGGTGCTTCTATGGAACTGCCGCTGCCATAAATGCTCATTCTCAGCCGGTCAACCACGTTCGTATTCCTCCGCCCAATGTGGAGCTTTTCATCCAGATAGTATTCCTTGGACAAGCCGGCAAAAATTGGCGCCATGAAAAAATTCTGGTCCGCCGGTACGGGCTTGGGAATAAAGGCTTTGAAATCCAGTTGCACGCCCTGGGCTCCGAGTTTCTTTTTGTATTGATTCCAGTCGTGCCAGCCGCGCCAGTCCTCCTCGGTATAGAAAATTGCGATCAGCGTGGCGAGGATGGCCAGGCTAATCAAAATCCGGCGCAGAATCCGCCAGCCCGATTTGGTTTTGGGTGTTTCGTTCATAATTTCATTTGTCGTAGCAGCCGACGTGAGTCGGCTCATCCTTTTCAAATTTGAGCGGACTTACGTCCGCTGCTACGCCATTAAGATTTCAAGCCGCCGCTCGCTGCTCGGGCGCGGCAAGAACGGTTTCGGCGGCGGGGCGGCGCGCATTTCGTCGGGACCAACCAATTCGGCCAACAAACGCTCCTGCTGCCGCCAGGTCATGATAATCTCCGGCGCCGGCAACGACTTTGCCGTGGCGAGTTGCGAATGGTCTTGCATGGAAACGTTGGCAACCAGAATTAGAATCCAGACCGCCGCCAGGCCCGCCCAAATATGACGGCTTGGCCAGATCAGTTCGCGCCAGATATTGCTTGAATAACCGAGGAACCAATCCGCCAAACCATTCAGCGATCTTGGTTTCCTGGTTGTTTGGCTGCTCAATTCACCCACGACAGCCTGACGGACAGTGTCGAGTTTGAGTTCGGCAGCGCGATGGTGTTCCAGTAGAATTTCTCGCGGCGTTTTCATTTCTTCCCCTCCAATAATTTTCGGAGTGATTTTTTGGCGTAGTGCAATCGTGATTTTACCGTGCCGATCCGGGTTTCGGTGATGCGCGCAATTTCATCGAGTGAAAAATCCTCGACGAAGTGGAGCAGCAGCACGGAGCGTTGCGGTAACGGCAATTGATTCAGCAGATTCATAAATTCGGTTTCCTGTTCGCGGCGGAGGAGCAGGTCGTCCGGACTGTTTTCAAATTCGCCGGGTGACCCGGGGAGATCCTCGAGCAGAATCTCCTCGCGTCCCTGTTTGCGCCAGCGTTGGATGCATTTCTGGTGGGCGATGCCGAACAACCAGCTTCCAAATTTCCCGTCGTCGCGCAGGCTGCCGATGTGCCGGACGGCCGCAATGAACGCTTCCTGCACAATGTCCAGGCTCGTTTGCTCGTCCTGCACCAGTTCAAACACATAAACGTAAAGGGGCAATTGGTAGCGGTGGAAAAGGGCGTCCCAGGCTGCCGGTTCTCCGGCCCGGGCCTGCAACACGGGCAGTTGTTCGCGTTCAGCCACCACCAGCATTTACACAAAGAGGAATGCGCAACGCGAGAAAAGGTTCAAGGGATTCCGGCACATTAGCCGGTCTGCTGACAGGGTCAATTTTTCATACAAAATTGCTCAAAGTTGGCCTTTTTCATGCTATTTAGATTGCAAAACTGCTTAAAAATGCTGCAAACTATGACCATGTCCGAAGTCGGCGACCAGTTACAGGCTGCGCGTAAGGCCTTGAAACTCACGATTCAACAAATCGCGGATGTCACGAAAATCCGCACCGACCACCTTCGCGCCCTGGAGGAGGGACATTACGAAGTGTTTTCCGCGCCGGTTTACATCCGCGGGTTTGTCCGCATCTATGCCGCGCAACTCAAACTCAATACGGCGCAAATCATGTCCGTGCTCGATGCCGAGCTGAAGCGATCGGAAAAATTCAAGGAACCGCCGCCGTTGATGGAAGAATCGAACACCCTGCTCGATCACGTCATGTTCTGGCTTTCCAAATTCAACTGGCGCGTGGGGGTCATTGGCGGGGGCGCGCTGGTTTTGTTGGTGGCGGTCCTGCTCGCCGGTTCGGCCTGGCGGCATCATGCGCGCAGCAATCCGCTGGCCGGCATGAAGCCGGCAATGTATCAATCCGCCAACGCCGGTGAAACCTTGCCGCTGACGTCGCATCGTTAAGACCATTTCGGAGGGACGAGTTTTACGAGTCCCGAACTTCTTCCGAGGAAAGTGAGGATCCGTGGCATCTGCGCCGATTCTTCGTTCACACGTCATTCATGTAAAGCGTCCGGTTGCGCCACAGATAAAGCGCGCCGGAAATCATGGTCAGCACGACCGTCACCCATAACGCAATTTCCGCAAACGCCGGGACCCAGCCCTGGAGCAGGTTTTGCAGCCACGCCGGCCATTCGTGGCAGGCATCCACGATCAACAGCGCAATGATGGCCACGATTTGTGAGACGGTCTTGTGCTTGCCGTAACGTTCCGCCGCCAGCACGACGTTTTTCGACGCCGCCAGCAACCGCAACCCGGTGATGGCCAGTTCGCGCGCGACGATGATGATGACCATCCACGCCTCGACCGTCACCGGCGGGTGGGGAATTTGATGCGTGCTTTCCACAAACGCGATGAACGCCGAGCAGGTCATGATTTTATCCGCCAGCGGATCCATCAAAATGCCGAAATTGGTGATGAGTTTGCGGGTGCGCGCGATGCGGCCATCGAGAAAATCCGTGACGCCCGCCAGACAGAAGAAAAACAGCGCCAGGGTGTAATGGAACGGAACGGGCGTGAACAGCACCCAGATAAAAATCACCGTCAAGGCGAACCGTCCGACCGTCAGTTTGTTTGGCAAATTCACTCCGCGAAAAGTTGCCGGTGAATCTTGGTCGCTGGCAAGCTTCAAAAAGCGCGAAGCCCGCCCCTCCACCTCCCGGCTTACGCGCCGAACTTGTCGAACATCCGCGCGTTGGCCTGCATCAGCCGGATCAAATACTTCGCCTCAAACACGCCGAGCGAGCCGAGGTTGGCGCCGGTTTCGGTAAAACGCTCCAGCTTGTCCGAACCGCTGAACGCCGAGTGCAGCAACACCGGCTGCGGGTGCCACGAGTGCCCCTTCACCGCCACGGGCGTCGAGTGATCACCGGTGATGGCGAGCACGTCCGGCTTTTTCTTCAGCAATATCGGCAGCGCGGCGTCGAAATCTTCAATCGCCTTTTTCTTCGCGCTGAAGTTGCCGTCCTCGCCCGCCTTGTCCGTGTATTTGTAATGGATGAAGAAGAAATCAAAGTGGTCGTGTTCCTTGAGGTAACGCTCGAATTGCTCGGCGATGGTTGCCGGGCCTTCGATTTTTTTCATGCCGACGAGTTGCGCCAGGCCTTTGTACATCGGATAAACCGCCAGCGCGGCGGCCTTCAACTTGTAGCGCTCCTCGAACAGCGGAATATGCGGCTGGTGCGCAATGCCGCGCATGAGAAAGCCGTTCGCCGGTCTTTCATTGGCCAGGATCGGCAGCGCGGCCTTGTAAAAATCGGCGATGAGCGCGGCCATCTTCTTCTGGCCGGCGTTGTTCACGTCGCGCGGATGGACCGTCGGGATGGCAAAACCTTCGCGGTTGGGATCGGCGTCCGTGAGTGGACCTTCCAACCCCCTGCCGCGAAAGACGACGACAAAACGATGTTCCTTGCCGGCCTTGATGATGACCTCCGTGTCGCCGAGCTTTTTGATTTTCGCGGCCAGCAGCGCGCACAGTTTTTCACACGTTTCCGTCGGGATGCGGCCGGCGCGGCGGTCGGCGACGATGCCCTTCTTGTCGAGCGTGCAGAAATTGGCCCGCGCGGCCACGTCGCCATGCCGCAGTTCCATGCCCAGCCCCAGCGCCTCAATCACGCCGCGGCCTACCTGAAATTCCAGCGGGTCGTAGCCGAACAACCCCAGATGCCCCGGCCCGCTGCCGGGCGTGATGCCGGGCGCGGCAGGAACCAGGCGGCCCTGCGCGGAGTCCTTGCACAGCTTGTCAAGGTTCGGCGTGGCGGCGGCTTCCAGCGGCGTCAGATAAAGTTGCTCTCTGGTGGCCAGATCGCCGAGGCCGTCGAGGACCACCAGCGCGAGCTTGGCTTTGGTTTTCAGTGTCAGTTCGGAATAAAGCGCGTCCAAATTCATCCCGGCAATTTGCAGTTAAAAATGTGCGCGTGCAATGCGATTCCGGAGGCAACGGCGTTCTATGAGCGTCGCTATTTTTGTGAATTATCTAAATGGCGATTGTTGCCACCCACCGCTACAATCAAATCATGTCGTTGGCCCTGCATGAATTTCACCACAGTCTCGGCGCGCAATTCAGAGAGTTGAATGGCGCGGAAATGGTGAACGACTATGGCGACTGGCTGGCCGAGCACGCCGCGTTACGGCAAAGCGCGGGCGTTTTGGATTTGAGTTTCCGCAGCCGGTTATGCCTGACCGGCGCCGATCGCGTCCGGTTCCTGCACGGCCAGGTGACGAACGATGTGAAAAAACTCCGTGTCGGCGAAGGCGGCTACGCCGCCCTCACGACCAACCAGGGTAAAATGGAGAGCGACCTGAATATTTTCAATTTGCCGGACGAACTGCTTCTGGATTTCGAGCCGGGTTTGACGGGGAAAATTTCGCAACGGCTGGGAAAATTCATCGTGGCCGACGACGTCCAAATCGTGGAAGTCGCGCCGCCTTACGGTTTGTTGAGCGTGCAAGGACCAAAAGCCGAGGAAGTTGTTCGCGCACTTGGTTTATTCGGGTGGGGCGAGCGTCCTCGCGAGCCGATCCTCGCCGACTGCCAATACGGCTCGTCAGTAGCCTCGCCCCACCAGTTTCCATCCAAGCTGCTCGAATCGGTGAACGTTTCGGATGCCACGCTGGGTGAAGTTTATTTGATGAACCATGCACGCCTTCTTTCTGTTTGTAGCAGCGGACGTGAGTCTGCTCATTCTTCGCTTCAGAAAAGTCAGAGCCGACTCACGTCGGCTGCTACGGTCAATTTGATTACCGCCGGCTTCGACCTCTTCATCCCCAATTCCTCGCTCGGCGCGGTGGCCGACAGGCTCATTGCGGCCGCCAAACAAATTGGCGGACGGGCCTGCGGCTGGCAAGCGTTTGAAACCGCGCGCATTGAAGCGGGCATTCCGCGGTTTGGCGTGGACATGGACAACACTAACCTCCCGCTCGAATGCGGTATCGAAAGCCGCGCCGTGAGTTACAACAAAGGTTGTTACATCGGACAAGAGGTCATTAACCGTATCCACAGCTTCGGCCATGTCACCAAGGAATTGCGCGGCCTGCGTCTCGCCGACCCCGCCAGCGCGGGGCTGCCATTACCGCAACGCGGCGACAAACTTTTCCGCGACGGCAAGGAAGTCGGCTGCGTCACCAGCGCGGTGAAATCGCCGGCGCTCAATGCGAACGTTGCGCTCGGTTACGTTCGTCGCGAGTCGAATCAATTCGGGACTGAATTATCGTTGCGAACTGGTGTTGGTGAGAGTTCTGTAAAAATTGTGGCGGTGCCGTTTGTATGAGCCGGGTTATCTTGGAAGCCTGAGCACGGTTAAGGAAATTGAAGCAGCGATTGAAAAACTGCCTTTGCCGGAACGGCTCCGGCTTTACCAGAATATGCCGCAGTTGCTCGGGCGGAATGCCGAGGATCTCGACTGGCAACGCCTCGGTCTGGAGAATTTCTTCCGGATGAATCGGCGCCAGTTTGTTCGTTTTCACGGGCTTTGCCGAATGAGGCGACTGGCCGCGCGGCGCTCTTTCCTGGCCACGCGCCGTTTGTTGTATGGCCGCAAGTGCCGCCACCATTCCGGCGCGGCGACCAGGGTGTCGTTGCGTTTGTGCGCCATGATTTAAACCATTGCCACTTCCACCCGCGGCTTGATACGCAAGTCCCGGGCGATGCACCGCACAATTGCGCCCAGGTTGCGTGCCGTCGGATTGCCATTGCGGTTCAGCATCCGGTGCAGCGTCTTTTCCCCCAAGCCGGTCTGCCGCGCCAGTTCCTTGAACGTGATTTCGGCGTGGACCAAATCGCGCAGCCTGGACAGCCCTTCGGCGGTGTCGCCGTCCAGCAATGCGCCAAGGGCCTCGGCGTAGAGCGCACGCGCAAATTTGCGGTCGCGTTTAATGCGCGCCACGACGGTTTCCTTGTAGTCTCGTGTCAGTGCCATTTTACTTTTTCGTTTGTTGGGATCGTTTCCAGCGTGTCACCGCGGCGGCAATGTCGGCATCCTGCCGCCGTTTGCTGCCGCCGCCAAGCAGGAGGATCATAATGGTCCGGCCTTCGCGCCCGTAATACACACGATCGCCCGCCCCAAAATCCAGCCGCAGTTCAAATACGCCCTCACGCAGCGCCCTGGCCGCGCCGAAATTGCCCACTTCAAGCCGCCGGATGTATCCGGTCCACCCGCGCCGCCGTCACCGCGTCCAATCCATTGAACCAGGCCGCGAAAGGCGAGCGTCCGGCTTCAACGTATTCCTGAATCTCAAAAGAACCGTTCATTTAGTATCATTTGTGTTACCATTGTCAACTCTTCAATGCCGATTGACCGTCGCGTTTGATCTGCTTTTGACTTTTGTAGCGTACCCGCAGTAAGGCGCAATCATCACGCAATTACATTGTGTTTCAATTCAAAGTTTCTTCCCGGTCAGCCACTCGTAGGCTTCCAGATATTTGGCGCTGGTTTTGGCGGCGACATCCGGCGGCAACACCGGACCGGGCGGGGTCTTGTTCCAATCGAGCGTTTCGAGGTAGTCGCGGACGAATTGCTTGTCGAAGCTCGGCTGACCGCGGCCCGGCTGATATTGGTCGGCGGGCCAGAAACGCGAGGAATCCGGCGTCATCACCTCGTCAATTAAAATCAGTTTCCCGCTGGTCGGCGACGAGGCGTCGCCGCTACGCTCCAAGCCGAATTCGAACTTGGTGTCGGCGATGATGATGCCGCGCTGGCGGGCGTAATCGCGTCCGGCTTTGTAAATCTTCAGGCTCAAATCGCGCGCCTGCGTGGCGAGTTCGGCGCCGACGATTTTCTGCGCCTGCTCGAATGAAATGTTTTCGTCGTGACCGGCCTCGGCCTTGGTGGACGGCGTGAAAATGGGTTCCGGCAGTTCGGCGGATTCGGTCAGGCCGGCGGGCAACTTGATGCCGCAGACGGTCTGTGCTTGTTTGTATTCCTTCCAGCCGGAGCCGGACAGGTAACCGCGCACAATGCATTCGATGGCCAGTGGTTTGGCTTTTTTGACCACCATCGAGCGGCGCTGCAAATCGGCGAGTTGCGCGGGAGGCAGACCGGCTAAAGCCGGGACTCCGAGCGGTTCATTCGCACGCCGCAGCAGATGATTGGGCACGAGCGACGCGAATTTCTCGAACCAGAAATGCGAGATTTGCGTGAGCACCTCGCCTTTGCGCGGGATGCCGTTGGGCATGATCACGTCGAAGGCCGAGATGCGGTCGCTGGCCACCAGCAACAGGGCGTCGCCGAGGTCGAAGATGTCGCGGACCTTGCCGCTGCGGAGTTTTTTGATACCGGGCAGTTCGAGTTGGAGAATCGGTTCGTTTGACATTGCCGGAAATATACGGGCCGGATAACCGGTGCCAAGCCCCAAGTGCCACGGCGCGGATGGCCACAACCACAGTGTGATCAGGGCTGGAGATTCAGCCGGAAGAAATCCTGCGGATCAATCATGTCGTTGGTGACAAAAACGGGAGAGCCTCCGCCGGTTATGAGGCCGCCCAGAGGAAACCAGGTTCCGGAAACCAGGTTGCTGTTGTATTCAACCTGGTAAGTCTGGCCGGAAACAGTCGGGAAAGAGAAGATAAACAGGCTCCCCTTTGCATCATCAATGCTTAGCCGGGGCAGGGCCAGCACGGTGAGCGTGCCGTTCACGAAAGTAAACGTATAATTGGTTGCGCTCAAAGTCCCGAGACTGGCGGCAATCGGGTAATCGCCCGACGGACTGCCTGACGTCGCCGTGGTGCCCAGATCAGGGCTTCCGGCCAGAACATTCGTCGTTTCACCGGCCACAAACCCGCTGAACTGTGCGGTCAACGCCGGGTTCGCGGCCCCAAACCATCGGGTCTTGTCTTCGGCGGTAACCGTCAGAGTTTGAGCCGAGATGCTGGCCGTGGTGGTGGCGGTGGTGGAGGAGAGCTGATAGTTCCCGGCTGTCGTCCCGCTCAGAGCCAGGCCCGTCACGGTCACGGTCTTGCCCGTACCCACATTCCTGTCGCTGAAACTGGCGAAACCACTGGTGCCCAGATTGACATCGTCGCCGTTGACGATTCCGCCCGGCGTCCGGTTGCTGATGGTCGCGGAGATGGTTCCATCGTAAGTTTTATTGCTGACGGTGACGCCGGGCGTAATCGTCGCGGCGGCGATGGCCAGCGAGACGGGACCCGAAGTGCTGCCGGCAAAATTCACATCCCCGCCATAGACAGCCGTTATCGAGTGCGGCGACCCGGCCACGGAAAGTTTGTTGGTACTGAACGAGGTTGCACCCGAGCCATCCAGCGATCCGGTTCCCAAGGCGTTGGGCCCATCCATGAAGGCGACCGTCCCGGTGGGCGTGGTGCCTGAACCGGTGACGGTGGAAGTGAAAGTGACCGGGGTGCCGTAAGTCACCAGATTGGTTGACAGGCTGAGCGAGGTGAGGCTGGACGCGAGGCTTCGGCATTTGCCTGCGCTGCCGGCGGCATAGATCGCGGCGATTTCGTTGGAAGTCAACGCGCGATTGTAAAGTGAAACTTCATCGAGCGATCCGCCTAATTTACAATCATAGTAGGATTCTCCCGAGGTCCCGAAATAAAGCGGCTGGTTGCCGTAATCCTGAGGAAAATTGACGTTGGTTTGGGCCTCCAATCTGCCATTGACATACAGCTGGAGGTAATTGCTGCCCCGCACGCCGGCGACGTAATACCAGACATTGGTCTCGATGGTGGTCACCGATTCCAGAAAAACCAATACTCCGGCAGACGATGCGGTTTCCCAACAAAAGGTGTCATTGGTTCCAACATAGGGCGGATAACGATCCTTCTCCAGAGCAATCCCCTCGAATTCCTGTGAACGCGAGTTCTGTTTAAAAACGATGTAATTTTGGCCCGGATAGGTGCCGTGAGCCGGGGTATCCAGAGTCCTGAAGAGAACCCAGGCTTCAACGGTTAGATTGGCGGGATGAAGCGCCGGCGAATCGGGAATTTGCACATAGCCATTTGTGCCGTCAAATTGGAAAGCCCTGCCGACCACGCCGGGGGCATTGGCAGTCGCGCCCCCCATAAGAACGCCATTGTTGGTACCGACAATGTCATTGGCATTACCTTCAGCCGGCCACCAGCTCACCAATCCCGGCGGCGGCGGATCGCAATCTGCGGCTTGGAGGGTGGCAGCCGCAACCGCCACCAGTAAAATCTGCAGGAGATAGGCCGTCCACCCTGGCGGCAGACGACAATTCACAGCTGGAGGATTATGGCTGGCAACGACCATGGCGCCCTTCTAAACCGGGATTATTTTAGCATAAGCAGATATACTTGTCCAGATGTAATCCACACTCGCCCTGATCACGGTGGCTTTGGGTCCGGAATTTTCAAGGCGCCGGAGAACCGAGGCTCACGGCGCCGGGCGCGGGATGAGTTTGACCTGCAAGGGGATGCCCGCTTGCGATTTGCCATCGAGCCGGACGTCCACCGAATAAAAGCCCGCCTGGGGAAACTGCAACTGTTGGATGTTCACGACAAAATTAAGGGAAATGAAATGTGTGTCCTCCGGCAGCGCAACCGTCACGGGGATCTCGATGGGCGGCATGATGGAACGGCCATCGGCGTTGATGAAATTCAGCGCCAGTTTATGCTGCCCCTCGTCATCGGCGGCAAAGGTGGCGCGCAACGCCACGGCGCATTGTGGTTGCACCGCCGGCATCTGCGACGAGATTATCGTGTCAAACGCGCCCAGGACATTGAGTTTACTGTTGCTGTCCTGGGTCGCAGCATCGCAAAGAACGGCTACTTGAACATTCACGCCTCCATACAGACATGAAATCTACCCATTGGCACGCAATTCTTTTCTATCCCTTTATCGCTTGACATACATAACGACTCTATGTATCGTGCTCCTATGATTCGCAAAGAACTGGTCGCCGCGTCGGCGGAGCCGCTGATTCTGTCGTTGCTGTCCAAAGGCGAAAGCTACGGCTACGCCATCATTCAGGAGGTCAAGGCCCGCTCCGGCGGCAAGCTGCAATGGACCGACGGGATGCTGTACCCGGTGCTGCACCGGATGGAAAGCCGCGGCCTGATCAAGTCACGCTGGGGAGAAAGCGAAACCGGGCGGAAACGGAAATATTATTCGCTCAAAAAGGACGGCAAAACGGCGATGGCCAGGCACCAGGAACAATGGTCATTGATTCATTCCGTCCTGGCCGGCCTGCAAAAGGGGCAATTTGTTTAGGAACGGTTGAGGGTTAATTGCGAAAGGAACGATATGTTTGACCTGGAAAATGCGATTGCCGATTGGCGGCGGCAGATGCTCGCCGCCGGCATCCAAACGCCCGTGCCACTGGAGGAACTGGAAAGCCTGAGTGTTGGTCTGTGGCCGCTGTTTGCGAGATTCCTCCCGCTTGATGGCGCGTTCAGGCTCCCTTACAATATTGAAGGCGATTGGATTAGGAATGAGAAATGACCGTGACGCTAATTTCCCATCGTCGCTTCGTGACCACGCGCTTCAAGAAATGCCTTTAATTCCGACGCCGCCTTGCCGCCGAATCCAGGCACGGCGGCGATTTGTTCCAAGGTTGCTGTTCTCAACCGCTGCACCGAGCCGAACTTCTTCAGCAACGCCGCCTTGCGCGCTTCGCCGATGCCGGGAAATTCGTCCAGGACGCTTTCCGAAATCCGCTTGATGCGCAGTTGGGCGTTGTAACTGTTCGCCACGCGATGGCATTCATCGCGAATCCGCTGGAGCAGTTTTACCGCCGGATGAGCGAGGCCGAGCCGCAGCGGCTTGCTTTCGCCCGGCTGGTATATTTCCTCAAATTCCTTGGCCAGCCCGATGACGGGAATTTTTTCCAGGCCCAGTTTCTTCAGCTCTTCACAGGCCGCGTTGAGTTGTCCCTTGCCGCCATCAATCAGGATGAGATCCGGAAGCGAGGATGGCGGATGGAGGATGGCGGAGGGTTGTTTCCGGCTTCTGCCATCCTCTATCCTCGATTCTCTATCCTCGTTCTTGACAGGAATTCCCCGCCGCACCTTCCGGCTCGTCTCATCCACCAGTTTTTGCAGTTCCTGCGGGATGGCTTCACCGCCGTCATCTGATTTTTGGGAGGGGCGCCGTGCCGCTGTCCCTGAATTTGTGGGCCCTGACGAAGCAGTGCCCTCCCGATTCCCGGATTCGCGTAACAGCCGCGAATACCGCCGTTTCACCACCTCCGCCATGCTGGCAAAATCGTCCTGGCCCTCGACCGTCTTGATTTTGAACCGGCGGTAGTTCGCGCGGTCGGGCCGGCCGTTCTTGAAACTCACCAGTGAGGCCACGGCAAACGTGCCGCTGATGTTCGAAATGTCGAACCCTTCAATCCGTTGCGGCGGTTTACGCAGACCAAGCACCTTCGCCAGTGCCGACAGATCGTTTTCCGGGTCGAGGGAGAGCGGCAGCGTGTAGGGCACGCGCTCAAATTTCCGTTCCTTCTTCGTCGTTTCGCCCAGGTCGCGGATGAGATCGCGCAGGCTGGCGGCCTTTTCGTAATCCTGCGCCAGCGCGGCCTTCCGCATTTCGACCTCGAGTTGTTCCTTCATCTCCGCGCACTGGCCGGCAAGGAAGTCGCAGGCGGCCTGCACCTGTTCGCGATACTGTTCGCGCGTCACGTTGCCGATGCACGGCGCGGTGCAGTATTTGAGGTGCGCGTAAAGGCAATGCTTGTAGTCGGCCTCACCGGGCGTGAACGCGCGGCAGCCGCGCAGGTTGAACTGCCGCCGCACCAGCGCCAGGGTGTTGCGCAAGGCGCCGGAATTTGAGAACGGCCCGAAGTAACGCGCCCCGTCGTCCTTGCGGAACCGGGTAAAGGCGAAGTTGGGTATCGGGTCGTTCAGGTTCACCTTGAGCATCAGGAACCGTTTGTCGTCGCGGAAACTGACGTTGTAACGCGGATGGAATTCCTTGATGAGCTTGCCTTCGAGCAGATAAGCCTCGGGATCACTCCGGACGGTATGGAAATCGAAATCGCAAATCGCCTCGACCAGCGCGTTGAACTTCAAGTCCCAGCCCATCCGGCGCGAGGGATGGAAATACTGGCTCACGCGTTTGCGCAGGTCGCGCGCCTTGCCGACGTAAATAACGGTGCCGAACCGGTCTTTCATCAAATAAATGCCCGGCTTGTGCGGCAAGGCGCCGATTTTCTTGCGGATGAACTCAGTTGCAGGCACAGGGAAATTTCAACGCAAAAGCGTCATGGTGCAAAGGGAAAATTCCTTCTTGCGCGGTGAACTAAATCGGCGTATTCAGCGGCAAACCCAACGAAAGGAACCCCATGGCAGATAACCAGAACCCGCCGGCTGCCCAACCGCCGCAACCGGCAACCCCCACGTCGCCATCGGCGATTGGCGTTGAAGACAAAACGGTCGCCATCGTCGCCTACCTCACCCTGATTGGCTTCATTGTGGCCATCATCGTTCACATGAATAAAAAGACGAAGCTCGGCGCGTTTCATCTCCGCCAGGTGCTCGGCTTTTTCCTGACCGGCATCGCCGTGGTGTTTTGTGAAATCGTTCTCGTTTTTATTCCCATCCTCGGCTGGCTGTGTATTTTGGCCCTGTGGGCTTCGATGCTGGTGCTTTGGATTCTGGGACTGGTCGCCGCCATCAACGGCCAGATGAAGCCCATGCCCGTGGTCGGGCCGCTTTACCAGAAATGGTTCGGCACCACCTTTGACTGACACGTCGGAATGTCCACAGACAGCATTTTATTCTGACTTCTGACTTCTGACTTCTGACTTTCCGGTCATGTGCCGGTGGACGAAGAAGTAATAAAGTCCGCCCAGCACGAGCGCCGCGCCGCCGAGCCACAGGGCCACGTGTCGCATCTCGCCGCGCATGAGTTGCTCGTCCTGGCCCGCCTTGACGCCGACGTAGCACAACACCGAACACCAGGTCGCCGCGCCCAACACGGTGTAAACCGAATATTTCAGATAATCCATCCGGGCGACACCGGCGGGAATGCCGACGAGTTGCCGCGCCCCCGGCAGCAACCGCGCCACGAACACACCCATCGGACCGTAGTGGGACATCCAGCGCTCGCTTTTCTCGATTTTTTCCGGCGGCATCAGAATATAGCGGCCGTAGCGCACGAGCAGCGGCCGGCCGGCCAGCCGTGACAGCCAATACATGATGGTGGCGCCGAGCCACGAACCGAGCGTGCCGGCAGCAACCAGGCCGATTTCCGCCGGCCAACCGATGAAATGAGCGTCAAAAATTTTCAATCCTTCAAACCAGGCCAGGTAAGCCGCCGGCGGGATGATGGCTTCAGCTGGAATCGGCAAGACGGAACTTTCCATGGTCATGAGCAGCACGATGACCGGGTAACCGGCGGTTTTGAGCGCGGCGAGGTACCAGGTCAGGAGCGGCTGGAAAATGGATTTGAGCATCGGGCGTTAAAAATGAGTCCGCTAATTACGCGAATGGGCGCGAATTGGAAAGGCGCAAATCACTTTGGTACTGGAACAATTTGGTGGGGCGAGGCTACTGACGAGCCCGCCTTGGCACGCCGCGTCCGGCTCGCGAGGACGCTCGCCCCACCGAAAGCAGTAATGTATCACTGCCACTATTTTGGCGGATGCGCGTAGTAATTCTGAATTTCCTGCGCCGTCGCCGGCTGCGGCCAGACCCAATCAAGCGCATGGACGTTTTGCCAATCGTAATAGTCCGTCGTCACGTCGGTCTTTTCCCATGCCGGATTCCCCCCGTCGTCCTTTCCGTTGTCTCCAACCGAATAAAGCAGAAAGGTTCCGTCGGCATTCCGCCGGTAACGCAACGGCCGGCCATCCATGCAATCTGTCGGAACGGATTTCAGGAAATCAGGGACCAATTCCTCCAGCTTGTCCGGCAAATGATGATGCGGGAGTTGATAACGTTTGAGCGCGATGGCAGTGATGACAACGTTTCGGGCGATGTTTGCCTGGATTGCTTTGCGCAAGGCGGGCAGTTGATATGCGTTTCTCGAAAAAACGGCATACGGATTCTCTCCCGCGGCAGCGAATCCAAGTTGGAAGAAATTTGTGCGAACGAACGATTGAACGCTCAGAAATGACGCATTGGTTTCCGCCATTCGCGTTGCGGCAAACATGACTTGCCATTCACGCAGACCACGCAGTTCATCTTCGTATGAATAAAATGCCGGCCATGTAACCAAACAGCGCCACAATTTGGGAACGGCCCCAGCGACTCTAACGAAAAGCGAATGCTGGCTTTGGTCAAAGTCAGTCTTATCAATCATGTAGAAATTAGTCGAAGAACCGTTCCAGTTGGTCCATTTTCCATTTACTTTGCTCTTCACAACGAAGCTGGTTGGTGGCGATTGGGCGAATGCCAAGAGGTTGGCTCTGAAGTGTTGAAGCTCGTCTTGAAGTTCCATTGAGCTGACCCGTTCAAACCCCAATGCCTTTCCCATCGGGGCAACGAATTCAAGTGATTGCCAATCGTGCTGCAATTGTGCCAGGTCGCTGTCAGGGAGATTTGTTGTCTGCAGAATATCCCATGTGGCGTCCGCGCTCATTTCGGCAATGGCAAAACGAACCAGCTGGCAAATTTCGAACCGTTCATCCGTTTCCGCTTTTACGAATCCGAGCATCGCGCGAACGTCGGTGCAGGCAGCCGTGGCGTCGCCCAGATGCAAATCATAATATTCTGATGCTTGAAGCCACTGATTGGCCTGCTTGATCGCACTCAGATGCGACATCAACTGTGGAATGTAGTGGTTGAGACTCCGGTAATCATAATTGAAATCGAGCATCGGTTGTCCAATCAGCCCTCGAAAGGCGTCGAGTTCACTTTTCCTTTGGGCCAATTGTCCCGCCAAATCAGCCCAGGAATTTGTCGGCCAATTGCCGTCCGGATCGTGAATGACCGGATTGTTCCAGCCAATCATTTCCTTGCCGGGAATGGTTCGATTCATGTCCTTCGGTGAATTGTTGATGGTCAGGTCAATCGCCAAATTCGTGGGACTGTCGTCGAGAGCTTGGAGTTGGGAAAGCGCGTTCGTAATAAACGGCGTGGCATTCCGGCCCGGCGGCGAGCGCGACGGAACCACCTGCGCCAAATTCAGCGGCTCGCCCTGGGCCTTGAGCTGGGTAATGTAAGCCTCCGTCGCTGCGCGCAGTTGGTAGTGATGTATGACCGGAATGAGAGTCGCCATGCCAAGCACAATTCCCAAGGCGATCACAATTTTCTGGCGGCGGCTCATTTCTTCGGATCCAATCTCGTTTTACGCCGATCTTTGCGAAACAAAAAGGAGAAAATTGGAAGTGGTACGTTTGGCAGCTTTCGGTGGGGCGAGCGTCCTCGCGAGCCGGCTCGTCAGTAGCCTCGCCCCACCAGACTATACTACTACCAGAAAATCCGTGAAATTCGTGTCAACACCTCGACTTTACGCCTTCAAGAAAAAATTCCGCTGTTTCTCGCTGATGGGCATGCCGAGTTTTTCCATCACGGCCAGCATGTCTTCCCAGACCTTGCGCTTCTCGCTCATGGCCTGGTTGCGCAGCAGATACGCCGGATGATACGTCGGCATGAGCGGGATGCCGCGGTAGGTCTTCCAGGTCCCGCGCAGTTTGGTGATGCCGATGGTCTTGCCCAGCAGCCCTTCCACTGCCGTCGCACCGAGGGCAACGATGACTTTGGGCCGGATCAAATCAATCTGCTCGTGCAGATACGGAATGCACGTGGCCATCTCGTCGGCGGTCGGTTTGCGGTTGCCGGCGGACTGGCCGGGCGTGTCCGGCCGGCATTTCAAAATGTTGCCGATGTAAACGTCGGCGCGCTGCAATCCCGTGGCCTGGATGATTTTCGTCAACAACTGGCCGGCCTTGCCGACAAACGGCTCGCCCTGTTCATCTTCGTCGGCCCCCGGCGCCTCGCCCACGAACATGAGTTGGGCGTCAATGCTGCCGACCCCGAACACGACGTTTTTGCGTGACGACGCCAGATGCGGACATTTCACACAGGCCAGCGCCCGTTCGCGCAGGGCGGCAAATGCAGCGGTCTTCGCCTGCGGATCCAGTGGCGGGTTTTGGCTCGGAACTGCCTCACCCTGTAGCGCGAGCAGGTTCTCTGGTTCAGCGGCAGGGTGTGAAAGTGTGGAGCGCGGAGTGCGGAGTGCGGACTGAATCGGCGGAGCGCCGGGCACCGTCCCGGCTTGTGCCTGGAATTGCCTTCGGGCCGAGTCGGTGCCCGGCGTTCCGCTCGCAGCAGATTTGGAATTCACAGTTTGAGGTTTCCCCGCCAGTGGTTGCGCCAAAGCACGGAGGGTTTCGGGAGAAACAGCAACGTGACGGACACCACGCGATTTCAAATCCTCCAGATGTTGAATCGTGGCCTCGAGCAATTGGTCGTAAGTTGAGGACATCATGTTTTAGGAATTTGTTTTTTCGCCGTCCGGCCATACCAGATCCCGGAAAGGACAAAGACCACGCCGCTGGCGGCCGCAAAATAAATCAGAAAGGGCAGGGGTAAAATATAATGCGCCGCCACAGCTGCGCCCAGCGACAACCCGCCGCAGAGATAACAGTAAAACGCGCTGGCCTGCGCATTCTGCACACTTTTTTGGAGCAACAATTGCATGGCCTGGTCATTTTGGGACAGCGCCGCCGCACACTCATTGGAACAGACCAGGCGCGGCGTTCCGGAAGGCCGGGCGCAGCCGGCGCACAACGCCCGGCCGCAATAGGCGCAGATGCCAATCGCCTCGGCCTGGTGTTCGGCGCATTTCATGAATTGAAATTGCGCCATTGCCGGGAGCAATGCAATCCGAAGCTTGGTAGCAGCACAAACAATTTGGTTGGACAAGGCTACCAACCAGCCGGCTCGCGGGTACGCTCGCCCCACCAAGGCTACCAAAGCACGGCCACCCGAAGCTTGCGACCGTTGCCAAAACGCGGCAACGTCATGCCGTGAATCTCGAAGACCATCTGGGCGACGTCATCCGCAAGGCGCGCGACATGAGCAATGTCTCACCGGCGGCCGCCGCGAAGGCCGCCGGCCTTTCCGCGGCGGAACTGGCGGCGCTGGAAGAAAGCGGTCAAACCGGCAAACCGCCGGACTTTGCCGCGCTCGCCAAACTGGTGGGATTGCATCCGGCCAAACTCGAAGGCATCGCCAATGGCTGGCTCCCGGCGGAAAAGGATTTGAGCCTCTGGCGCGAGTTGCGCGTGTTCACAACCGCCGGCGAGGGCATGACGGTGAATTGCTATCTGGCCTGGGACGAAGTCACGCGCGACGCGGCCTTGTTCGACACCGGTTTTGACGCGAAACCGGTTCTGGAATGCATCGCCGAAAACCAGCTTGAGCTCCGGCACATTTTCATCACGCATTCACATTGGGACCACGTCGAGGCGTTGCCGAAAGTCCGCGAGGCCTGTCCCAAGGCGCGGGTGCATTCGGGCTCCAAGGCCGCCCCGGTGGACCAACGCAACAAACCGAACGAGATTATTCACCTTGGCGGCCTGCGCATCACGCACCGCGAGACGCCCGGCCATGCCATGGACGGCGTGACGTATATGGTCGGCAACTGGCAGGAGGACGCGCCGCACGTGGCGATGGTGGGAGACGCGATTTTTGCCGGCTCGATGGGCAGCGGCAATGGCGCCTGGGAGCTGGCCAGACAGAAGGTGAAGGATCAGATTTTGTCGCTGCCGCCGGCCACCTTGATTTGTCCCGGCCACGGTCCGTTGACGACGGTGGCGGAGGAAAAGGAACACAATCCGTTTTTTTGATTTATGGCCAGCCCTCTGTTTCATTCCAGCATCGAAGGCGCGCAGCACGGCGCGAAATCGCTCGCGCAATTTCTGGCTTTTGCCAGAAAATCCGGCGCGACCGGCGCGCAACCGTCCAATTTCCTGCTCCAGAACGGCAGCGGCGGGTTCAAAACCGCGAAGGAAATCAAGGACGCGTTTGCCAAGGCGAAACTTATGCTGGACGGCATCTCGGCGCATTGCCCGTTTTGGGTCCATACGACGGCGTGGACAGGCAGCCCGACGGTTCGACCGTTCATTCCCGCCGGTGTTGCGAGGAAATCACCCGCGGAAATTGAAAAATGGGCCGAGGATTATCTGCTGCGCCTGCTCGATTTGTGCGCGGAACTGGGTGTAAAAACGGTGCCGATGTTCTGGGGCATCGCCTTCGGTTGGGAAGTGGCGACGGGCTATCCGTGGGGGTTTTGGAAGGGCGCGGATTACGATCTGCTGGCGGAAGGCCGGGAGCGGTTCGTCAAAAAAACCGCCAAGCTCCGGCAGCACGCCCGCCGGCTCGGTATTTTTCTCTGTCACGAAATTCATCCCGGCACCGGCGCGATGTGTGCCGACGATTTCAACCGGCTGGCGGACAGTTGTGACGGCGACCCGTGCCTGGCGGTGAACGCCGATCCGTCGCACTGCTGGGAAGGCGAAAGCTGGGAGGCGCGTTTTCAAAAGGTCGGCGCGCGGATTTATGCCTGCCACGTGAAGAATTTCACCCTGCGGCAAGGCCTGCCGTTGCGAATGATGGAACCGGCCTGGCAAAAGCGCGCGATGCAATTCGTGAACCTCCCGACCGGCGACCTGAACCTGACGCGTTACGTCGAGCTGCTCATTCACGTCGGTTATCCGCAGCGATATTGCCGGGTGATGCAGACGAAGACCGCGCCGCTGGTGGTCGAGGCGGAGAGCGCTTATCGCGACCTGGAGGCCACGAGCGCGAACGGCATCCAGTTCGTGCGCGATTCGCTTTGTTTTCCCATCGCCGCGCGCTCGTTTGAAGAAGGCATGGGCGCATAACTGGCGGACGGTGAATTTCGGCAACGTTCTGATTTGAAGTTTGGAGTTCCGCGTTCACGCGGTTCCGGGCCGCCTCATGGCAGAACTCCGGGCGAATTCAGGTCAGTGCCCGAAATTCTTGCGGCTTGCCAAGCGAGTTCACCTGCGGTTATTTAGTTTTGACCACAAAAATGAAAACTTCTCTTCCATTTCTTACCAGCGTTTGCGTCGCCTTGTTCTGGCTCTTGAGTGTCAACGCCCAGGAAACGACCCGGACCAACAGCTATCATCAATGGTGGCACGACCGGCCTTATGGCCGGCCCTTCGACGGCTCGGCATTGGCACCCGCGCCCCGGATCCGGGTGCAAGGAAACAAATTCGTGGACCCGGAAGGCCAGGCCGTGTTGTTTCGCGGCGTCTCCATCGCCGACCCCGACAAGCTTGAACACGAAGGGCATTGGAACAAACACCTGTTTGAGGAAGTGAAGGCCATGGGCGCGACCCTCGTCCGCATTCCGGTCCATCCCATTGCCTGGCGCGAGCGCACGCCCCGGGAATATCTCAAGTTGCTCGACCAGGCGGTAACCTGGGGCAATGAACTGGGGGTTTACGTGGACATTGACTGGCATTCCATCGGTAATTTGAAAATGGAATTGTTTCAGGACCCGATGTACGACACCTCGCCAAAGGAAACCTTCGCCTTCTGGCGCACCATTGCCCAGCATTACCATGGCGGCACCGGCACGGTCGCCTTTTATGAATTGTTCAACGAACCGACGACTTATCGCGGACAACTGGGCAGCGTTTCCTGGAGTGATTGGAAGAAGCTGAATGAGGAAATGATCGGCGTGATCCGCGCGTTTGACACCAATACCATCCCGCTCGTGGCCGGATTTGATTGGGCGTACGACCTGACGCCGCTCAACCTGGAACCGATTAACGCGGAGGGCATCGGCTATGTGACACATCCTTATCCGAACAAACGGTCACAGCCCTGGCCGCCAAAATGGGAAGAGGATTTTGGATTTGCTGCCGACAAATACCCGGTCATCGCAACGGAAATCGGATTTTCCGTGCCCAGGGGGACGGTGCTCAAAGCTGACGATTACGGGCCGCAGATTGTCAATTATCTCGAAGGCAAGGGCATCAGTTGGGTCGCCTGGTGTTACGATCCCGAGTGGGGACCAAGCTTATTGCAAAATTGGAATTTTGAGCTCACGGGTTCAGGGGAATTCTTCAAACAAGCCATGCAGGGAAAGGTGGTTGGTGAACCGACGCATAACTGACGCAGCTGGCGGCTTGACCCTCCGGCGCTGGCGCGAAATCGGGGAACACCCCGCCGGAAGCCCGGTCAAAAATCCGGGCGTTGCTGGCCGCGGCGCCCCGTGAACATCTGGCCGGCTTGGGCATTCGATCGGAAAATGGCGAATTTCGCATCCCCGTCCGCACCCTGATTATGCCGGGACACGCAGCGCCAGGGGTGTGTGACAGATTTCTGGCCAAATGAAGAAAATGGGATGTTTTCATGTTGAAATATGTCTAGTGAATAGACATATTGCCCCGATGAAAA
>JAJXYT010000077.1 GCA_021780375.1 bacterium | reverse complement strand
AAGGTCAATCACCCAGTCGAAATCTTGTTCCCGCAGCCAGCGGACGCTACGGAACATTTCCGGCCAATGTCGCGGCGCCGCCCAGCGCCGGCGCTCAAAGCGGACCACGCCGGCCAGGTCGGGATCGGCTTCGAGCAGCGGCGCGAGAGGGGAATCAATCCACCAGAAAATTTCGCTGGCCGGCCGATGGCGCTTGAGCAGCCGGAGCACTGGCAGGGCCTGGACCACGTCGCCCAACGAACTGGGTTTGAGAATGAGGATTTTCACAGTGGCAGGTGACCGGTGACAGGATTTCCAGTCGCACGCTCCCGCTCAGGTCACGCGTCACTTGTCACGCGTCACTCTGCGATCACCTTCCCACTTCCAGCCGTTCGGCGAGGCGTTCGGGCAGGCCCGCGGCGCGGATTTTTTTCTGGGCGGTGGCGATGTCGTATTCGAGCCGGCGCAGTTCAATCGTACCCGCGTCCACATCGTAAATGACATAGGCGGCCTTGGGATTATTGTCACGCGGCTGGCCCACGGCGCCGACATTGATGAAATATTTTTTGGACGGATCGATTTTGAATTTGGAATAAGTGCCGCCGCGCACGACGGTGTCGCGCATGAAGGCGACGGGCACGTGGGTGTGGCCAAAGAAGCAAAGCTGGGTGTTCTGGTAAGGGAAACTGGCGGCGGCGGCGAGTTTGTCAAAGACGTATCCCCAGCGCTGGGGCGCGTCGAGCGTGGCGTGGACGATGGTAAAATTATGGACCAATTTGGTGTATTTCAGGTCGCGGAGCCATTGGCGTTCTTCGGCCGAAAGCTGGGCGCGCGTCCAGCGGACGGCTTCGGCGGCATTGGGGTTGAAACCCTCCAGATGGTCGTCGGTGGAGCAGTATTCGTCGTGATTACCCTTGACGCAGGGAATCTCCATGCTGCGAACGATCTCGAGACATTCCTTGGGATTGGCGTTGTAACCCACCACGTCGCCGAGGCAGACGTAATGCGTGGGCTTCTGTTGTTCGGCGTCCGCCAGTACGGTGCGGAACGCCTCCAGGTTGCCGTGAATGTCAGCGATGACAGCGAATTTCATTTGAGTTTATCCTGCGATCTCGAATCCATGTAATTCATTTTGCGCGTCACTCCAGGTGACTTTTTCGTCCCGGACCAGTGCCGAAAGCCCCGCGTCGCGGATGGCCGCGCAAAAAGCTTCCAATTCCCCGCGCGTGCCTTCGGCAATCAATTCCACGCGGCCGTCCGGCAGATTGCGCACGGAGCCGGTCACTTCAAATCCGGCGGCCACGGTTTTCGTGGTATAACGGAAACCAACACCTTGCACGTGGCCCGAGTAAAAAATGCACATGCGGCAACGCTTCATGCTCAATCGCTGGCCGGCGTTCGTCCAGACACGAGGAGGATAAAGCCAAAGCTTGCGCCAAGGCGCAATAATTTTATTACAGGAATTACCGGATTTACCACAAAGATTTTTCCAAGTTTTGTAATTGACCGTCCAGAAATTTTACAGTAAGCAACACGGGCTGCACGTATAAAGAGTAAGAATTCAGGCGTCTTTTGCCGGCAGCGCACGGCGCCAACACAGCAATGCTGAACGCGAAGTCATTTTTGGCGGTTGATTTTGGGGCGGGCAGCCTCAAACTGGCGACCTTTGAAATCAACGAAGCCGGCATTTTATGCTTGAAGGATTTCAGGCTGAAATCGCTGGGCCCGGAGGGGGCGGCGGAAGCGACGCGGGAAACCGTCCTGCTGAAGGTGCTGCGGGAAATACTGGCGGAAACCGGCGCGGCGGCCCGGAACATCAACGTCTGTGCGCCGGGCTTTCAGGTCTTTTCCAAATTTGTCAAACTCCCGCCGGTGGACGCGGGCAAGGTGACGCAGATCATCCAGTATGAGGCGCAACAAAATGTGCCCTTCCCGCTGGCGGAAGTCGTGTGGGACTACCAGATTCTCGGCTCCAGTGCCACGGGCGAACTGGAAGTGCTGCTGGTCGCGATCAAGTCCGAGATTGTCGAGGGATTGTTTCGCATCGCCGAGGAGGCGAAGTTGCGGCTGCAATTGTGCGACGTGTCGCCGGCGGCGCTGTGCAACGCGTTTCGCTACAACTACGGGGATTTGGAAGATTGCACCATGTTGCTGGACATCGGCGCCAAGACGAGCAACCTGCTTTTTTTTGAAAAGGGCAAGGTTTTTTCCCGCAGCATCAGCCTGGGCGCAAACTCCATCACCCAGGATTTTGCCAACGAAGCGAAATTGAAGTTTGAAGTGGCCGAACAAATCAAAATTGCCGAGGGCTTCGTCAGTCTCGGCGGCGCCTACGAAGAGCCGGAGAATCCGAATCAGGCGGCCATTTCCAAGATCGCCCGGCAATTCATGACCAAGCTGCACATTCAGGTCAACCAGACGATCCAATTTTACCGCGGCCAGATGGGCGGGGCGGCGCCGCTGCGGCTCTTCCTGGCCGGGGGCGCCTCGATCATGCCGTACACGGCGCAATTTTTCGCCGAGAAACTGAACGCGCCGGTGGAGTACTTTAATCCGTTCCGCAACGTGCAGATTGATCCCGCGGTGAATCTGGAGGAACTGGCGCGCGTGGCGCATTCCCTGGGCGAAGCCGTCGGTCTGGGCCTGCGCAATCTGGCCAACTGTCCGGTGGAAATGAATCTGATGCCGGAGAGCACCCTGCGCTGGCGCACTTTCAACGAAAAGAAACCGTATTTCACCGCGACGGTGTTCAGCCTGGTGGCGGTCGCCTTGGCCGTGGGGTTCCTCTTCGAGAAGCTGGCCAAGTCGAAGGAGACCGAAATTGACCGGCTCAAACCGGAAATCCAGCGGATGCAGGAAAAGGCCGACCGATTCAACAAAATTTACGGTGAAGTCGGCGCCACCAGGAGCGAAGCCGATCAAGTCGCGGCGTGGATGAATGATCGGTATTATTGGGGCAACGTGCTGGCCGACATGAGACAAGTCCTCATTCGTGCCGAGAATGATGTTCAGAAAAAATTGTCCGCGGAAAAGCAGGGAGTCCAGGTTGGCATCTGGATCGAGCAGCTGACCAGCTTGGCGTCAACGGCGCTGGCCAACACACCGGGGATGGCGGTTCCCGGAGGACCGGGAATGGGTTACAACAATGGTCCCGGATATGGTCCCGGATATGGTTCTGCCCCCGGACCCGGCGGACCCGGCGCTGTGAATGCCACGTCGCCTCAAACCAATCAAGTGGGGATCATTACCCTGGTTTTCCGTGCGGTCAGTTTGTCCTCGGTCGACCCGGCGGCGAACGCTGATATTGCCTACACGGTGGAGAATAACTTGCAAGCCAGCCCCTATTTTGATCCCAAGGCCACACAACTGGTCGGTCAAATCAATGCCGAGGACGCTTCGGGGACGTTTACCTTTGGGATGACGGCGGTGCTGAAAAACCCTTTGAATTTGTAACATGGCTTGGATTAAGAGAAATTTGTTTTTTTTCATCGGCGCCGTCATCGCCGTGGGGTTGCTGGCGGCGGCGGGTGTCTATGATTTTCAAAACTGGCGGCGCAACAACACGGCGCTGGACACCTTGAATCAGATGTACACCACCCTGCAGAATTTAAACCGTCAAAACCCCTCGCCCGGCAACGACACGGTCAATAATATCCAAATTGCCGGCGCACAGGCACGGCAAATTCGCGAGTGGATTCAGCAGGCGCAACAGTATTTTCAGCCCATTGCCCCCATCCCCAACCCGACGAATGGCGTCGTGGCGGATGCTCAGTTCGCCGCGGCCCGCGACCACACCATCAATCAACTGCAAGTCGAGGCTGACCATGCCAGCGTCAGCTTGCCGCCTCAGTATGGTTTCTCGTTCGAAGCGGAACGATCGATGGTGAAGTTTGCGCCGGGCAGCCTTGGTCCGCTCTCGGAACAACTCGGCGAGGTGAGGGCGCTTTGTAAAATTCTTTTTGCCGCCAAAATCAATTCCCTGGACAGTGTCCGCCGGGTGCCGGCTTCGCCGGATGACGCCGGCGGTCCGCAGTCGGATTATCTCAATGAACCGGCCGTGACAAATAACCTCGCTGTTTTCATGCCTTATGAAGTGACTTTCCGCTGTTTCAGCCAGGATCTGGCCAATGTCTTGTCCGGTTTTGCGTCGTCGCCACACGGGTTCATCGTCAAAGGCATCAACGTCCAGCCCGCAGCGGGAGACACCACCGCCCCTTCCGCGCCCGGCGCCCCGCCGATGGGCCTGCCGGATCAGTCGGCGGCGCCGTATGGGCGGCCCTCGCCTTTTACGCGCCCGTTCGCACCCGCCGGCCTGCCTCCCACCGGCCGAGGGGGATTGCAAACGGTGCTCAACGAACAGCTTTTGAGCATCACCCTGGAGGTCGAGATCGTCAAACTATTGCCGGCGAAGTAAGCGCATGGATTTCCTCAAAAAACATTACGAAAAGATTCTGCTGGGGGTCGTGTTGTTCGGCCTGGTCGGGGCCATGGTCTTTCTGCCGTTCCTGATTTTACACGACCGCAATGTGTTGGACGAAACCCGCACCGGTATCATTCACCATCCCGTCCGGCCGCTTCCACCGCTGGATTTGACGGAACAAAGCAATGCCATTGCGCGCCTGCAATTGCCCTACCATCTCAACTTTGAGACGACCAACCGGCTGTTCAATCCCGTGGAATGGCAAAGGGCGGTTAACAACCAGTTGATCAAGATTGAAAACGGCAATGAAGTCGGTCCGCAAGCCGTCAAGATTACCAAAATCACGCCGCTCTATTTTATCCTGACGCTGGATTCGGTGGAGACCAACGAATTCGGAGCGCGCTATGTCATCGGTGTGGAACGGCAGGCGGCCGCCGCCGCGTGGCAACGGGCTGCGCGGTCGCATTACGCTTCGGTAGGTGATAAGAACGATGTCTTCACCCTTATCGCCGCCAATGGGCCGCCGGGAAATCCGACCCAATTGATTCTGCGATTAACGGATTCCGGCGAGCGGGTGACCTTGTCCCCCAACAAACCGTTCCGCCGCCTGGATGGTTACCTGGCGGATTTGAAATACAGTCCCGAGGGAAAAAAATGGCAGGAGCAGCGGGTGGGTGACGATCTGAAATTTGCGGGTGACGATTACATTATCGTTGCCATCAGCCGGAACGAGGTGGTATTATCCGCCAGATCAAACCAGAAAAAAACAACGTTGATTTACAATTCTAAATGACATCGGTTCGCAACGACGCCGGCATCGCGCAGCACTGATACCGGCAAACCTGAATTCATCCATGACTAAAGCAGTTTCTGTCCCACTCGGTCTCATTCTGATATTGGCCGGCGCCTTGTTGTCGCCGGCCCAAACCAACAGTCCCACCGACATGGCGGTCAGCGAAGCGGTGTTGCGGCAAGCCAACACGGTGGTGCTGCGCCAGAAGCTCGTGCTGGCGAAGGATGCCGCGACGCGCGGTGACCTGGTGGTGGCTGCCCGGCTTTACGAAGACGCCTATGCCCTCGTGCAGCAGATCGGTTCGGGCATTCCGGATGAAACGGCGCAAACCATTTCCGGACTCGTGGCCGTGAGAATGGAACTGGCCCGGGAAGCACAACGTCAAGGTGATATTACCGGCTTGCGGGAGGCCGACACCCAGGTCAACCGGGTTTTGAAAGTGGACCCCCAGAATCCCGCCGCAATGGCTTTCAAGAAACAGAATGACCGCCTGATTGCCTCCCTGCGCGGGAAGGTGCCCGATGACGCAACCCTCCAGCAGGTTCCCATGATTGCCAACGACAAGACGCAAGCTGAGACCCTGGTGCGGGACGGCAAGCTGCTTTATGAAATGGGCAAATTTGAAGAGGCGGAAGTCAAGTTGCAGCAGGCGCTGAAGCTGGATCCGCGGAGCCAGGGCGCTTTTTATTATTTGAGCCTGGTCAAACAGGGCATGTATGCCCGTGAGGAGCGAATCCACACGACCGATAATCAAAGCCGCATCGTGCAAGTGAGCAAGGCCTGGGAATCCCCCATCCGCAACAATGTGCAGATGCCCGTGCCCAATCCCTATGCCAGCACCAACCTCATTCACACCGGCCCCGGGCGCGAGGTGATTGAAAGCAAACTGAACCGCATACGGCTCGACCGGGTGTTTTACGATGGTCTGCCATTAAGTGAAGTGGTTCGCAACCTGAGTGAGCAGGCCAAATTGCGCGACCCGGACAAGGTCGGCATCAACTTTCTGATTAATCCCAACCCGGATAATTCGGCCTCCGTAATAACCACCACTCCCACCACTGGCGCAGGGTCTCCCTTTGGCGGACCTGGCCCGGGTGGCGGGCTGGGAGGCGCGCCTGGCGGTGACCAGCAAATTGATGCCACAACCGGTTTGCCCATTGGCTCGACGATGCCGACGGTGGGAGGGGAAGCCGTGGACATCAATTCCGTCATCGTCAGGATCAACCCCGCCCTCACTGATATACGAATGGCGGATGCGTTGGATGCAATTGTCCAGGTGGCGGACCATCCCATTGAGTATTCCGTCAATGATTATGCCGTTGTATTCTCAGTCAAGGGACCGCATTCGCCCCAGCTATACTCGCGGACATTCAGGATAGATCCCAACACTTTCGTGCAGGGCCTGGAAAGTGTGGGTTCGCAGATTTTTGTAAACAACAATAACAATGGCAGCAGTGGCAGCGGCGGCAGTTCTGGCAGCAGCGGCGGCAGCAGTGGCGGCAACAGCAGCGGTGGAAGTGGCAACCAGAGCACGTCCGTGGGGGTTCTGGCCGTGGTTAATGCGGCGCCGGGTTCGGGGAATATGTCCGGTGGGGGGGGTGGCATCGGCGGCGGCGGCGGCGGCGGCGGCGGCGGCGGTCAAATTGGCAACGGTGGATTGATGTCGGTAACTCGCACCAATAACATGGTGGACTACAGCCTGAGTGCCCGGAATTTCTTCTCAACTTTGGGGGTGAATTTGTTCCCGCCGAAAAGTGTTTTCTTCAACGACCGATTGGGGCTGTTGTTCGTCCGCGCCACGATGCAGGACCTGGATACCATTGAAAGCGCCATTCAGGCGTTAAACCAGGTGGCCCCCGAGGTTCATATCAAGGCCAGGTTTGTTGAGGTGGAACAGGACGACAACACCGGCCTGGGGTTTGACTGGTATTTGGGGCAATTCAATATTGGGAATTCCGTTCAAGGCACGGCTGGCAACGCCGGATCGGTCACGGTGCCGGTTTCAGCCGCTAATCCCGGGGGAACGTTCCCCGGCAATGCTTTTAACAACACCATGGTCCCGACCACGGTGCAAAGTCTGACCAGCGGCCTCAACAATGGAAATATCCCGGCCCTTGCCAGCCTCACGGGCATTTTGACCAATCCCAACTTCCAGGTGGTACTCCATGCTCTGGAGCAGCGCCTGGGCACCGAGGAATTGGCCGAGCCGGAAGTCACCACCACCAGCGGTCGGCAGACCGAGATGCGGGCGGTACAGGATGTGACGATCATCACGGGCTTTAGCTTCCAGCAAGGGACAGGCAACACGTCCATCGGCTCCACCGGCACACCTTAACCATATTTCTTAAGCAAAAAATGAAAGCGAACCTGAAATATAAAATTCTCCAACTGGCGCTGGGAATTTTTCTTGTCGCCAGCGCCGCTGAAACCGCTTGCGCCCAGACGGTGGTTTCTCAACCCAATGTCTCCGCGATTACCCCGAATACCCAACTGCTGGAAACCGGCCCGATATTGGATGTGGTGCCGTATGTTCTGTCGGATGGCTATACCATCAACCTGACCCTGATCCCGTCGCTGACTGAATTCGCGGGTTATGACGTGCCGCCGAACATTGCCAACGCTACCGGTGGACTTAATGTCGTGCAGTTGCCCGTCATTTTGCCGAAGTTTACCATCCGGCAGGTCATCACCACGGTCAATGTCTGGGATGGCCAGACGGTGGTTCTGGGCGGATTGATCAATTCCACGACCCAGACGGAAAAAGACAAAGTGCCGGTGATCGGCGATTTACCGATTATCGGCCGTCTTTTTCAAAGTCAAAGCAAGGCTTCCGTAAAGAGAAACCTGATGATTTTTGTCACCTCCACCATTGTGGATCCCGCCGGCAACCGCGTTCATTCCGACGATGAGCTGCCGTTTGCGCAAAGCAGCATTCCGCCGCAGCCGCCGGGCGCCGGGCAGATGACTGAAACCGACAGGAAAGTAACCCTGCCCCCGCAGTAATTTTAATTCGGGTTAAGATCGCCGCCACCCGTTCGGAGGATGCCATTGAAAACAAGGGGTAAACCTTGAAAGCCGGATGAATTTATGGATCGGTTGCTGATTGTTGACGGACACGCTTACGCCTATCGCGCCTTTCACGCGATTCGCGATTTGCATTCGCCGGCGGGTCAGCCCACCAATGCCATTTACGGCTTTGTCAAAATGCTGGCGAAGATGCGCGCCGCCGTTGAACCCACGCATTTAATCGTGGTTTGGGACGGGGGACTGAGCGCGGAACGACTGGCGGCGCTGCCGGAATACAAGGCACAACGTCCGGAGATGCCCGAAACGCTAAGACCACAACTGGATGAAATCGTCAGTTATTTGAAGTCGGCGGGGATTGCCTCGTTTTGCCGCGAAGGGGTGGAGGCGGACGATTACATTGCCTGCCTGGCGCGGCGGGCGGCCGAGGCGGGCATGGCGGTGGTCATCGCCAGTTCCGACAAGGATTTCATGCAATTGGTGTCCCGGCCAATCGGGTTGTTGAATCCGAACGACAAGTCCGAAACCATTTGGACCGATGAGCAGGTTCGTATGAAACTGGGCGTACCGCCGTCGCAGGTGGTGGACTGGTTGAGCCTGACGGGTGACAGTGTGGACAACATCCCCGGCGTGCCCGGGGTCGGCCCGAAAACCGCCACGGAGTTGCTCAACCGGTTCGGGTCGGTTCGTGTTTTGTATGAACGGCTGGGGGAAGTAAAATCGGAGAAACTGCGCGCGAACTTGCGTGCCGCCGAAGGCGCGGTGCGGCGCAACCAGGAACTGGTGCGGCTGCGCGAGAATTTGCCGTGTGAATTTGCGCCTGATGAATTGGCGGAAAAGCCGGCGGATGCCGGCCGCTTGCGTGAATTGTACCGGCGCTGGGGTTTCAAGACGCTGCTGGCGGCGCTGGGCGAAGAGGCGCACGAACGTCAGGCGGTTTTGATTTAGAAAAAATGAAGTTGCGAAGCAGGCTTGAAAATTGGGTCAAGGTGCCCGGGCACAGACCGCGTCGGACGGGTTTTGCCGAAGTAATTTTTGGACAAAACCAGCGCGCCTGTTTAGAATGGGAAAAATTGATTATGCCATTGTGGTTCAGCTGCCCGACTGTCTTTTGTAGTGTCAAACACTACAAGAACAGTCGTATTCCAACTGACAGACAAATACTACAGGCTCGCCCTAGATTTATATCATGAGTACGGCCATCCAATCGGGATTTTTCCGCCGCCAGACCGTCGTATGTCTTTGCTGGGGGTGGATGCTCGCGCTTCCGGCCGTCGTTTGGGGCCAGACAAATTATTACGCCGCCAACGGAACGGAGTACGCCATCGTTGGCTCCCTGCCCGGGGATCAGGTTCATCCGGACGTGGCGGTGACGACCAGTGGCGGTTTTGCCGTCTGGCAGGATAACATTACTGACGGCGACGGCTGGGGAGTAAGTGCGATGCAACTGAACAGCACGCTTTCCGGATCAGGCAGTTCCTTCCGGGTCAATGTGCAGGGCGCGGGTGATCAGGAAAACCCGCGGGTGGCGTTGCTGCAAAGCGGCGGCGCCGTCTTCGTCTGGCAGGGCGGGCCAAGTGCGTCCCAACGCATCTACGCCCGGTTTCTAGGATCCAATGATACCTGGCTGACAGGTGATGTGCTGGTGAATACCTTCACCAATAATTTTCAGGCAACGCCAGCCGTGGCGACCTTGGCCAATGGCAACGTCGTGATTGTTTGGGCCAGTTATGATGAGGCCAGTTCCACCAGCATGCAGGATGTCTATGGCCGGATTTTCTCGCCGGCGGGCGCACCGGTCACCGGTGAATTTTTGGTTAACCAGTTTACTTCCTTCAATCAACGCACGCCGGCGGTAGCGGCGCTGGCCAATGGCGGATTTGTCGTGTCGTGGGTCTCTGAGCAGGAACGGACGACCGTGCCAACCCCGGGAGCCGGTTCGTTTACGGTTACAAATACGGCAACGGCCCCCATTGCCAGCGTGGATATTTATGCGCGGCTTTACAACAGCGGTGGCGGTGCTCAAGGTAATGAATTCCTCGTCAACGCGGATTTGAATCCTTGCGCCAATCCTGATGTCGCCGCCGGCACGGATGGTGGTTTCATGGTGACTTGGGACGCACGTGATATGACGAGCCCGAAGACCAACAGTCTGGATATTTATGCCCGTTCGTTCACCAGTGCTGGCGCCGGGAGCGGGAGCACGGTTCTTCGCGTCAATTCCTACCTTTATGGCGATCAATATGCGCCGCGAATCAGCTCATTGGGAACGGATTATTTGATTGTGTGGACCAGCCTGGCGCAGGATGGTTCGCGCGAAGGCGTTTACGGACAGTTTTTGCGTGGCAATGGCTCGGTGGTGGGCGGCGAGTTCCGCGTGAACACTGCCACCGCCGGTTCGCAGATTCAACCGGTGGTCACCTCGGATGGCGTCGGTCAGTTTTTGGCGGTTTGGAGCAGTTTTACCGGCCTGCCTTACAGCTTTGATTTGTTCGCGCAACGTTATCTCAATGCCCAGCAGCCATTGGAGCCGCTGCCGCCGCCGTTTGTCTCTGCGCCGTTTGTAATCAGCAACGGGGTTTATCAACCGCAATTGGTGGTGTCCTGGCCGCCGGTGACGGGCCTTTCCATTTCCAATTACGAAGTTTACGTGGACGGCGCATCCGCGCCGACCGCGATGACCACCGGCAATATGTGGACGATGACGTCGGCCAACGGGTTGGCCGCCGGCAGCACGCATTCGTTCCGGGTGGATTACGTTATTATGGATGGCCGCAGGTCGCCGATTTCTGCTCCGGCCAGCGGTACAACCTGGAGCGGATATAATTGGGGAGGAATACCCTTTGAGTGGATGACTCAGTACTATGGCAGCGACATCAGCAAGTGGCCGAGTGCGAACACGTCGCTGGCCTCCGGCGGGCCGACACTGCTGCAAGTATTCCTGAGCGGCGGAAATCCCTTGGATCCCGGCACCTGGCTCCGAACTGTATTGAGCAATAGTCCGGAAGGCTTGTTCCTGAGTTGGAACACCCAGCCGGGCTTCACCTACCAGGTGCAGGCGGCGACGAACCTTGGTGCGTGGACCAATTTGGGGTCGCCGCGATTCGCGGCCGGAACCAGTGATTCAATTTTTGTCGGCAAAGGTTCCGCCGGCTACTACCGCATCCTGCTCCTGCGTCAGTAAAATGTGTATGAGGCAATTGACTAAATACTTTTTGTGGATGGGTGGTCTGGCACTGGGCCTCCAATCGGCTTGGGCGTTTTCATTGCTGGGGCCGGTGGCCAACGGCACTCCTGGAAATGGAAGTGTTGCCGACACATGGCAGCAGACCGTAATCGGTTATAATCCTTTGCCGGCCACCGACGCGGCGTACGGCATCACGGATCCTCTTGGAATTGGCCCCAAAAACCTTGGGGAGGGCTACCGGCGCAATACGCCGGTAATGTATTACGCCTTTGATCCGAGTTTCAGCGATTTTTTCGGCTCCAACGGCGAATTTGCCGTCCAGCAGGCGTTTGATCTTGTTAATGGGGCCGTGAATGGCTATGGAAATACTCCCTTGTTCTTGTATGCCCCGGACCATGGCTTTTTGGGCGATACCAACGGCGCTCCGCCCGTCACCTTGAGCCTGACGAACAGCCTGGATAGTTACAGCGCGAATTTGACCGAGTTTCCCTTGAACTCGGAGAGTGAAAATTACCAGGCGGAGACCTTGGAGTTGCTCGACTTGAAATCGTACACGTTGACCGTGCTCATGGAACAGTTGGGTCTGGCGGATGCGGTCCGTTACACGTGGGGGTTGCACACGCGAGCTCATGTTGACACCACTCCGTGTCCGGTCAACATGGTGTACTCCGTCGATCAGAGAAATTTCGACATTGTTCCCAGCCCGCTCGCTCAGGTCCAATACTCGCCCTATGTCAACGGCGAGCTTTACAATTATTTCATTTACGAAAACTGCGTCGCGGCGAATATATCGCCGCCAGACGCGGCTTCCCTGCCCATCCCGGCGGACCCGCTGGTCCGCAACCCGCCGGTGGCGTCTTCGGGTGCTGGTGATGTGGATTACATCGGTAACGGTTTTTTCTTCACCGGACTGACGCGGGATGACTTGGCGGGCCTGCGCTGGCTTTATAGCACGAATAATTACGACACGCCCAGCACGGGTTATCGGGAATCCCCGGCGGCCGGCAGCGCCCTGTTCAACTACGGCCAGTCTCAATTGCTTTACACATCCAATTACAACGCCTTGGTGGCCGCATCGCTGACCAATAATCCGGCCACCCTCCAGGCATTGTTTCCGGGGTTGGTCGTTGGGAACAACCCGGTTACTTACTTCAGCAACGTGGTTTCGGCCAATGTCGTTGCCTATTTCACCAATTATATCGGCAGTCCCGCCGGCTCGCCGGCATCGCTGGTGGTGGTGACCAATCAGGTGACCAACATTGTGCAGTTTTTCCAAAACTCCTTCGCCAACGTGGTCGTCAACAGTAACTATCCCAGTGCCACGTTTGCCATCCAAACCATCTCCGTGGGTCCGCTGACCGGTGCGCCGGCCGGTTCCCCGCTGGTGACCAACGTCACCTACCACACTTTTACGTCCAACGTGGTTTCCGGAGATTATTTCATCATTACGAACGGGACTTGCGGACCCAACATTATTCAGACCCTTCAGACCAACCTGAATTTCGTAACCAATTCGATCGTAAGCACTACGAATGTGAATGGTCAAAGCTTCACCCAAAACCTGATTTCCTACTTCACGAATTACGCCTTTGTGGTGCAGCCCTGTACGTTGACGACCAATGCGCCCGCCGGCTATCAGGGCATCGGTCGAATGCAATTCCTCCGCGTGCGGGACGACAATTACGATTACCAGAACGCGCAATTTGTCACGCCCATCACCAACCAATACACCATGGTGGTCATGACCAATGGCCAGTATGTGACCGAAACCCTCCAGAGGGTGCTGGCTGTCCCCGATTTTCTGTTTGGCGCATTGGATTTCGGGGGAAATGCGGGCGATCTTCCCGCCGAAGGGGTGGTTTCAAGAAACATCAATTTTAATCAGGCCAATATCCAGACGGGCCTTGCTGGACCGGGCACTATTGACCCGGGACCCAATAATCTGTTCTTCGACAAGGTGGGGACGTTATACGAAAACGAGTATCCGTTTTTGAATGGACCGCCGGGGATGGGGTACGTCGCTTTCTTGTGGGGTTCCTTTGACGGCACGACCAACGCGCCGGTGGTTTATCCCAACGGCACCAGCCTGGTGAATTTGGCGGCGTCGGCACTGGTCCAGATTTCCCCGCCGCCGCCCGCCTTGCCAGCTGGCACAAAGGGAGTAGCTTACAACGTTGTGGTCACGGCTACTGGTACCACTGGCTCGGTGAGTTGGACTTTGGCTTCTAATTCGGCGGGATTGCCGCCGGGCTTGACCTTGTCGTCCACCGGCGTGATTTCCGGCACGCCGACCCAAAGCGGAACGTTTGCCAACCTTGTGATCCAGATGACCGATTCCAGCACGCCGCCGCGCACGGTGCAGGCGATTTATTCACTAACGATTAACTGACCGAGGCGCATCCAATGAAATTAAATATTTCCAAAATGTTTGGACGGCTCCGGTTTCAATCATCGGTGTTTCTGACCGGCCTGATGCTGTCGCCGCTGATGGCGTTGGGCGCGAATTCAATCGCCATTTTTACCGGCAACATCACGGCGGCGCCCCAAGTCAACGCGACAAGCTTTTACAACGCCGGCACCTGGAACATCACCACCACCGCCCCTTTTACAACCGCCAACACGCTGAACTACACCAACGTCGGAACGATGAACGGTTCGCTGGGGTGGGAATTTGATTGGGGCCCGGACATTGCCGGCCAGCGCAGCATGTCCGCCAGCTTCTTCAATGACAGCCGCGGCGCCATCACGGCGGCGGATGGCACGATTTTGAACCCGGAGAGTGTCTATAATGCCTTGGCGAGTTATTTGTTGATCTCCGCCACCAACATTGTCAACAAGGGAACGCTCGCTGGCGGCGCCGCTGGCGAAATCGTGCTGGCCGGCGTGAACGTGAATCTAAGACGCAGCGTGTTGGCGATCGCCAACATTACCGCGCGAGGCAGTCCGGGCACCACGACGAATTTTTCGCCGGACACGGCCATCTATGACGAGGATTGGCAGCAAACCAACACGTTTCCCAACAGCACAACGCCCTATGCCTTTGACAGTTCAGCGATCTGGAATGGCAGCCAGGTCAGATCGCCGGTATTCTATATGAACGGATTGTGCCTGTTGGCAAATGGGGCGTTTCAATTGGGATTTATCCCCAGTCTGGCTGACTCGACGAACATTGAGTCGGCCATGTACATGACCAATATCGTTTACACGAATTTAACCTTTCAAACGATCACGACAAATGTGCCCACCAAGATCTTCAGACAAGCGGTCTTTGTCGCCGTCGGCGACCCCAATATCATTCCGGATGACCGGTTTTTCGCCAACAGCGACAATATCTCAAACTTGTTCCAAACCATTACGGTGAGGTTGACTTCGGCGATGGCAGGGAATTCGATCTATCTGGAGGACACCTTGGGCGCCTGGACCAACAGGGGGTTGGCGCTAAACCTGGCCGGAAACACAGGCAACAACCCCCAGTCGACGTGTGCCGACCCGACCTTCCGTCCGGCCAACTACACTTTGTCCCGGCTGGATCCGGGCACTTTCGCGCCGGGTATTTTGGGCTTAGGGCCGCCAGCAACCAATTTTTTTTATGACTCCAGTTTTTCCAACGCCGTGATTCAGGCCGCGTATGCCGGTTATGGCGGTTATGTTGATGATTTGGTCAGGCATCCGGAGGGGGCCGCGTTGACGAATTTGCCCGGTCGGATTATTATTAATGCCACCAATTTGGATCTCACCCAGACGACGCTTATCAGCGATGGAGCGCAAATTGCCGTTCAGGCAAACAACTTTCTGGGCAGCACGGGCGCGGTTGTGTCCTGCCAGAATTTGAGTTTTAACCTCGGTTCGGCGGCGGGCAATGTGAATGTGACCAATCTTGTCACTCATACGTCCGTGCCCGGGATGAACGGAAATGTGTACGCCTGGAGCGCGGAATGGACCAACGGCATGATCACCGGATTATTTACCAATTCCACGCAGATTACTAATTCCGACGGTTCTTCCACCATCACCAACAATGTGCTCACGAACATAGCCGAAATGGATTTTCACGTGCTGTTGGTGGATGCCACGGCCTTGTCGGCAAGTGTTCCGGTGACGGTCCAGGATTTGATTTTGCAGACCAACACGGTCATCAGTGATTCCATGAACGTGGTGGATACTTTTCTCTTCAACGGCCAAAACCTGACCTTGCTGGGGGCACTTAACCTTTCCGGCCCCAATCTTCAGAATTGGAGCCGAACTCTCACGCCATACCTGCTCTACTTCACCAACAACGGGTCGCTCTCCATTCCCCAGGACGCATATTTCGGGAGTGATGGCCCCACCAACTACGCCGCGTTTGTCAACCATGGCGCCATCAGTGTCGGCGGCCGTGAGATGATTAACAGTGTTTTCTACCAGAGCAGCGGACAGGAAAATGCCCCGGGCGGATACTTCGTGACGACCGCCAGCGGCAAGATTGAAAATGCCGGCATCACCTCCGGCCAGGACATGGATTTCACCGGCGGCTTTTTGAAACTGGACAATTCCACGCTGTCTGCCGGGAATCAGTTGAATTTCAACCTCACCAGCGCGCTTTACGACTCGGGTGGTTCCGCCAACAACACACTGATTTGCGGGAATGGTTTCAACCTGCCGGTCAAACCGGCGACCGGCGATTTGCTGGGGACGGCCATCACGGGCGATGCGTACAATGGGGCGGAAGTGGATTACCTTTGGGCGGGGCAGGATCATGGGGCGACCGTGGCTGGTTATTCCAACAATGTGGCTCTGGGTCAGTTGATATTGTCTCCGCAGGGCGTTTCTTCCTTCCCGCCGCTGTTCTATTTCAGCGGCGCGAGCGTGAGCAATGCCTTGTATGTGGACCTGCTCGATTTGTCACAGATCACCAACCTGGAGGAGATGCTGCAAACCGACCCGAACCTCGTCATTTATTACGCGGCGGCGAAACTCCCATCGGCGATTACCGTTTTGAGCAGCAACGGGATTCCCCAAGAGGAAGTGGAAACCAACAACTCCCTCAACGGGCAATCCTATTACGTGATTGCCAATGGCGGGAGCGGGCAGGTGCCCCAGGAGGCCGAAGAGGTTTTGAATGGCAAACTCGGCGGTCATTTGCGCTGGGTCGGGAGCTTTGCCGGCCCGAACAGTTCGGTGGATGTCATCGTCAACGGCCAGACCGTTTCGGTCAACCGGGCGTTGCGTTACAGCCTGGTCATTGATTCGAATGGCAATGGAATCCCCAATGGTCTTGATCCGAATCCATTTAACACTCTGCCCGTGGTTCTGGCGGGTTCGCTGGTTCAAACCCCGCCACCGGCGAAGAAGTTCGCCATTACGTGGCTGGCCCAGACCAACCTGCCTTATCAGGTCCAGTACGCCACGAGTTTGCCGGGCACAAACTGGCAGCCGCTTTTGAACTATACCAATACGGGATCCACGAATGCCACCGTCACGGTCTGGGATACCAATGCGGTTTCCAGCCAGCGGTTTTACCGGGTGAGCCATCCGTGACCTTGGTTCATGAATGGAGAAGCGAACATGATATTGCATTTGGTTGAGGCCAACTGAAAGCTTGAGTCTATGAAAAACAGATTTTTCAGGAGGTTCCCCGTGGTGGCGGGCGTGGTTTTGTTTATTTTCTCCACCGGGCTGGTTCAGGCAGCTGGTCTGAAGACCCTGCCCGCACAGGTTCCCGAAACCATCGCCAAACTACACCTGCAACCCATTGGCAACCTCGCGGGAAGCAAGCAGTTGCACTTGGCCATCGGGCTGCCTTTGCACAATCAGGAGATGCTGACCAATCTGCTCCAGCAGCTTTACGATCCGGCCAGCCCCAATTACCACCACTTCCTGACGCCGCTGCAATTCACGGAGATGTTTGGCCCTTCGGAACAGGATTATCAGGCCGTCCTCGCCTTCGCCAAAACAAATGGCTTGGCGGTGACTGCTACCTATGGCAACCGGATGCTGGTGGATGTAAGTGCGACGGCGGCTGACGTTGAAAAAGCCTTTCATGTGAAGATGAAGCTTTACCGGCATCCGACGGAGAATCGCGACTTTTACGCGCCGGATGTCGAACCGTCAGTACCGGCGGCCCTTCCCGTTCTGGACATCAGCGGCCTCAACAATTATGGCCGGCCTCATCCCAATTACGTTCCTAGTCCGCGGGTGTCGGGGGGAAAATCACTCTTGGGTTCTGGACCCGGGGGTGCTTATCTCGGGAGTGATTTCAGAAACGCCTACCTGCCGGGCGTTTCGCTCGACGGGACCGGGCAGACCATCGCCCTGGTTCAATTTGACGGCTATAGTGCAAGTGACATTACCTATTACGAAAACAAGGCGGGGTTGCCGAATGTGACGTTGCAAAATGTGCTGTTGGATGGTTTCAGCGGGGTCCCGACCGGGAATGGCGGAGAAGTCGAAGTGTCCTTGGACATTGAAATGGTCATCTCCATGGCGCCGGGTTTGTCCAAAGTAATCGTGTACGAGGGCAATCCGTATAATTTCATTCCCAACGATGTCTTGAACCAAATTGCCCAGGACAATTCCGCCAGGCAAATCAGTTGTTCCTGGGGCTGGACTGGCGGTCCCAAGGCCTCGACGGACAATATTTTTTTACAGATGGCGGCCCAGGGGCAATCATTCTTCGCGTCGTCCGGTGACAGCGATGCCTATCCGCCGGGAACCGTTGACGATCCGACCGGCTTCGGCACCCCGGCCGACAGTCCTTATATCACCTCCGTCGGCGGGACAACTTTAAGCACAGGTGGAGCGGGCGGCGGTTGGTCTTCGGAAACCGTTTGGAATTGGGACGTTGAATACGGCCCTGCCGCCGACGGTATTGGCAGCAGTGGCGGAACCAGCAGCTACTATCCCATTCCGACCTGGCAGCAGGGCATTGACATGTCCGCCAATCAAGGTTCGACGACATACCGCAACTTTCCCGATGTGGCCATGACGGCGGACAACGTTTACGTCCGGGCCGATGGCCAGGACTTGGGTGAAGGTGGTACGAGTTGCGCCTCACCGTTGTGGGCCGGCTTTACGGCCCTGGTTAATCAGCAGGCCGCGGCAGTCGGCCATCCACCGGTTGGTTTTATCAATCCGATGATTTACGCGATTGCCAAGGGGCCGAACTATGCCTCCGATTTCCATGACACTGCCACTGGCAACAATGAATGGTCGGGCAGTCCCACCAGATACGCTGCCGTTGCCGGCTACGACCTCTGCACCGGATTGGGTTCGCCCAACGGACCCAATTTGATTGCTGATCTAATCGGCAGGCGCACGGGAATTCTGCAAACGAGCGTAAATCCACCGACGGGTTCGGCTCTCCTGCAAAACACGCCACAGCCGATATCGGTGACGGTCAATGACGTTTACGGTGTGACCAACGCCGCCGTCACCGCCGTCGTCACCAATAGCCTTGGTGCCACCGTGACCACTTTGACCTTCACCAACGGTGCCGGCCAGTCGGTCTATAACGCCACCTTGTCGGTGCCCGCCGCCGCCAATCCACTGACCATGATAATCAATGCCACGGCGCCGGGAGAAATCGGGACCACCAATGTGGTCAATTATTCCATCATCGGGCCGCCGCCGAATGACAATTTCACCAACGCAACCAAGGTTTCCTCCGCGGGCGGGTTCTACGTCGCGAACAATCGGTTTGCCACCATTGAAACAAATGAACCTGCCCATGATGGGGATCAAAACCGGGCGGCCTCGCTTTGGTGGAGTTGGACACCGACCGCTGACACCAATGTGTTTATTGATACCGTCGGCAGCAAGGTGGATAACGTTCTGGCCGTCTATACGGGTGGCACTTTGACCAGCCTCCAACCCGTGGTGGCGACGAACAGCAGTTTGAGCCTTTATAAGCCGGCACAACTCAGTTTCAATGCCCAAGCTAACACGACCTATCATATTGCCGTCGCCAGCGCGGCTTCGAACTCGCTGGGCACTTTGTTGTTCCAACTCGCGCCCGGAGGCCAGCCCGACACCAATGCACCTGCGGTGTTTATCTCTTATCCCCAGAGCGGATTGACGGTGTTTGGCCAGGTGCTCGCCATTACTGGCACGGCTGCTGATCCGGGAGTAAACGCCAGCGGGGTCAGCCAGGTTTTCGTGACCGTTAATGGCAACCAGTTTACGGCCGTTGGAACAACCAATTGGTTGGCCGTTGCTTCATTGCAACCGGGTCTTAACATCATCAAGGCCAGCACCGTGGACCAGTCGGGCAATATCTCCGCGACCGCGACTGTCCAGGTCAATTATCTGGTTGAGCCCCCGGCCAACGATTATTTTGTTGACGCCATTCCATTGAGCGGCACCTCCGGCACTGTTTCGGCCACCAACACCGCCGCCAGCAAGGAAGTCGGTGAGCCGAATCCCGCCGGCAACCCCGGCGGCAAATCACTCTGGTGGACTTTCACCCCGTCCTCGGATGGCGTGCTCACGCTGAACACGACCAACTCCACGTTTGATACGATTCTGGGCCTTTATACCGGCACTAACGTCGCCAACCTCACCACCGTTGTTGACAACGATGACGCCTACAGCGGCGCGCCCGGCGGCTTCAGCTACATTTCCCAAGCGGTCCGGTCCGGCCAGACATATCACATCCTGGTGGATGGTTACGATGGCGCTTCGGGCACGATTTCCTTGAGCTACGCCTTTGCGCCGGCGGCCGTCTATCATTTGACGGTAACCAACTCCGGGGGCGGCGCCGTTCAGTTGTCCACCATCAACAACCTGGGTGGCGCCGTGATCCTGCCGTCAGCCTCGGCGGACTTTGCGAGCGGTAGCCTTGCCCTGCTCACGGCCTTTCCCGACCACAACGACCAGTTCGACATGTGGAACGGCGGCGAAGTTTCGGTGGCCAACCCCTTTGCCTTCGCGGTGAATAGCGATTTGAACGTGACTGCCAATTTTATGGCCAGGCAGTTCACCGACGGATTTGAATCCGGGGCCCTTTCAAATCTATGGACAACGGCAGGTGATGCGCCGTGGTTTGTGCAATCCAATGTGGTTGACGTGGGGCACTATGCCGCCCAGTCGGGCCCGATTGGAAACAGCCAAAGCAGTTCGCTGATTCTCTCTAACAATTTTGCGGCCGGCGCCGGCTCGTTCGACTTCAAAATCAGCTCGGAAGCGGCTTTTGACATTCTGAGCTTCTCCGTGGATGGCGTGGTGCTTGCCTCGTGGTCGGGAGAGATTGATTGGGCAAACTACTCCTTCCCGCTGACCGCCGGAACACACACGCTGGAATGGACCTATGCCAAGGACCAGACCATCAGCATGGGTCTGGACGCCGCGTTCATTGACGACGTGGAGCTGCCGATCGCGCTGGCGCCCAATACCTCCACGCCGGCCCAAATCCAATTGCAGCAGCAGACGGGCGGTGGAATATTCATGAATCTGTCCGGCCAGAGCGGCCAGCAATACGTCATCCAGGCCTCGGCCGACCTGGTCCACTGGCAGAATATTTCGACCAATATCGCCTACGGCGGCTTTATCCGCGTTCCGCTGCCGTCCAATCTGACCAACCGGACGCAATTTTATCGCGCGGTTGCGCCTTGATTTCAAAAATTCCCGTCCGACAATGAACCGACGCCGATAATCGCTGCGTCGGAATGAAAACTCTCGGCTTAACCGGTGGCATTGGGATGGGCAAATCCACCGCCACGCGGTTTCTCCGCGAGCGCGGCGCACCGGTCGTGGATACCGACGAACTGGCCCGCCAGCTGGTTGAACCGGGCCAGCCGGCCCTGGCGGAAATCCAGACGGTTTTTGGCCGCAACCTGGTCGCCCCCGATGGCCAATTGCGCCGTGATGAATTGGCGCAAATTGTTTTTGCGGACCCCGCCGCCCGCAAAAAACTTGAAGCCATTCTCCACCCGCGCATTCAAGAATGCTGGCTGGCGCAAATTGAAACCTGGCGCCGGGAGGATCGCCCGCTGGCCGTGGCCGTGATCCCCTTGCTGTTTGAAACCAAAGCCGAAGCGCATTTTGCCAAAACCGTCTGTGTCGCCTGTTCGGCGGCGCAGCAGCGCCATCGACTTTTGGAACGCGGCTGGACGCCGGAGCAAATCAGACACCGTATCGCCGCCCAAATGCCGGTCGAAGAAAAAATCGCGCGTTCCGATTTTGTGATTTGGACCGAAGGCGATCTGCAAAATCATGCGCAGCAGATTGACCGCATTCTGGCCGGCCTCAACCGGTGAGGCCGGTCCGCTGGCGTTGGTGCATTGCCTTTGACGTTTTTTCATTAACTTCCGACTTGTCAGCCGCCCTGAAACCGGCGCCGATATTTCTCCTCTGCCTCGCCTTCTCGCGGCGTGTCCGGAATGCGGAATCTTAGTTCCCGCCGGAGGCCGCGCTGCTGCTCGTATTTTCATGCCGGTTTTTGCTGCCGTTTTCTTGAACCCCTGTTAAATTGCCGCCGCATGATACTGACTCAGGACGAGCTTCACAGCCTGGTCGAACTGACACATCAATCGCCACACACCCTGCTGGGCATGCATCCGCTGGGCGATGGGTCGGGGCTCGTCGTTCGCGCGCTCCTGCCGGACGCCGCCAAAATCGAAATCCAGCCCGTCCACGAGAAGACCAAACCGCAGTTCGAGCTTAAGCGGATTCCCAACACGCACATCTTTGAGGGTGTCACCCGCTCGGCCAGTAAGGTTTATGCCTACGATTTGGTCGTCACCACCCACCAGCGCCGGACGCGCCGGACGCGCGACGCGTTTTCCTTTCTGCCCACGCTCAGCGAGTCGGATCTGTTTCTGTTCGGCAAGGGGGATGAACGGAAGATTTACGAGAAACTCGGCGCGCAACTGCGCGTGATTGACGGCGTGCCCGGAGCCAGTTTCGCCGTCTGGGCGCCGAATGCCCGGCGCGTCAGCGTGGTCGGTGATTTTAACCAGTGGGACGGTCGTTTTCATCCGATGCGGCTGCTCGGCGCGTCCGGGGTCTGGGAAATTTTTGTTCCGGGCGTCGGCGAAGGCGCGCATTACAAGTTTGAAATCCGCGAGGCGCAGGGGAGCGTCAAATTAAAAACCGATCCCTGCGGTTTTTTCTTTGAAGTGCCGCCGAAAAACGCCGCCATTGTCTGGAACAACAAAAAATTCACCTGGACGGATGACGCCTGGATGAAACGCCGCCGGGAACAGGCGCCGCTCCGTTCGCCGGTGAGCATTTACGAGGTGCATCCCGGTTCCTGGCGGAAGAAATCTCCGACTGAATCGTTCAGCTACCGCGAGCTGGCCGCGCCGCTGGCGGAGTACGTCAAACGCATGGGATTCACGCACATCGAATTGATGCCGCCGGCCGAACATGCCTTTTACCCGTCCTGGGGTTATCAAGTGACCGGTTTTTACGCGCCGACCAGCCGCTACGGCACCCCGGACGATTTCCAATTTCTGGTCAACGCGCTGCACCGGGCGGGCATTGGTGTCATCATTGACTGGGTGCCGGCGCATTTTCCGCGCGACGACTGGGCGCTGGCGCGTTTCGACGGCACGGCGCTCTACGAACACGAGGATCCGCGCAAGGGCGCGCACCAGGATTGGGGCACGCTGATATTCAATTACGGCCGCCATGAGGTGAACAATTTCCTCGTCGCCAATGCGCTGTTCTGGTGCGACCGCTTCCACGTGGACGGCTTGCGCGTGGACGCCGTGGCTTCGATGCTTTACCTCGATTATTCACGCAAGCCGGGCGAGTGGATTCCGAATCAATTCGGCGGGCGCGAAAATATTGAGGCGATTGAGTTCCTGAAAAAATTCAACCACCTCACCTGCACGGAATTTCCCGGCGTGATGACCATTGCCGAGGAATCCACGGCCTGGCCGCTCGTCACCCGGCCGCCGTATCTCGGCGGTCTCGGGTTTTCCTTCAAATGGAACATGGGCTGGATGCATGACACGCTCGGCTATTTCGGCCGCGAGCCGGTTCACCGCAAATATCATCAAAACGATCTCACCTTCGCGATGCTCTATCATCATCACGAGAACTTCATCCTGCCGCTCTCGCACGACGAGGTCGTTCACGGCAAAGGTTCGTTGATCGGCCGGATGCCGGGCGACGACTGGCAGAAATTCGCGAACCTCCGCG
>JAJXYT010000009.1 GCA_021780375.1 bacterium | reverse complement strand
CATGTCCGGCCTGAACATCTCCGAACGGCGGCTGCCGCAGGACGGGCGCATCAATTTCGCGATGGGCAACCGGCAGATCGATCTGCGCGTGTCCACGCTGCCCACCCAGTTCGGCGAATCGGTCGTGTTGCGCGTGCTGGACCGCGCGGCGGTCAACCTGGACATCGAAACGCTCGGCTTCCCCAAATACGTGCACGACTATGTCACCGAGGCCATCCAGCGTCCCAACGGCATCATGATTGTCACCGGGCCGACCGGTTCCGGCAAAACCACGACGCTCTATTCCTGTCTGCGGCGCATCAACACCATCGATTCCAAACTGCTCACCGCCGAAGACCCGGTCGAGTATGACATCGATGGCATCATGCAGGTGGCCATCGCCGAGGCCGCGGGCATGACGTTCGGCAAGGCGCTGCGGTCGTTCCTGCGCCAGGACCCGGACATCATCATGGTGGGGGAAATGCGCGACCTGGAGACGGCGCAGATTTCGATCCAGGCGTCACTGACCGGCCACCTGGTGTTGAGCACGCTGCACACCAATGACGCGCCGGGGGCGGTGACGCGCCTGCTGGACATGGGCGTCGAGCCGTTTCTGATTTCCTCGACCTTGATGGCGGTGCTGGCCCAGCGGCTGGTCCGGACCACCTGCCAGAATTGCCGGACGCCATTCGAACCGACGGAGGAGCAGTTGGGCTTGTTGAACCTCTCGCCGCACGACCTGGGCGACAAGGTCTTTCATTATGGCCGCGGCTGCTCCACCTGCAACGACACCGGCTACAAGGGGCGGAAGGGCATCTTCGAGCTGCTCATCATCAGCGAGGCGATCCGGACCTTGATCAATGAACGCGCGCCGACGGTGGTGGTGCGCCAGAAAGCCGTCGAATTGGGGATGGTGACCTTGCGCGAAGACGGCTTGCGCAGCATTTTTGAAGGTGATACCACTATTGAGGAAATCGTCAAATACACTTAACGAGTGACGAGTGACGGGTGGCGGGTGACGCGAGCCGCAAATCACGTCACGCGGCGCCCGGCACGGGTCACACAACAGTTATGCCGAAATATAGTTATGTCGCGCTGGATGCGCACGGCAAGGAAACCAAAGGCACGATCGAAGTCGCCAGCCAGAACGAGGCCATCGGCCGCGTCAAGGAAATGGGTTTCTTCCCGACCAAAATTGTCGAGGCCGAAAAACCCCAGGAAAAAGTCAGCCGGAAAAAAGCCAAGGCGGCGCCGCGGCCCAGTGGCGGCAAAAGGCGGGGGAGCGCCCTCGACATCCAGATCAAAATTCCCGGCTTGAGCGGCCGGGTGAAGCCGAAGGTGTTGACGACGTTCACGCGCCAGTTGGCCACGCTGGTGGACGCGGGTCTGCCGCTCCTGCGCGGTTTGCGCGTGCTCGAAAAGCAGGAACGCAACGCCACCCTCCGGGGAATCCTGAGCGAACTGGCGCTGGCGATCGAAGGCGGCAGCACGTTTTCCGAGGCGCTCGCCCAGCATCCCAAGGTTTTCAACCGCCTCTTTGTCAACATGGTCAAGGCCGGCGAACTGGGCGGCGTGCTGGAAGTGGTGTTGAAACGCCTGGCGGAATTTTCCGAAAAGGCGCAGAAGATCAAGGGCAAGGTCAAGGCGGCGATGTTTTATCCGGTCGCCGTGCTCATCGTGGCGACGGGCATCATGATCCTGCTGCTGACGTTTGTGATCCCGCGGTTTCAGGGGGTGTTTGAGGGCATGGGCGTCAAGATGCCAAAATTCACCCTCTTCGTGCTGGGGGTCAGTTCCGCCGTCAAGAATCACTTTTTCGTGACGTCCATCTGCGTCGCGGCGTTTGTCGTGGTGTTTTTGCTGATCATCCGGACCCGGATCGGCCGGCTGGTCTGGGACAAATTCAAATTGAAAGTTCCGGTCCTGGGCCCGGTCATCAGCAAGGTGGCCATCGCCCGCTTCACCCGCACCCTCGGCACGCTCGTCAGCAGCGGTGTTCCGATTTTGCAGGCGCTGACCATTGTCAAGGAAACCGCCGGAAACGTCATCATCGCCAACGCCGTCGGCGCAGTGCATGAGGCCGTCAAGGAAGGGGAAACCATCACCGCGCCGTTGGAAGGTTCCGGGGTGTTCCCGCCCATGGTCGTCAGCATGGTGGACGTGGGTGAACAAACCGGCGCCCTGCCGGAAATGTTGCTGCGCATCGCCGACAACTACGACGAAGAAGTGGACAATGCCGTGTCCGCCATGACTTCTTTGCTGGAGCCCATCATGATCATCTTTCTGGCGGTCATTGTGGGCAGCATCGTCATCGCCATGTTCCTGCCCTTGATTGCCATGATCAGCAACCTGTCCGGCAGCGGCGGCGGCTCACAGTAATATTTGTCCGGTTGGTCCCAAGCCGTTTCGCTCCGGTTCGAAAAAAACCGTTGACAAAGACCAGCATCCATGCGTAAATACAATGTAAAGACATTGCATGGGCGTGTTATTTACGACTAGCTCGTTATGGAGTTTGATTGGAATAATCCGCCATTTGCACCGGAAAGTTCTTTGACTCCGCTGGAAATTGAAGAGTCCTTTGAAGACCCGTTTGCCATCCGGCTGTTGCCGGACTCGCCGCGATTTGGCGTGCAGGCGCGTTTTTTCAACCTGGGCATGTCGGCGGGTGGCATCGGCATTTTCAGCGTGTACCGGACGAACGGACGGCTGGTGCGCGTGTTGTTGGCCCGCCCGTTCGCGCCCGAAGAACGCTTCTTTTACCAGCGGAAGATGGATCACACGCTGAATGTGGGTGAAAAGCAGGGCGTGAAACGTGACCAGTGAAACGTGAATGGTTTGGCTCGCGTCACTCGTTACTCGTCACAGGTCACAGTTATGCGAACGTTTGCCAGATGGGAAGAAGTCCCGCTCTTCGACACCGAAGAGGCCGAGGCGGACTTTTGGGCGGAGAACCGGCCGGACCTGCGCCTGATGGAGGCCGCGGTGGCCGGCAGCGCCGAATCCGCCGAGTCGGTGACCATCACGTTGCGCATGGACCCGCGGATGCTGGCGCGCATCAAACGCCTGGCGCGGTCGCGTTACTTGAATTACCAGAGCATGATCAAGCAGTGGCTCAGCGAACGGATGGAACACGAAGTGCGTGAACGATGAAAACGATGAAAAGCATCGAGGGTCGAGGGTCGAGGGTCGAGTGCCAGTCGAAAACAGGGTTGCGGGCTTTCCGCCCTCGTCTCTCGTCTCTGGTCTCTCGACGAGCTTTTACCCTGGTTGAACTGCTGACCGTCATCGCCGTCATTGCCGTCATCGCCGCCCTGATTTTTCCGGTGGCCAGCACGGTCAAACGGCAGGTGGATCTGCACAGCGCCCAGGCCCAGATGTCGCAGTTGGAGACCGCGCTGGAACGTTACAAATCCGCCTGCGGTTTTTATCCGCCGTCCTGTCCCAACGGCCCCTTGACCAACCAGCTTTACTATGAACTGGAAGGCACCGTCCTTACCAACATCAGCGGCACGCCTTCGTACATGACCCTGGACCACCTCGCCACGATTCCCGTGAGCTCGTTGAGCAGCGTGTTTGGGGCGGCGGTGGGTGGTTTCATGAATTGCAGCAAACCCGGTGGCGACGAATCCGCGCAACCAGCCCGGGATTTTCTTACGGACCTGAACACCAATCAAGTCGGCACGGTGCTGGTGGCTGGCACGCCGGTCAACCTGCTGGTCACTCCCCTGGGCGGGCCGGATTCCAGCTACACCCCGCTGGGGTCGGCAAACAGCGGGGTGAATCCCTGGCGCTACGCCTATCCCGGGACCAACAACCCCGGCTCGTATGACTTGTGGATTCAGCTCGGCATTGCCGGAAATACCAACCTCGTCTGCAACTGGACCAAACAGGTGCAGGTCAACAACAGCGCAGTGCCCTGAGTTTTTTTATGGGTCCCCATTCCAAATCCAGTTTCCGCCGCGGGCGCCGCTGCCTGAAGATTGAATGGCACGACCGGGCCTGGCGGCCGCGCCTGGTGGTGCGGTTTGGGGAACGGCAGGATCCTGACTGGCGTGTCAGCGTCCTGGACTGCGGCGGCAAGCGGAGCGCGACGCCGCTTTCGGGATGGTCGTGCCATTCTGAAACGCCCCGGGAAGCTTTCACGCTGATGATGGAATCGAAAGCGGTGTCGCCGCCACCGCACTCCAGGACGGCAAGCGCGTTCCGGAATTCCCCCCGGCGCATCACTTTCCCCAACCTATGAAAACGATAAAGATAAAATGTGACGAGTGGCGGGTGACGAGTGGCGAGTTGATCCCGCGGGTGCGACCGGCTCCTTCGCGTCACGTGTCACGCGTCACGCCGGCGGCGCCGAAACGGAGTGCAGGCGGGCGTCACGCTTCCGCCTTCACCATTGTGGAATTGCTGACGGTGATCGCCATCATCGCCATCCTGGCGGCGATGCTGTTGCCGGCTTTGTCGGGCGCCAAGATTCAGGCGCAGAAAAAGCAGGCGATGCTGCAAATCCAGGACATTGTCACGGCCATTCAGAATTATGATTCGGCCTACAGCCGCATGCCGGTTTCCAGCCTGGCGCAGAACGCGGCGTCAGCGAATGGCGGGAGTTTCACCTACGGGACCAATGGCGTGGCGAATGCCAAATTCAACCTGCTGAACCCTCCGGCCGTCACCTATAATACCAACAATTCGGAAGTCATCGCCATTTTGATGGACATCACCAACACCACGGTGACGGCGGTGAACGCCAATCACCAGAAGAATCCGCAACAAACCGTTTTCCTGAATGCCAAGATGGTCAGCGATCCAAATCTGCCCGGCGTGGGACCGGACCTGGTCTATCGCGATCCGTGGAAAAATCCCTACATCATCACCATGGACGTGAATGACGACAACCATTGTCTGGATGCCTTCTATCAGCTGCAGGCCGTGTCGCGAACCCCGGCAGGCAGCACGGCCGGTTTCAATGGGCTGGTCAATTCGACAGACGCCAATGGCGCGGGGAATAATTTTGCCTTCCACGGCAACGTGATGGTCTGGTCGGCCGGGCCGGACGGAAAAGCCGATCCCACGGTCCCCGCCAACACGGGCGTGAACAACGATAACATTCTGAGCTGGCAGAATTGATATGAGCGTCGAGCGTCGAGCGTCGGGTGTCGAGCGGGAGGCCGCCAGCGGTGTGCCCGCCCGATGCCCCTGTCTTGTCACCCGTCACCCGTCACTGGTCACCCGGCGGGCCTTTACGCTCATCGAGATGCTGGTGGTGCTGAGCATCATGGCCATCATCGCGGCGCTGGCGGTGCCGGCGCTCAAAAATTTCGGCCACACGGACGCCATGACCGCCGCCGACCAGCAGATGCTCAACGACGTCGCCCGCGCCCGCCAACTGGCCATCAGCCAGCGCACCACCGTCTATATGATTTTCGTCCCGTCGGGTTTTTGGAACAACTATTGGAACAACATGACCCCGGCGGAACAAGCTCTGCCCGCTGTGACCAACCTGTGCGACAAACAACTGACCGGTTACACGTTTGCCGCTTACGGGGAGGTGGGCGACCAGCCGGGGCAGCACCAATGGCACTACCTGGCCCCGTGGCAGTCGCTGCCCGACGGCACGTTCATCGCCCTGCAAAAATTCAACGTATCGCCAAACTTGCCGGGGGTCTTTTACACCATTACCGATCCGCTGGACAGCGGCCGCTCCTACCGGATTCACGGGTTCGACATGACCAACACCATTCCGTTTCCATCGGAAACAAACTTTTTCTACCTTAAGGTGCCTTATATTGCCTTCAATTATCTGGGCCAGTTGACCGATGACGGGCAGAACCTTGCCTCCCGACATGAATACATTCCGCTGGCGCGCGGCAGCATTGTGCCGGCGGTGGACCCGGCCACCAAGACGTTTCAGCTCCGGCCGCCGCAGCTTTACGAAGTCCCGCCCGGCAACAGTACGAACGCCTACAACCTCATTGACATCGACCCGCTGACCGGCCGGGCGACGCTGCAAGAACCGAAAGTGCAATGAAACCGAATGTGACCAGTGACATGTGGCGAGTGACGAGAAAAGAAAATCCCGTCACCGGTCGCGTGCCACCCGTCACCCGTCACCCGTCACCCGTCGCAGGTTTCACCATGGTCGAGATTGCCATTTGCCTGGCCATCATCGGCATCGCCCTGGTGGCCATCATCGGCATCCTGCCCGCCGGCCTCAACGTCCAGAAAGACAATCGCCAGGAGACCTTGATTGACCAGGACGCGACCGTGTTCATCGAAAACATCCGCAACGGCGCCCGCGGACTGAACGACCTGACCAATTACGTTTTTGTTATCAGCAATACGTGGACATTATACTCCGTTGGCGGTGCAGTCATCGACCATGGAGTGAACGTTTATACCTATACAAACGCCATCGCTTACAGAACCCCAGTTCGTTCGATGGCGCTCACCAACGGCGCGAATATTATTGGACTCCTGAGCCTGCCGGAATACACGTCGAAAAATGGCACTCCAACTCCGATTCTTAATCACCCTGGTTATAGTAATTACGTCGTCGCCTGTGTCCGATCACTCAGCGGGCCGGCGGTGGAGAAACCGCCGCAGGACAATCCCATCGTCGTCGGCGATTCCTTCAGCTACAAGATGATCTGTCAAAACGTGCCGGGGGCGGTTTACACGCCGCCACTTTGGCTGCCAAACGGCTCGTACAAGGCGGGTGATGAGGTTTATTGGATCGGGTTTGCCTGGCGGGCAACCGCCGCCAGTAGCGATGTTGAACCGGCGCCGTCTTCTTCTTCTTGGTGGGCGGTGGAACCCTATTCCGCGCAACTGGCCGCGAATTTGCATGAACTGCGGCTGACGTTTCTCTGGCCGTTGCTGCCCAGCGGGGCTGTCGGCAATGGCCGGCAGACGTTCCGCACCTCCGTTGCCGGACAGTTGCTGCCCTTCAACAATCCCTACGCACTTCCTTCTCCAAATGCGTTGTATTTTTTCCAGCCGCAAACGTTCACCATCGCGCCATGAGACCTGAAATCAAAGTGACGAGTGACCAGCCTTCGCCAGGCTTCGGCACGGCAGGCGAGTGGCGAGTGACGAGAATCGGCTCGCGGGTGGTTTATCCCGTCACCCGTCACCCGTCACCCGTCACGCGTTCCGGCTTTACCCTGGTCGAGATGCTGGTGACCCTGGCGTTGCTGTCGCTCATCGTGCTGGCCTTGATGACGGTCTTCAACAGCACCCAAAAAGCCTTTCGCGCCAGCCTCACCCAGACCGACATCCTCGAATCCGGCCGCCTGGCCATGGGCCTGATCACCAGCGATCTGGAAGCCATGACGCCGTCATCCAGTCCGGTCAACACGAACAATCCTCCTAATCCTCCCACTTACTGGTATCCGCCTTACATTGGTTACACAGGTCTCTACAAGACGAATAACAATTTTAATTTTTATGCAGTAGTTGCAAATAATTTCACAGCCCCGCCGCCGTTGATTCAACCGTTGACCGCCAGCAGCCAGTCGCGGACCAACGTGCTGGAGAGCTTTTACAGCCTGAGCCGTCAAAATATCGGCGGCAGCCCGACCTGGGTGGGCACGGGTTATACGGTGGTCCCGGTCCGGCCATCACCGGATACGAACGACATCTATGCCCTCTACCGTTTCTATGCGACCACGAATGTGCAGGCCGCGTCGCCGGCTTCGCTGTACAACGCCTTCATTTCAGTCCCGCTGACCAATTCCGCGTATTGGAGCCATTTGATGGATGGCGTGGTGGACTTGACCGTGCGCGCCTACGATCCCAATGGTTTGGAAATGACGAACACCTACGAGTATAATTACAATGGCTCAACCAATACCTTCATCAATCCAAACACCTTGTTCCTGACGCCCTACCTGGGCCTGGCCGGTTTTTACGCGTACAGCAACACCGTGCCTGCGTCGGTGGAGGTGGAACTGGGCGTGCTGGAAGACACCGTACTCCAACACGCCGAGGGTTTGCCCAATTTGCCGCCGGCTTATGCGCAAACGGCATATTTATCGGCCCACGTCGGGCAGGTACACTTGTTCCGCCAGCGCGTCATGATCCGCAATGTTGACCTGACGGCGTACCAATGAAGCAATGAAGATCAAACCAACATTCAACATTCAACATTCAACGTCGAACTCCGAAGGAATTCGCGCAGGCAACACCCGGTCGTTCGATGTTGGGCGTTGGGAGTTGAATGTTGAATGTTCTCCTTTTTCGCGTCACCCGTCACGTGTCACCCGTCACTCCCACGGTGTTGCCCTGATCATCACGTTGATTCTGCTGGCGGTGGTGACGTTCATGGCCCTCACGTTTCTGGCCGTCAGCCGGCGTGAACGCAACGCGGTGACCACCACCACCGATACCGCCTCGGCCCAGTTGGCCGCCGACGACGCGCTGGCCGCCGCCGAGGGACAAATCGTCGCCAATACCCTCGCCACCACCAATCCCTACAACTTCGGTTTGTTGGTCTCGACCAATTACATCAATCCCTATGGATTCGTCGCCGGCGCCGCCAGCTTTACCAACGTCAATTATTACTATCCGAATGGCAATCCGCTCAATCCCAACGACTTTTTACAGTTGATGGGCAATTTATTCTATCTGCCGCGCGCGCCGGTTTATATGAGCAACTTCGTGACGCGCGCGATGGAAAACCGGTTCTACCTGGATTTGAATCGGAATGGCGTGGATGACCCGAACGGCTTGGTGCCGGAGATTGGCCCCACCGGCCTCTTTATCCACCCGAACGGAACTCAAGACTCGAGCAGCTTCAACGTGGTGAGCAACTATCAGGTCGGCGATCCGGAATGGGTGGGCCTGCTGCAACATCCGGACCAGCCGTACGGGCCGAACAATCTGTTTGTGGCGCGCTACGCCTTCATCGCCGTGCCCGTCGGCAACGCGCTGGATTTGAATGCCATTCACAACCAGGTCCTGGACGAGTCCCAGCCCGGGTTTGGAAACCGGGGTGTCCAGGTGAATCCCCCTCCCGGCGGGGTGGGCAACGACACCTTTTTGCGCAACCAGGGGGTGGGCACGTGGGAAATCAATCTGGCGGCCTTCCTTGCCGACTTGAATACCAATCAATGGGGTCAAATCGTCGGCTCGGGTGCTTTTCCCCCGCCCGGTTCGGCAATCTGGTATCAATACAATGAGGCCAATCCGAAGCCATCTGTCAATTCCGGTCATGCCTTTGACGACGCCCGCGCCTTGCTGGCCTATCGCTACGGCAACAACTACCTCTCTTTAAACCCCGCCAGCCGGTTGTTCTCCAATTTCGGCGTGCTCCGCTTCGACAATATTGACGAATACAGCGACGGACCGTTGCAGACGACGCCGGCGCCCATTAATGAAGCAGGCCTTCTTGCCAATCAGGATAATCCAACGCTGCCGTGGGCCGGGGCGGCCAACACCAACCGCTTTTTCTCAGTGGATGACTTGTTTGACTCGGGCAAGGAATTTAATCAAGAAGGCATTTCAGCGGCCCAAATTGCGGCGGGCAATGACTTCGCCGGCCGTTTGCGCGCCACCGGCACGAATTATTCCACCTACAACCGCTACACCTATTACCGCCTGCTCGCGCAGATGGGCGTGGATTCCACGCCGGAGCAGGGCAAGCTCGACCTCAATTACCGGAACGTGGATGCCAACGGCAACGTGGTTCCCGGCCTGCAGACCAATCTCATTCCGTGGACGGCGCTGCAATTTTTCACCAATGCCGCCGACCGGATGCTGCGCGATTATTCGCAGGAATGGATGGTGGCCAGCCCGTCGAATTACGTGCTGACCTACGGCAGCTTCGCCAACATCAGCACGGCGGCCAACCCTGTGCTTAACCCCACGAACATGCCCGTACCATTTGGCATTTCGCACATTCCAGTGTTAGTGAATAACCAGTTTGTCTATACGCCCGCCGTCCAGCGCGTGCTTCAACTGGCCGCCAACATTTACGACGCGACCACAAATAATACTTTTGCACTGGGCGCTGATTTCCCGTCTGTTTTCCGTCCGACTTTTTGGGTCACCAGAGACCCCGTGTCCGGCTACACCAACGTCTATATCAACGGCTATCAGCAAGTCGTGTCAGTTATCGGAACCAACGACTTTCAACTTAATCCACCGGTGGATGTCACCAGTTTGCCTTTGGGTTTGAGCGCGGTTAATTATTCTTCCTACGGGGGGGTGAATGTCTATGGCGTGCCTTGGATCATTGGGGCGAAGAAAGGTTTTCCGAATTTCAACGAGTTTTCCATGCTGACGCTGGTGGGGGTTACGCGCAAACTGGAAGTGACCCGGCCCAGCCTTGACGCGCCATTAAGTAAGTACCAGACGAACCAGATGTATTTCATGAGCATCAGCAATTCGTTGGGCGTGGAATGCTGGAACTCGTATGCTTCCAACTATTTTCCCTCGGCCGCAGGTTTAACCATTGTGGCGCAGGACAATCTTTTGATGGCGTTGAACAATCGTGACCGGGGAACCGTTCCAGCCTTCCCACTGAATCCCAATCCTTCCTTTTATCCACTTCGCAATGCCGTCTTCATCAACGGTGGGAACTATTGGCCAGGCTCCATGCCGTGGACGATGACGAGCACCACGACGGCAGGCCCCCGGTTAAGCCCTAATTCCGGTTCGTTTGACCTTCCCTTGATCGCCAGCGTGTCTTTCCTGACTAACTCGATTTATGAGTATCAGGGGGATAATCCCGCGTACAATTCAACCCGGCTGACCGACACTTTCATTCCTGCGGAACAGGATATCAACAACAATTACGATTACCCCGACCTCGGCACGCCGCCGTTGCCGCAATTTGACATGGTGATTACGAACCGCTTGCAGGTGTTCATGCTCGATGGCAACCACGTCATTGATTACGTCCAGTTCGCCGGCCCGGACACGATCACCAATTTGAACGCAATCATCGCGGATGCGTCCGTCACTAATTTTGACAATGGCCTGTGGAATACCAATGCGATTACCGGGCTTAGCAATGGCACGCCTTACGGGGTCATCAATCAAATCCTCAATTCCTTGGATCCCAATACCTACGGGCCAAATGGTACACGTCCTCGCGTTTTAACTTCAGATAATGGTACTTGGCGCGATCCTCAAGGTGGAGCCAATGTGAGCGAAGCGGTTGCCTCGTTCAACGCCTTTTTCAACGAGAACCATACAGCCTCATATACCTACAATCAAACTCGCATTCCATCTGGTCTCACAACCAACCTCGATCTGTCCGTGCAAGTGCCATTCACGCCCACCCGCTATATTTGCGGTTACACGTCGTGGCAGGCCAATGATCCGCTGGTGCATTATCTGGCGAGCGATTTGAACTTCAATGGGGTCGAACCCGGCGGTCTCCAGACGGGCTGGAGTCAATGGAACAGCAGCAATGCGCCGCCCACCAACCTTGGCAAGCTGAATGACCGCTACGCACCCTGGGGATGGAATTCTTCGGTGCCGGCCGGCGTTTTTGCCAACACCAGCGGCTACGATCTGGCGTTTAAGGACCCGCTGGTACGCTCCTCGGACAATTGGGACTTCCCGACGTATAAATTCCCGACGGTCGGCTGGCTGGGCCGCGTCCATCGTGGCACACCTTGGCAGACGGTTTACCTGAAGGCGACGAATGTTCTTCAGGAAATCCAGATGTTGGGGAGGACTCCCATCAATATCGGCACCAATACCTGGGCGCAATGGACGGGCGACACCCAGTTTACCTATGGCCAAAACTATGATGCGGCCAACACGGCGCCGGTGCAGGACCGGCTGTTGTTCGATGTTTTCTCCACGGCCCCCAACGACAACGCCACTCTGGGCCAATTATCGGTAAACGTCGGAGCCGGAGATCCCTCGCCCCAGGCCGGGCTGGCCGCCTGGTCGGCCTTGTTCAGCGGCGTGGAGGTGTTGTCTAACAATGTGCCCACTGCAACTTCCATAGAGAAACAGGTATTTTTATTCGTACCGCGATATCAAAACCCGTTACCCGGTGAGTTGCCGCCGAGTCTTACCAATTTTGTTATCAATCCCGCCGGGCCGGCCGGATTGAACTCAGCCTTGGGGCAACTGGTGGCGGGCATCAATCAAACACGCACCAATTTTGTCAACCGGGACGGCCTGGCTGGTTCCTTCGAGCGTGCCGGCGATATCCTGGCGGTCCCGCAATTGACCGCGCAATCGCCGTTCCTGAACTGGAACGATACCGCCCAACAGACCAACGGCATCAGCGACGAAATGTACGAGTGGCTGCCGCAGCAGGTGATGTCGCTGGTGCACGTCGCTGATACGCCCCGCTACGTGATTTACAGTTATGGCCAGACGTTGAAGCCCGCGCCCAACGGCATCAACACAGCCAACATCACGCTGGCCAACGGCCAATCCGCTTTCGGCATGGTCACCAATTACCAGGTGGTGGCGGAGGCCGCCACCCGCGCCGTGGTCCGCTTTGACGGCACCCGGGTGGACAATATCGTTGTGACCAACGTCGTTCCGGGCGTAAACCGTTGGATGGTTGCCCCGTTCGTGAACAACACCCATGCGGTGATTGAACAGTTTAACGTTTTGCCGGCCGACTGATGTGAAGGTTGAAAAAACCAGGTTAAACCACAGATGAACACAGATGCACGCGGATAACATGCCAGCACGGTTGTTGAGGGCGCGAGGAGAACGCTTGCCGTCTTGGACTGCGGTGGCCCTCCACCGCTTTTGTGCGGAATGAAGAAGGCAGAATGCGAAATGAAGAAACGGATATACAAGATAGCCGCCAAGAGGCACAAAAGGCGCAGAAGCATAATTCGTTCTTTGTGCGCTTTGTGCCTCTTTGCGGCAAATATTCCAGTATTCCCGTTTTGGTTCGGAGCCAGAATCCCCGTTCACCGGTGCTCACCCCCCGTGCTCGCGCACTGTCGCGGCAGGTCCGTGGTTGAAGCTTTCAGATTCATTTTTCACTTTGAAGGAAACTGTGTGAAATACTAACCGATCATGAGGTAGTTTATGCGTACGCGACTATGGCTTGGGAGTTTGCTGTGCCTGCTGTGTCTGGCGGGAGCGTGGTTTCTTTGGCGCCACGATGGCCGAACGACGAACACGCGGATCGAGCCATCAATACTTTCCAAAGCCGTCACACCGGCGGTAACCACGGTTCATTCTTTGTCCACGGCGCCGCAATTTCTCGCCCCGGCTTCCACCAATGCCGCGAAAGCCATCGCGCTGGCCAACACCAACCGGCTGGCCTTTCGGCTGAGCAACACCACCCGGGCCGTCGGCCAGTTGGTGCACGACCGCCATGCCATTTTGCTGGCGAACGCACTGATTGACACCGCCAATCCGCTGAATCTTTCCATTCCGGCCAATTTGCGCGCCGCGGGCGACCCCGGCGCTTACATCGTCCAGGCGCGCGGGCCGATTGACAACGCCTTCCGGGCCATGCTCGCCCAGGCGGGCGCGACGATTGTTGCCTATATCCCGAATGACGCCTATCTGGTGCGTGCCTCCGCCAGCGTGGCCGGCGTGTTGGGCGCCAATCCGCAGACCCAGGCGGTCGTCCCTTACGAGCCTTATTACAAAATCCAGTCCTCGTTGTTGGGCGCGATCCTGCAAAATCAGGTGTTGCCCGCGAGTTTCAATGTGGCGGTGTTTCCCAACACCGCCGGTGAAACCAAACCGGCGCTGGAACAGGCAGGTTGGACGGTGGTCTCGCAACAATCGTCCCCGTTCGGCGACGTGTTTACGGTCCAGGGCAAGGGCGACGTGACGGCGCTGGCGCGGATGTCCCGGGTGCAAATCATCGAGCCGGCCTATCCCCGCCTGGCAGCCAATGACCTGAGCCGGGTGACGGTGGGCGTGGCGGCGGACACGCAGACGCCGACCAATTATCTGGGGCTGACCGGGGCCGGTGTGATGGTGGAGGTCAATGATTCAGGCATTGACCAGGGCCATCCGGATTTGACCGGCCGCGTGTTCGGCAACCTGTTTGACACCAACTTCACGGGCCGCGCGGGCTGGGATTTGGTGGACACCAACGGCCACGGCACGCACGTGGCGGGCATCATTGCGGGCGACGGCTCGAAATCCGGCACGCTCACCAATGTCTCCGGCTCCCTCATGCCGGGCACCAACGGCCAATTTCGCGGCATGGCGCCGGCGGCGACGTTGTTTTCCGTGGCGGCCCTCGATAACCGTGCCGCCGGCGTGGTATCCGACCAGGCGCTCCAGGAAATTCCGGCGCTGACCAATGCGCTCATTTCCAACAACAGTTGGGACTATGGCGACAACAATTATGATCTGGCCTCGGCCAGTTACGACGCGGCCACGCGCGACGCGCTGCCCTTCGTCACCGGGTCGCAACCGGTGTTGTTTGTGTTTGCCGCGGGCAATTCCGGCGGAGGCGATGACAATGGCTTTGGCGGGGTGGCCGACACGATCCTTTCCCCCGGCACGGCCAAAAACGTGCTCACGGTCGGCGCGCTGGAACAGTTGCGCTACATAACGAACCTGGTCACCGACCTCAACAGCAATCAAAGCGCCGTCTGGCAGCCGGAAACGGATTCGAGCAATCAAGTGGCATCCTTTTCCAGCCGCGGCAACGTCGGCATTGATTTCGAAGGCGCGTTTGGCCGTTACAAGCCGGACGTGGTCGCGCCCGGGACGTTTGTGGTTTCCACCCGTTCCGAACAATGGGACGAGGCCGCCTATTACAATCCCACCAATGATCACGTCAGCGCATTTTCAGACCAGCTCAGCGCAAACGGAATCAATTATTACACCTCTCTTTTCATTCCGACGAACACGGTGCAAATGAGCATCGAGGTGGATCCCAACGCCAATTCCCCGTTTCCCTTTGTCGCGCCCACCATTTATCTTTGGCAGGGAACCGACCCGCGCGTCAGCGCTCCGGATTTGGCGCAAACCAATCCTGTTTCCATCCCGCCCGATTCCACGCTTGCCCCGCTGAACACCACCTGGACTTACGCGATCAGCAACAATACCGGCGTGACGCTCCCTTACAATGTGATCCTGCACGTGATTACAACCAATGATTTGGGCGACTACCTGACGGTGTTGAGCAACCTGAACAATTCATTGGACGGCGATATTCCACCGCACTACTACCGTTACGAATCCGGAACGAGCATGTCGGCGGCGAATGTGTCCGGGGTGCTGGCCCTGATGCAGGAATATTTTACCAACACCTTTGGCCTCACGCCCAGCCCGGCCTTGATGAAAGCGATGCTCATCAACGGCGCGCGTTCGGAGCCGAATTACGACTTTAACGTGGACAGTGCGATCAATTTCCAGGGTTGGGGTCTCATCAATCTGCCCAACACGCTGCCGTCCGGACTGGCCAATCAATTCAACGCCAACTGCGACGATTTCTTTATCGATCAAAGCACGAACAACGCGCTGGCCACCGGCGACAGCCATACGTACATCGTGAACGTGGACACCAATGCCTTTGCGCAGTACCTCCCGTTGCGCGTGACGCTGGCGTGGACGGATCCGCCCGGTGATCCGGCCGCCGCCGTCAAACTGGTCAACAGCCTGGAATTGGTGGTGACCAATCTGGATAGCCCGACCAACGCGGTTTATTACGGCAACGACATCGCCAGCGGCAATACTTTCAACACACCGGAAACTCCAGGCACCAACGCGCCGCCAATTGATGTCATTAATAATATTCAGAATGTCTTCATCGCGCCGCTGCTGGGCTCGAGATATTCCATCACCGTGCTTGGCCGGGAAGTGAATGTGAACGCCGTCACCGCCCAGTCCAACAACGTGGTGCAGGATTATGCGCTCACAATTTCCTGTGGCGAAGGCGAGGTCAACAACGCCTTCACGGTAACGACCGGGGTGGCTTCTTCCAATCCGACCAGTGATCAGCAAACCACCTTCGTGACGACGACCAATCAGCCGTTGTTCAACCAGTTTGTCGGCGCCAGCAGCCCGCTGCTGGGCACCGGCACCATTGCCTTCACCACGAACACAGCTTACGGCAACGCCCAGGTTACCGCCGGCCAGACCAACCAGTGGCATTTCTACGTCGTCAGCAACACGGGGACCAACAGTGACTTCACCAATGCGGCCTTTGTGACCTTTAATCCGGACACGCTGTCCGTCCCCAGAATGGGGGTTTTCGGCGGCACCACGGCCAATGCCACGCGGCCCGAAGCGGACATTGACCTTTACGTCAGCACCGATCCGGGATTGACGAACCTTGATCCGACGGTGATTTCCAACTGCATGAATGCCAATGGCAACACCGGCACGCAGGTCGGGGCATCCGCCCCTGCCGGCGTCAATGGCACCTTCTTCGGCGCGTCGCTGGGACGGGGCGGCACGGAATTTGTGGTGGACAGCAATTCGACGCCCAAACAGGTTTATTACATCGGCGTCAAGTCGGAGGACCAGATGGCGTCCGAATATGGCTTTATTCCTTTCTTCAGCAACATTCCGTTCAGCCAGATGAACCGCAATGGCGATCAGATCGTCTATGTTCAACCGACGCCGGTCAACATCCCGCAGGGCACGCCGGCCTTTGCCCAGCCTGCGTTCTCTTTCGGGCTGGCCCTTTATCCGATCCCGGTGGCACGCGTCGTCGTCACCAACGTGATTCCGGCCCAGAATTTCGGCGACCTCATCGGCACGCTGGCCCATCCCGGTCAGAGTGGCTTGGCGAGCACTCCCGTGGTGCTGAACAATCACGATTCACTGGGCAATACCATCGCTTCCCCGACTTTTATCTATGATGACAGCGGGCTGGGCGATATCCTCAACTCGCGTCCATCCACAGGGCCAGGCAGTCTGAACAGTTTTATTGGCGGCGATGGGTTCGGTGTGTGGATTCTGACTGAAGCGGACACGGCTCCCGGCCAGCTCAGCAGCATTACTGGCAGCACCTTGCTTATCCAGCGGCTCCAAAAACTGGGCTTGGGCGTCACCGGCAGTGTTCCGGCTCTTGGCTGGTTTTATGGTTACATTGATGTACCGCCCGGTGCCACGAGTTTGACTGTCACGGCCACAAATTTCCAGAATACAGCCGTGCCGCCTTTGGAACTGTTTGACAAACTCGGCTCGGAACCAACACGGACGAGTTACGACCAATCAAATCTGGTTAACAACGCCACTGTTCCACCAACTGGTGCCGCATGGGGTTCCATAAGCAATCCACCGCCGTTAACTTCAGGCCGTTATTATGTCGGCATTTATAATCCCAGTCTGACACCCCAGACAAACGTGTTTGTCATCGCCACGTTTGTTTTGCCGTTTGTCCCGTCGCAGACGATTTACAATTCCACGGACACGCCCGTTCCGATCCTGGATGACGCGGTGACAACCGATAATATTAACGTGCCGGACAACCAGATCATCTCTTCGCTGGACGTGGCATTGGCGGTGCAGCATCCGCGCATTTCGGATCTGGTGTTCCATCTCATCAGCCCCGACGGCACGCGGGTGTTGTTGATGGAAAACCGCGGCGGCACCGACACCAACGGCGCCGGCGGCATCGCCACCGTCACCAATACGATCTCGTTTCCAAACTTCTCCAGCGGACTGAATTTGCTGTCATCGTCCGGTACGGCGACCATCCTATCCAACAGCGTTTTGCGTCTGACCCCGGCGGCCTCCGGCACGGATGGCAGAGCATGGTTGACGCAGAAGCAACTGTGTGCGAATGGATTCGATACAACCTTTCATTTCAGGATTTCCGGTCTCGGCAATATTCTCGGCGGTGAATTAGGCGGTGACGGAATTAATTTTGCCGTACAGAAGGTTTGGCCGACGAATTTGGTCCTGAGCGGCATCGCCGGCGCCTATGGGACCAATTCCGTCAATGTCTTCTTTAATACGTTCTGGAACTGGCCGGGCCAAACCGACCCGGTGCATTATGATCTAAGCGATAATTCCGTCGGCATCGGAGTGAACGGGATTTATTTTGCGCAGACGGACCTGAACCCGTTGGGCATCAACATGAGCGATGGCAATGTGCATTCAGCCCACATCACTTTTGACGGGTCGGTCCTCAACGTTTGGGTGGACAACGTGCAGGTGTTGGCCAATGTGCCCATGCCGGGATTGTCGCCGGGAGTTGACAGTTCCGGAAAGGGCTGGGTCGGTTTCGATGCATTCTGCGGATCTGCATATGAAAGCCACGATATCCTGGATTGGACTTTCTCCAACCCCGGCCAGCAATACAATTATCTGGTCTTCACCGAGAACACGAACCTCACCACCACGCCCATCAAGTTCGCCGTCCCGCCGTTTGCGCCAGCCACGAACGTCACCTTGGTAACAAATGTTTTTTCCGGCCTGACCAATATTACACCTTACCCGGGATTATTCTACCTGCCCGAGCAATCGCTGGACACGTATGACGGGCTGGATGCGCTGGGCAACTGGACGCTGGAAGTCCAGGATGACCGTCTGGGCGCCACCAATCCCCCGCCCGAACTGCTGAGCTGGCAGTTGCGGTTCAATTATGTGACGACGAGCTCGAACACTCCCACCCTGCTGCCCGGCCAGCCGGTGACCAATACCGTCTGCTCCAACAGCATCGCCTGGTATCAGGTCAGCGTGCCGACGGACGCGATCGCCGCGACCAACATCCTGCTCTTTGCATCTGCGCCGGTGAACGTCTGGTACAGCGCCAACAATCCGCCGACCACCAACAATCCCGGCGACCTTCTGCTGATTCCGAATTCAACCAACGGCGTTGCCATATTGAACTTCGCGACCTCGCCGGCGCTGGTTCCGGGCGGAACCTATTATCTCGGCGTGCAGGACACGAGCGGTGGCTGCTCGACCTACGGCCTCGAGGTGGATTTCGATTTGGTGTCCGGCCTTCCCGGGCCGTTTGCCTTCACGCAACCGGCCTACGCCGTCACCGGAACCAGCGCCCAATTGAACGGCATGGTTACGCCCAACGGCTTGCCGGTCACGGCCTGGTTCCAATGGGGACCGACCACCGCTTACGGAAACCAGACCCCGCCGGTCAGCGTGGGATCCGGATCGAGTGTGGTTTATACCACCAGCCCGATCAGCGGTTTGTTGCCGAAAGTGCCGTATCACTTTCGGCTGGTCGTCAGCAATGCCCTGACGGTGGTCTATGGTTTCGATCAGATTCTGGATGAGGCCAACGTGGTGGCCTGGGGGGCTGACTATGTTGGGCAGGCCAGCGTGCCGTCGGGTTTAAGCAATGTGGTGGCCATCGCCGGCGCTTATAATCACAGTCTGGCGTTGAAAAACGACGAAACGGCGGCGGCCTGGGGCGACAATTTGTATGGGGAGGCGACCGTGCCGGCCGGTTTGGGCAATCTGTTTGCTCTGGCCGGTGGTGAATCTTACAGCCTCGCATTGCAAAACAACGGAACGGTGGCCGCTTGGGGCTCGGATATTTATCCTGGCGCCGGCGAGACCAATGTGCCGGCCGGTTTGAACAATGTGGTGATGATTGCCAGCGGGCAATATTCAAGTCTGGCATTGCAAAACAACGGAACGGTGGTCGCCTGGGGCGGCGACTTGTTCAATCCGACGAACGTGCCGGCGGGCTTAAACAACGTGGTGGCCATTGCGGGCGGAACTTTACACAACCTGGCGATCAAGAACGACGGAACGGTCGTGGCCTGGGGTGACAACGGCGCCGGCCAGACCAACGTGCCCGCAGGTTTGACCAATGTGGTGGCCATCGCGGCCGGGAGTTATCACAACCTGGCGTTGAAAAACGATGGGACCGTGGTGGCCTGGGGGTATGATAGTGCCGGCCAGACAGACGTGCCGGCCGGGTTGAGCAATGTAGTGGCGGTCGCCGCTGGCGGTTTCCATAGCATGGCCCTGAAAAGCGACGGCAGTGTGGTGGTGTGGGGCGATAATTCCGCCGGTCAGAAAAGTGTACCGCTGGGTTTGACCAATTTTGTGGCGATCGCCGCCGGTTACGTTCACAGCCTGGCATTGACACCTCAGTCCGTTGCCAATTTGACCAACATCGTTTCGAGCCTGACCAATGGGGTGCCGCAAACCAACAACATTTTGGGCGACAGCATCACCTGGTACCAGGTCAACGTGCCGATCAACGCGGATTTTGCCACCAACATTTTGCTCTTCACGTTGAACGGGCCGTTGAACATCTGGTTCGACACGAACACGCCGCCCACGACCAATGTCTTTTTATTCAGCGGAACCAATGATTCATACACCCTGTCAACCACCAGCAGCCCGCCGCTGATACCCGGCTCGATTTACTATCTCGGCGTGCAGAACACAAACAGCTTTACGGTGAACTACGGCCTCGAGGTGGATTTCCATCAGGTCATCCCCACTGTCATCAGCAATTTCGGCATCACGGTCACGAACAGCAACGGGACCAACGGCTTCCTCCTCCAGTGGAGCGGCCTGACGAATTACCAATATACCATCCAGTGGAAGACCAATCTCGCGCCGGTGTTTTCATGGAATACCGTCTCCAACCCGGTCATCAATGTCACTTACACGCCCACCAACGGGCTTTATTCCTGGTTTGACGACGGCTCGCTCACCGGCGGGTGGCCGCCCGAAAAGTTTTACCGGGTGCTGGCCAATTCTATTTCCGAACCGATTACCAATTCGACGCCCGTCACCAATATCGTGATGTCCGGGACCATAACGCCGTTGACGGTGGCGGTGCCGGCCAATGCCATGGCGGCGATTAACGTGTTGCTTTCCGCCACCGGCCCGCTCAACGTGTATTTCAACCAGACCGGCCCGCCCACCGGCAACACCAACGCCGGCGACATCCTGATGTTGACCAATGCCACCAGCGGCACGTTCGTGCTGGCCGGCAGTTCCGTGCCGCCGCTCGTGCCGGGCGCGAATTATCATCTCGGCCTGCAAAATCCCGGCACCAACAGCGTGTCGTTCGTCTTTCAGGTGAGTTTTGGCTATGCCTCGCCGCCGACCAACCCGCCGTCCATTTCCAGCATCACCCTCACCAACGTCGGCGGTTCCAACGCCGTCCTGCTGCAATGGGTCGCGCCGACGAATTACCAGTTCCAGGTGGAATGGGCGACGAACCTCGCGCCGGCGATTGCGTGGCATACCATCTCCAACGTGGTGGTGACGTGGTCGGGGATCGGGTCGCCCACCAACGCGGCTTACGGCCTCTTCCAGTTCCTGGATGACGGCTCGCGGACGGGCGGGTGGGGACCGCTGAAATTCTACCGGCTCGTGGAATATCCCTATTCGACGCCCATTCCGCAGACGCTGACGATTATTAACACGGCGATCATCGGCAATGCCGTCCAGTTCCAGTGGCTGGCGCCGACCAATTACCAGTATCAGGTGCTCTGGACGACGAACCTCGGCTTGCCGCTGGCGAGCTGGTCCGTTCTGGCCAACCCCGTCCTGGGCTTGAGCAACGGCGTGTACACCTTTACGGACACCAACCAGACCGGCCCGGCCACCAGCCCGAAATTCTTCCGGCTCCTCGAGCGGTAGCCGGGTGATGCCGGGGATGAGTTGTGAGACGCGTTGGTAAAGCGGCGGTGAACACGCCGCAGTCCAAACGCTCCGCGCGGTGCGCCGAGGTCCGCTGGAGCGCTTTTAGACAAGGTGCCGCCGCCGGCGTCAGCCGCCGCACATCAAACAAACGGGGAATTTTATGGCGGGAACTGGCGTGCGCGGCTGCGAAATCAATTGAATGGCTCTGGTCGCGCAGCGCCTGCGGCCTGATTTTCCAATTCCAATCGAGCCGGCGGTCTGCCGTTGCGGGTGGATCGCTTTTGTTTTTGGCGACTAATTTGAATTGGTGGGCGGAACAAACGGTGGTGGCGCCGTCGAGACCTCATTGGTGGCGGAGTTGTTTCCTTCTGTGGCGGGAGCAACACTGCTTCCCACCGCCGGCAAAGCGGCGGCCGGGTGTTCCTCCTGATTCGAAATTTTTTCTTCGTAAAGCCTCGCTTGAAATAGAGTCCACGCATAGATCGCAAAGGCCAGGATGCAGGCAGCGGCAAGCACGATCGCCATGTTCGCCCAAAACCGCTCTCGCCGGGAAAGCGATGAAAATGGAGAATTTGCCATACCGCGCTGATTGCAGAACACCACCCCGTCGCGAGGCAAGATAAAAATTGAATTCCGCTTCATTTTTCCGGGTTGACACCCGGTCGTGGGAACCCCCGCGAAACCCGTTCGGATTTATCGCCGGCTTGCCTCGACCGGCTCGTTGCCGTAAATTCCGGCACCTGGGTTTTTCCAACCCGGCGTCGGCCATGGCCCGGTTAAACGACAATTATCTCAAGCTCAAAGCCGGTTATCTGTTTCCGGAAATCGGCCGGCGGGTGAAGGCGTTTTGCGACGCGAACCCCGAGGCGGCCCAACGCCTGATCCGGTGCGGCATCGGCGACGTGACCGAGCCGTTGCCGCCCGCGGCCATCACCGCCCTGCACCGGGCGGTGGACGAGATGGCCGTGCGCGAGACGTTTCACGGCTACGGCCCGGAACAGGGCTACGAATGGCTGCGCGCGGCCATCGCGCAAAACGATTTCCGCGACCGCGGCTGCGACGTGGCCGACGACGAGATCTTCGTCAGCGACGGCGCCAAATGCGACACCGGCAACATCCTCGACATCTTCGGCCACAAAAACAAAATCGCCATCAGCGACCCGGTCTATCCGGTCTATGTGGATACGAACGTGATGGCCGGTCACACCGGGGAGGCCAACGCGACGGGCGCGTATGCCAGGCTGGTTTATCTGCCGTGCAAACCGGGCAACGGGTTCATTCCCGAACCGCCGCGGCGGCACGTGGACGTGATTTATCTCTGTTCGCCGAACAATCCCACCGGGGCGGCGGCGAACCGTCCGCAGTTGGAAGCGTGGGTGAAGTACGCGCTGGCACACGAGGCCGTCATCCTGTTCGACGCGGCTTACGAGGCGTACCTCACCGACCCGGCGCTGCCGCATTCGATTTACGAAATCCCCGGCGCGCGCGACTGCGCCATCGAATTCCGCAGTTGCTCCAAGAACGGCGGGTTCACGGGCGTCCGTTGCGCCTTCACCGTCGTGCCCAAATCATTGCGGGCGGCCACCCACACCGGCGAGCGGCTGCCCCTCCATCCCTTGTGGCTGCGGCGCACCACGACGAAATTCAACGGCGTGAGTTACCTCGTCCAGCGCGGCGCGGAGGCGCTGTACTCGCCGGACGGCCAGGCGCAGGTGCGCGCGCTGATCGAACATTATCTCGGCAACGCGAAGGTCTTGCGCGAAGGCGCGAAGCAGGCCGGGCTGAAAGTTTTCGGCGGCCTGAATGCGCCGTATCTCTGGGTAAAAGCGCCAAGGGGCGTCACCAGCTGGCAGGCCTTCGACAAAATTCTGAACGAGGCCAACGTGGTCATCACGCCCGGCAGCGGTTTCGGCTCGAAAGGCGAGGGCTATTTCCGCATCAGCGCCTTCAACAGCCGCGCCAACGCCGAGGAAGTCGCCCGCCGGTTGCCGGAACTGAAGTGGTGAGTTCATATTTGCATACACAATTCAAACTGGTATTGTGTGTATGTGATTAAA
>JAJXYT010000089.1 GCA_021780375.1 bacterium | reverse complement strand
ACGGGCTGGGGTCCGACAACCTTCGGCGGTAATGTCCCTCCGGTGGAAATGGTCCTGTGGAACCCGCAGGTGCAGACCGGCGATGGGAAATTCGGCGTGCAGAATAATGAATTCGGCTTTGACATCACCGGGACAACAAACATTCCCATCGTAGTGGAAGCCTGCGCCAACTTGGGCGGCGCCTGGGTTCCACTTCAATCCGTGAGCCTCACGAATGGTTCCTTCTATTTCAGCGATCCGCAGTGGACCAACTATGTCGGGCGTTTCTATCGCATCCGTTCGCCGTAAGAACCTTCAATGAAACCTTCAACGATTTCTTCAATAACCGAGCAGTGAGGGTGTAGGTGACGAGTTAAGTCGGGTAGTGAGTGGGTAATGTTAGAAACCTCTTGAACCCCAGTAAAACCAGCGTTAAAATTCCCATGTAAATCAGGATATTGAGGCTGGTTGTCGGTGAAGGCATCGTTCGATTCCGACCCTCGCCTCCAAACCTCACCGCGAATCCGCCATCATGTGCCGTGCCGAGATTTGAAGAATCAGTTCGATGCGTCAGGCCGCGTGGTTGTTCTTTGGTTTTTCCACCAGGGCGGCGAGCTTTTTGTCGGCGGCATCCATGTCCATCGTTCGTCCGGGTGCAGCGGCCGTGGTCGCGGGCATCGCCTCTTCTCTTTGTACGGGTGGCGCAGAGGAACTCGCCGATGTGGTCGGGTAGGCCCGGCGTATCAATACGCCGCCACCCAGCAGCCACCAGGCCACGACCAGATTGAAGACGATGGGCAGGATCGCGGTGAGGAGGTCGCTTTTGGCGGCGGTTTCAAGGGCGCCCAAATCCAGCAGTGGCGTTACCGCGCTCAGGCCCAGATAGAGGAAGACGAGTCCTAAAAGCCGGACCGCCAGGGCGAAGATGTCCTTGAATAGGTCTCTTGATTTCATGGCGTCATATTTGAACCTGCGGGGGTTGAATCTAAAAGGCGCCCTTGACTTGTTCAAGCGTCATCCGTTCCGGGATGACCGGCGGGAATCAGGTTGGATTTTCTTTTTGATTGATTTGGTTTAGACACATCCGGTCGGATCAGCTAAATGTTGACCCCATGTTTTTTGGCGCGAACTCCGGCTGGTCAGTTCATCCTGGCAGAAGTGTGCGCCGGTGTGTCTTCCTTGTTGTGCTGGCTCTCCAGGCCTCCCCTTTCACGGGCCTGGCGCTTCCCAAACGGCTGGTCCTGGGTCTGGATGGCATTGCCTATCGCGACATGAAGGCCCTGCAACAAGGCGTCGTTGGCACCAATATCTGGGGAAGGCCATTTCGCCGGCAGGCGTTCAGTTCCAGCGAAGGATACTTTCCGGTCAGTCGCATGGTTTCGACGTTTCCGTCCACGAGCGACGTGGCGTGGACCGACATTTTCGGCGACCGTCCGTTGCCCGGTTATCAACGCACGTATTTCAGCGTAGCGGCGAATTCGCAAATCGTCATCAACGGCATCACCACCACCATGGAGCACGAAAGCCAGATGGATTGGCAGTTGGACAATAATATGTTTCGCACCATGGGTTACGTCTATCCGGTTCACACGTATGAACTCGAGGTCCACGAAGCGCTCAGAAACTTTTGGAACGACCCCGGCAACAACGGCAGCTATTACGTCTATATCCGCGCCACGGACGACGCCCAGCACCTCGACCGCGATATCTTTGACATGCTCTGCGGACTGGATAACCAGCTTCAGGCCATGCGTGCCCGCTATCGGAGGCAGGAGGGGCGCGACCTGCAAATCCTGATTCTCTCCGACCACGGACACAATCATGCCAAGTCGTTCAGGCGCGTGGAGGTCCGGTCCCTTCTGGAAAAGGCCGGATATCAGCTCACAGAATCCATTCAGAATCCCAAGGACGTGGTCCTGCCCACCACCGGCATTGAAGATTGGGTGGAAATCCACAACGCCCCTGCCGAGACCGGAACGCTGATGCCATTGCTGACGCATCTGCAAGGCGCGGACCTCGTGGCGGGCCGGGATCCGAATCACCCGCGCCGTTTTCTGGTCATGAATTCCCGGGGCGACCGGGCCGAGATTGACTGGAATCCAACCAACAACACCTACCGCTATACCGCCCAGCAGGGTGATCCGCTCAATTATCAACCCGTCATCAGGACGCTGGCCCGCAAGCAACAGCTGGACGCCGGCGGTTTTGCCACCGCCGACGCGTGGATGGGGGTGACCCTGACTAATCACTATCCGCTGGCGCTGGAGCGGATTGTCCGCGGCCTCACGCGGGTCACACTCAATCCGGCGACCATTCTCATCAGCCTGAGCAACGGTTATGTTCACTGTGGTTTCCTGATGCAAAAGGGCGCGGACTTGTCCACTTTCAGCAGCACCCACGGCGCGCTGGACAGCCTCAATTCGGACGGCATTGTGTTGAGCAATTTCACCCCCACCCGGGACACTTCCAGCAGCCGGGTGGCCGGGCTATTTGACGATTTTTCCGACGTGCGTAATTTTCGCGCGGAAGAGAACGGCGCCGAATTGGTCACCCGAAATGAACAAGCTCTGGCACGGATTGCTCGCGACCCGTTTGATTCAAATTACCGGGAGCTGTCGAGCAATGAGGTCTATCTCCGGATCTGGTCGCCGCAATTGACGCACCTGGATATCAACGCTCCGGTAAATGTGACGATCGAGAAGGTAAAACATTTTCCAAATCCGCAGAATCAACGCTGGGTTCCCAGGCCGGCGGCGGCGCTCGGTCGCCACCTCACCTTCAATCAGCCGGTTTCTCTTTTGGACCCGGCGGCCTACGAACGAATCTATGCCCTTCCCTCGGACTTGATTCTGAAACCCCTGACCGAGTACCGGATTTCAGGATGGATGCGCGGCCAAAGCAAAAGTCTCAACCTTTTTGAATTTAATTTTTATACCGACCGCCAGGGCCGGCCGGCGGCGTACTGACGTACTGAGGAACCGCTGTGCCGGCAGGCTGACCCGGAGCCAGGCCGCGCATTTCAGGTATATTTATTTCCTTCGCTTTCCCCGCCCGGAATTTTTACACTCCGGCAATGGTTCACGTTGGCATCGGCTACGACGTTCACGCGCTGGTTGCGGGGCGCAAGCTCATCCTCGGCGGCGTCGAAATTCCGCATCCGAAGGGTCTTGAGGGCCACTCGGACGCGGACGCCCTCATGCACGCCATCTGTGACGCGATCCTCGGCGCGCTCGGCGAGCCGGACATCGGCCATTTTTTTCCGAACTCCGATCTCCGCTGGAAAAACGCGCCCAGCCGGATTTTTCTGGAGGAGGCCGCGCGCCTCATCGCGCTGCGGCAGGGAAAAATTGTGAATGTGGACGCAACCCTGATCGCGGAGCAACCGAAGCTTTACCCGCACGTCGCCGAAATGAAACGGCGCATCGCCACTGCCCTCCGCGTCCCTGAAAAAAATATTGGCATCAAGGCCACGACCAATGAGCACCTGGGTTTCATTGGCCGCGAAGAAGGCATTGCCGCCCTGGCCGTGGCGGGCGTTGACTTGTGACCGGTGGCAAGTGACATGTGACAAGAAACTTCCACCCGTCGCCCAAATGCTTTTTCCTGTCACTTGCCACGTGTCACTCGTCGCTTAAAACATGCCCAAAGCCGAAATCAGTTGGAAACGGGTCACCGACGACGGCGTAAAGCTGCAAATTTACGCGCAACGCGTCGGTCGGGAATGGATTTTCTTCCAGCGTGAACGGCGTTACGACCAATGGCAATCGGTGGCCGAGCCGCCGCTGGAAGATTGGCTGGAACTGCTGGATGCCGTGCAACGCTTCATTCCGCGCCGCCGTTATCAGCCGGCGGACGAGGAACATCTCCGTCGGCGCATCCGGGAGCGGTTTCCCGAAGCGGGAATTTGACCGGGTCGTATCATCCGTGTCCCGGGTGAGTGTCCAGAAATCAGTGCGTACAATTCAAAATCACCCGGACCAAATACACCATCCCGATAATCAATCCAACGATAATCACGATCCCCAACGCGTCGCACTCAGCCTTCACTTTGTGATTGCAGGGAATAATGGTGTTCAACAAGTGGTAGAGGCTGCTTCGATGGCTGTTACGTACGTCAAACTTCACGCCACCTTTTGAGCACAAATCAGGCCAAGTTAAACCGGCCAAAGGATGCGTTTTTCACGACTCTCACAATCGGAAACCGAGTTTACCACTGACAATTTGAGAGGGTATCTTTACCTTGCGCCGGATGGCCCGAATGCCGTTGATACTCCTCTCGCCCAGCGTCGAAAAACGCGGCGTGGAATTCCACGATCTTTCCGTCAGCCTGTCGGTCAAATACGAAAACGCCGTGCTCCAGGCCGGCGGCATTCCGGTGATCGCGCCCACCACGACCGACCGCCGGGCACTGGCCGAAATGGTGGGGCGCGCCAGTGGCGTGTTATTGACCGGCGGCGATGATATCAATCCGGATCTCTATGCCAAAAAACTGCCGCGCGCCGTCCGTCAGACGGTCGGCACCACACCGGATGGCGGTGGACGCGACTTGCGCGAGCTGATGCTGATTGACGAGACGTTCCGCCAGCGCAAACCCTTGCTGGCCATCTGCCGCGGACACCAACTATTGAACATCGCCCTCGGCGGCGGATTGATCGCCGACATTCGGCGGCAGATGCCCGGCGCGCTCAACCATCAGCGTCTGGACAGGGCGAACGAATTAGTGCATGAAGTGGCGTTGACAAACGGTTCACTGCTTGCCAGAATCGTTAGCAAGCGGATTTTGGGCGTCAACAGCTCGCATCATCAGGCCGTTCTGCAACCGGCGGAACCGCTGATGGCCGTGGCGCGAGCGCGTGATGGAATTGTGGAAGCGATGGAATTAAAATCAGACGTGTCGCAGCGAATGCCGTTTTTGTTAAGCGTGCAATTCCACCCCGAAAGGCTGACAGAAAGGCACGCCGAACACCGGGCGATTTTTTCACGGTTTGTCCGGGCGTGCGCGCGAGAAGCCAAAACATGAAATCAAAAGTTCTCATCGTGGATGACCAGGCCGATGTGCGGGACCTGCTCCGGTCGGTGTTGGAGGATAACTACGACGTCAACCAGGCCGCCAGTGGCGCGGCCCTGCAAAAATGTTTTCCGCAGGATCCCCCCGACGTGGTGCTGCTGGACGTGAAATTGCCCGACGCGGATGGCCTTGACCTCCTGCCGCAAATCAAGAAGCGCTGGCCCGAAACGGAAGTCATCGTGCTCACCGGCCACGGGAGCATTACCATGGCCGTCGAGGCCGGGCGCCGCGGCGCGTATAACTTTTTGTCGAAGCCGTTCGAAAACGAGAAATTGCTCGCCGATGTGAAATGCGCCGTCGAGCGCAAGGAACAAAACGAGGAAAACAGCACGCTGCGTCACGCCCTCGAAAACATGAGCGGCGTGGCTTCGCCCATTTACCGCAGCTCGCTCATGCGCGAGGTCGTGCGGACCTCCGAACGCATCGCCCCGAGCGACGTGACCGTGCTCATCACCGGCGAAAGCGGCGCGGGCAAGGAAGTCATCGCCGACCTTATCCACGCGCGCAGCACGCGCAACAAAGCCCGAATCATCAAAATCAACTGCGCCGCCCTCCCGCGGGAACTGATCGAAAGCGAATTGTTCGGCTCGGTCAAAGGCGCCTTCACCGGCGCGCATTCCGACCGCGAAGGCCTCTTCCGCCAGGCCGAAGGCGGCTCGCTGTTCCTCGACGAAATTTCCGAAATGCCGATTGACACGCAAAGCAAGCTGCTGCGCGTATTGCAGGACCAGGAAGTCCGGCCGGTCGGCGGCAAGACGAGCTACAAGACCAATTGCCGGATTATTGCCGCCACCAATCGCATCCCCGAGGACGCCATCAAGGACGGCAAATTGCGCGAAGACCTTTATTACCGCATCAGCGCCATTTCCATTCATCTGCCGCCGCTGCGCGAACGGCGCGAGGACATCATGCCGCTGGCCAACACCTTTCTGAAACGGTTCGCCGCGCAGGCCAATCGTGATATTCGCGGTTTCAGCCTGGAAGCCACCGAGCGGTTTACCTCGTTTGACTGGCCGGGCAACGTCCGCCAGTTGCAAAACGAGGTCCAGCGCACCGTGCTGTTAAGCGAAGGCAACCAGGTGGAAGCGTCCGACCTTTCCATCACCACCGTCCGGACCGGCCCGACCGACGGGGTGGATACGAACTTCACCCTGCTGGAAGGTGTCGAACGCAATGCCATCATCCAGATGCTCAAGGAAACCGACGGCAACAAACTCGAAGCTGCCAAGCGCCTCGGCATCGGCCGCCAGACCCTCTACAACAAGATCAAGGCCTACGGCATCGAGACGTAGCCGCGCTTTTAAAAACGCGGATTGTCAAATGAAACTGGACAGGCGGCAAACCCAGCCGCCCATTGTTTGATAGACTGCAATCCCTTCCAAAGCCGGCTCAAAGCTTCTTCAATTCCTCCCGCAGCATTTTGGCCAGCGGCTGGATGGTTTTCTCGTAGAATTCGAAACGACAACCAGCAGCAGAAAATAATTCCGGCAATGGCCGCGAACCGCCCAGCGCCAAAGCTTTTTTGTAATCGTTCAGCGCCTTCGCCTTGTCGCGCCTGAAATTGGCCCAGACCTGTAAGGCGCCGAGTTGCGCAATGCCGTATTCGATGTAGTAAAACGGGTGCAGGAAAATGTGGAGCTGCCGGTGCCAGAGATTGGCGCGCGCAAACTCGTAGCCGCTCCAATCCACGCCGCCGCCGAAACGGTCCATCAAGGCCAGCCACGCCTGTCTTCGCTCATCCCGCGTATGATTCGGATGCGTGTATATCCAGTGCTGGAATGCGTCCACCGTCGCGATCCACGGAAATACCCCGACGACGCCTTCCAGGTGCACGCGCCGCGCGCGGTTGGCGTCACCGGCAGGGACGCCGCGCGCCGGCGTCCGGTCGGCGCCGCGCGCCGACCCCGCCTCATTTTCATTTTGCGGATAAAATTCCTCGATGAACTCGTTGCCGAGCAGTTCCATGCTCATCGAGGCGACTTCGCAAAATTCAATCGGCGCGTGACGATACGCCCGCAAATCCTCGTCGCGGGCCGCCAGGGCATGAAAGGCGTGGCCGGCCTCATGCAGGATCGTCTCCACGTCGCGCTGCAACCCGACGGCGTTCATGAATATGAACGGCAAGCGCGCCTCATTGAGCGTATCCTGATACCCCCCCGGCGCCTTGCCTTTGCGATTGTCGAGGTCGAGCAGCCGCAGCTCCTGCATTTTCTGAAAACCGCCACTTAACCCGCCATCCAGCCGGTTGAAAATGCGTTGCGTGCGCAAAACCATTTCTTCAACACGAGCAAACGGCCTCAGCGGCGGACGATTCTGCGGATCAACGGCCAAATCCCAAGGACGCAGTTTGTCCAGGTTCAACTGCGTGCGCCGTTCGGCCTGCAATTCGCGCAGGACGGGCATGACGTGCTGCGCCACCGCGTCGTGGAATTTCTCGCAGTCCGCCGGCGTGTAATCGAACCGGCCCAGCCGGCGGAACGCATAATCGCGGTAATTTTTAAACCCGGCGTTGTGTGCGATTTGCTGGCGCAATTTAATTTGCTCATCAAGGATGTCGTCGAATTTTTCCGCTTCCTGCAAACGCCGTTTGGTGACCAGTTCCCAGGCTGCCTGCCGCAAGGCGCGGTCCGGTTCCTCAAGGAAACGTCCCATCTGGACGAGCGTCTTTTCCTCGCCGCGAAAATTCACCGTAAGCGAGCCGCTCAGTTTCTGGTATTGCTGGCAAAGTTTGGCTTCCTCGGTCTCCAGCGGAACGTTCTCGGGCCGGAACAATTCGACATGGTTTTTCATGTCACGGTCGAAAACCGCATAACGCGGGAGCGCCGGTCTCCGACCCGGCGAATCGGATTTCCCGTGCCCGGCACGCGCCGGGCCGGAGACCGGCGTTCCGACGGCGAGCAATTCCGCGCGCAGCGCATGGGCGACATAGATTTTTTCGAGCGCGAACTGGCGCGGTTTGAGTTGCGGCTCGATTTTTTCCACGAAATGCAGATACGCCTTCTCCGCCTCGGGATTGTCGGTGTGACAGGTCATCGCAATGTAACGGCGGGAGGATTCCTCGTCGAGCGCGGCATTGAGTTCACTCCAGTCCAGCAGCCAACGTTCGAGATCGGCGGTGGTTCGGCAATCAGGGGCGCGTTTTTCCAATTGATCGAACCGCGGCGCGATTTGCGGCCAGTCGCCGAGGTCAATGGTCGGCGGAACAAATTTTCGCGGCTTATACGCGGGCAATTTTCCGAAGGGCAACAAATTCATCCGGAGAATTTACGATTTACGATTCATGAGTTACGAGTTCTTTTTCACGGTGGCCGCGGAAATCGTGAAGCGTGAGTATATCAGAATTTCGTTTTAATACCGCAGGCCCGGACGACGCACCAGCGCGTCACGGCCTCGAATATGGCGAACAACCCCGGCACCACCAAAACCAATCCCCACAACGAATAATCGCAGACGATGATGCCGGCGATGAGGCACAACGCGCCGATCACCCCGCGCGCCATGCGCCCGTGATGATTCAGGTTGGGATGGAAAAAACGCGTCACGATGGAAATTTAGCACATTGCGTGCCTAAAAAACAAGTTGATTGCAAGTAGCATTGGCCAACCGCACCGGGTTGCGCCATAATACAGACATTGTGAATTGGCTAAACGGAGATTTTTTATTGGCTTCACTGATTTGGAGTTCCATTGGCCTTGGCTATTGGATATACGGGAAACGGCAGCAAGCCATAACGCCAATGATGGGCGGCGGATTGATGATCCTCGTGTCCACTTTCGTCGCCAGCATTTTGTGGATGTCGGTTCTTTGCGTTGCGGTGATGGCAATTGTTTACTGGTTGGTGAAGCAAGGCTATTAATCCATCATCGCGCATGACCATCTGGAACGTCATTCGTCTTGGCTTCATTTTTGTACTGCTGGCGCTCAACTCCTGCGCCGCCCGGTCAGGCCAGACCACGGCGCCGGTTGCGACGCAAAAGCCAAACGCGCAGGAGCTTCGAGCCAGCCTCGCCATTCTGCGCGTGCCGGCGGCGGATGCGCGGTTTCGCTATGAAGGCCGGATTGATTTCTCGGACACCAACGCTCCGGTGCTCATCTGGCAGGCAAGCCGGATCAGCATTGATTTTAAAGGAAGCGCCATCCGGTTGCTGTTCGACGGCGCGAAAGGCCAGAATTACTTCAATGCGCAGGTGGACGACACAAATAATACGATTGTTGAAGCCAACGAGGGGACACCGGTCCGTCCGGCGACACTCTCCGGTTTTGGCCCAGGCCGGCATCATTTGATGCTTTTCAAACGCAGCGAAGCCAACGCCGGCACTGTGCATTTCCGGGGAGTTGAAATTTCGCCGCCGGCACAAGTGTGGGCAGCTACCCCGCCCCGTTACAAACTCGCCATGGAATTCATCGGCGATTCCATCACCGTCGGCGCGTGCAACGAGGATGGCGCCACCGACCAATGGGACCATCGCCGCACTCACAACTGCGCCCTGAGTTATGCCACTTTGACCGCTGAGGCGTTTGACGCCGATTACCGCAACGTTGCCGTCAGCGGGATGGGCATCGCCATCGGCTGGGTGCCGATGAAAGCCGGTGAAATCTGGGACCGGCTTTATCCTGACACCAACTCGCCGCTCGCCAACCTGCAGGCCTGGATGCCCAACGTTGTCCTGGTGAACCTCGGCGAAAATGACGATTCCTATTCGAGGGCCCATGGACAGTCGTTTCCCACCAATTTTACGGACGGATATGTCACACTCATCCGCGCCATCCGGGGCGCCTGTCCGGACGCCCAGATCGTGTTATTGCGCGGCGGCATGTTCGGCGGAGCGCGAAGTGAGCCGTTGCGCGAAGCCTGGGAAGCCGCCGTCACCCAACTGGAAGCCGCGGACAAAGGCATCAGCCATTTCGTTTTTAAACATTGGACGGCAACACATCCGCGGGTGGCCGATGACCGGATCATGGCGAATGAATTGATTTTCTGGCTGAGACAGCAGGATTTCATGCAGGCCTATCGTTAGTTGATTTGGCCAAAAATTAATTTCAACAAGCAAGCAAGAACCCGGAAACCAGCGACTCGGTTCCGGGTTTGAATTCGTAGCCGCCACCAGCAGACGGCGCGGCCATCTCTTCGTCCAGCGGCGCTCTGCCGAGTCGCCGCTACGCTGATTACCTGCCCTTCGACAGCGCACTGGTGCCGGCATAAATGGCGTTCTTGCCCGGCAATTGCTCGATGCGCCGGAGCCGTAGCCGCCGAGGCAAGGAGGCGGACGGTCATAAATCGCTTGTCAAATCCACTGCGTTGTCCCGCCGGCGATAGCAGGATTCTGCCCGATGATCCGGGCGGCCAGGCGAGCCGGTCTTGATCCGGCCGGAGTTCGTCGCCACGGCAATGTCGGCAATGGTGGCGTCCTCGGTTTCGCCGGAACGATGGCTGCTGACGGCGGTGTCAGCGTGCGTTTTGGCCGGTTCAAAGCAATCGCGCGTTTCAGTGAGCGAGCCGGTTGGGTTTACGGTAACAAGGATCGAATCGGCCACTCCCGTGTCAATGCCGTTGCACAGGAATTTCGGGTGGGTTACAAAAATGTCGGCGCCGGAAACAGCGAGTCGGCGGTTAATTTTCAAAAGCAGCAGGACTGAAATCGCGTTTTGTTCCTGAGTTTAACCTTGTTCCGGCGGTTGCGCGGATCTACAAAATAATTAAGTGCTCGGAAAGGCCGGCGAAAAAACTTCAACCAAAGGCCAACAAATGCGCTTGTACTCTTGTTGCTCCCCCGATCGGTTGCCCACTGTTGTCTCGTCCGGCCTTCCAATGCCGCGAAACGTTTCAAGCAAAGGAAGGTTCTCCTTCCTGGCTGGCAGATGTGCCAATCCGGTTAGCGAAAGGATTCGCGGTTCTCCCGGTCGGCGGCATCGGCATTGAAAGGAAACAAAACCATGAAAACCAAACTCAACTCACTCACCCTGGTGGCCGCGGGTCTGGCGTTGCTGTGCGCAACGCCCGTCAATCTCCGGGCGGCAACCATCACCGTCACCAGCACCAACGACAGCGGCTCCGGTTCACTGCGCGCCGCGTTGGCCGGCGCCAACAACGGCGATATCATTGACGCGACTGCTGTCGCCGGCAACATCACCCTGACCAGTGGCGAATTGTCCATTTCCCGGAGCGTAACCCTGCTCGGCCCCGGCCCCGCCGCGTTGACGGTCAGTGGCAACCACGCCTCCCGCGTCTTCAACGTCACCGGCGCCAATGTGACCATCCAGGGCCTGACGATTGCCAATGGTCAGACCGCCGGCCTTGACCCCGGCATGGGGATCAACGCCGAAGGCGGCGCCGGCAGTGTCGTAACGGTCCGAGATTGTGTCGTCACCCACAACGGCACCCTGTACCGGGGCGGCGGCATTTACAATCATCCGGGCGTGACGATGACTGTCAGTAATTGCACGGTCAACGGCAACAACGCCGGCGGATCGGGGGGTGGCATCTACAACGAACACGGGACGCTATCGGTCGCCAACAGCACGCTCAGCGGCAACTCGGCCGGGACCAGTTCTTACGGTGGCGGCGGCGGCATCTACAACGACGGCGCCTATGGCAGCGCGACGCTGACGCTCAATGCCAGCACACTCAGCGGCAACTCGTCCGGTTACGTCGCGGGCGGCGTCTATAACGACGGCACCTCGGGCAGCGCAATGCTGACGCTCACCGCCTGCACCCTGAACAACAACTCTGCTTCCGGCAGCTATGGGGGCGGCATTTACAACGAAGCTTACCCCTCCGGCAGCGCGTCGGTGACGGTCAACACCTGCACCTTCACTGGCAACTCCGCCTCTGGCGGGGGTGGCATCCAGAATGGGTTCATGGGCAACGCCGCCCTCAAGGTCAACGCCTGCACTTTCAGCAGCAACTCAGCCAACGTCGGCAGCGCCATCTTCAACTACAATTCCTCCGGCAAAACCGTCACACTGGAGATCGGCAACACCATCCTCAATCAACCGAGCGGCACGGGCCAGAGCATCAACAATACGTCGGGAACGGTGACCTCGCGCGGTTACAACCTCAGCAGCGACGACGGCGGCAACGTGTTGAACGCGGCCACCGACCAGCACTACACCGACCCGAAGCTCGGCCCGTTGCAGAACAACGGCGGCCCAACTTTTACCCACGCGCTCTCGCCGGGCAGCCCGGCCATCGACAAGGGCAAAACGAACGCCGTCACGGGGTTGGTCAGCAGCACCGACCAGCGCGGCTTGCCACGACCGGTGGACTTCGCCCCCGTGGCCAACGCTTCAGGTGGCGACGGCAGCGACATCGGGGCGTTTGAGATGCAGGATTGGATCATGACCGTGACCAACACCGCCGACAGCGGCCCGGGTACGCTGCGCAACGTCCTGGCCGGCACCATCAATGGCGCCATCATTGACGCGACCGGCATCGCCGGCACCATCACTCTGACCAGTGGCGAATTGGCCGTACCCCTGAGCGTGACCATCCTCGGCCCCGGCCCCGCCGTGCTGACGGTGAGTGGCAACCTTGCCTCCCGCGTGTTTAACCTCACCGGCACGAACGTGACGATCGACGGGCTCACAATCGCCAATGGCCAGAGCGCACTCAACGGCGCCGGAATCAACGCCGGGGGCGGCCCCGGCAGCGTCGTCACCGTCCGCGATTGCATTGTCACCAACAACAGCACCACGGTGGACGGCGGCGGCATCTACAATAACGCGAGCGTGATGATGGCCATCACCAATTGCATTATTTCCGGCAATCACGCCAGTGCGTGGGGCGGTGGCATCTACAACCACGGCGAGTCGGGTCGCCCGGCGGTGATGACGATCAGCGCCAGCACTCTCAGCGGCAACTCGGCCGCTTCCGGCGGCGGTATCCTAAACTTCGGTTGGAGTGGCGGGGCGACGCTAACGGTCAACGCCTGCACCATCAGCAGCAACTCCGCCAGCTCGGAGCAGGGCGGCGGCGGCATCTACAACGTGGGTGATTATTCGGGCAACGCGAGCGTCATGGTCCACGCCTGCACCTTCAGCGGCAACTCGGCCATGTTTGGCGGCGGCATCCTCAACGAGGGTTACGCCGGGACCGCGATAGTGCAGGTCGGCGACACGATTCTTAGCCGGGGTGCTCCGGGTGAAAACCTTTACAACTTTTACGGCTTAATCGTATCCGCCGGTTACAACCTGAGCAGTGACAGCGGGAGCGGCCTCCTGATCGCAACCGGCGATCAGATCAACACCGATCCGAAGCTCGGCCCCTTGCAGGGCAACGGCGGGCTGACCCCCACCCACGCGCTGCGGGCGGGTAGCCCGGCGATTGACAAAGGCAAGCGCGATGCCATCCCGGCGTTGGCCCGCGACACGGATCAGCGCGGCCTCGACCGGCTGGTGGACAATCCCTTTCTCGCCAATGCCACCGGCGGCGATGGCAGCGACATCGGGGCCTTTGAAGTCCCGGGGAGCGGCGGCTACGACACCGATGCCGACGGGCTGCCCGATTTTTGGGAGCTGGCCTGTTTCGGCAACCTCGACTGGTCCGCCACCGACGATCCCGATCACGACGGACAGAACAATGGGCAGGAATATCTGGCGGACACCAGCCCGGTGGATGCCAATGACTACCTGCACATCACCAGTTTCACCCGCAGCGGCACTTACAACGTGCTCCGGTGGAGCAGCAAACTCACGCGCCTCTACCAGGTGCAGCGCTGCGCGTCGCTTGATGGTTCATCCCCGTGGGATACCATCATCACCAGTGATGTGCCGGGCTGGAACAATGTCGGGTTTGACAATGCGAATCCCCAGTATTTCTATCGCATCCGGGTGATGCAACCCTGGTCATCCTGAACGCCCGCCAAAAGACATACAACCCGGAAGCCAACTCCGAAGGCTTTCGAGGCCAGTCGGCTGACTTCCGGGTTTGAATTTTGCGGCAGGGACGCGCTGCTGCGCGTCCGGCTGACCGTCAGGTCAGCCCTGACATTATTTATCGTCCCTTCGGCAGCGCGCTCGTGCCGGCGTAAACAGCGTTTTTGCCCAGCAATTGTTCGATGCGCAGGAGTTGGTTGTATTTCGCCAGACGATCCGAGCGGCTGAGCGAGCCGGTCTTGATCTGGCCGCAATTCGTCGCCACCACAATGTCTGCAATGGTGGCATCCTCAGTCTCGCCCGAGCGATGACTGACCACCGCCGTGTAGGCGTTGGTCTTGGCCAGTTCGATGCAATCCAAAGTTTCCGTGAGCGAGCCGATTTGATTTACCTTCACGAGAATCGAGTTGGCCGTGCCGGTATCAATTCCTTTTTGCAGGAACTTCGGGTTCGTGACGAAAATGTCGTCCCCCACGAGCTGCACCTTGTCACCGATCTTGTCGGTGAGCTTCTTCCACGTCGTCCAGTCGTTTTCCGCGCAGCCGTCTTCGATGCTGACAATCGGGTATTTATTCACCAGCTTGACGTAAAAGGCCACCAGTTCATCGCCGCTGACGGTTTCGCCCGTGCTCTTCTTGAAAGTATATTTTGCATTGCCGGAATAGAACTCCGACGCCGCCGGGTCGAGCGTGAGGTAAATGTCCTTGCCCGGCTTGTAACCCGCATCTTTGATGGCCTGGATGATGGTTTCCAACGCTTCTTCGACACTGCCCAGCTTGGGCGCGAACCCGCCTTCGTCGCCGACCGCGGTGCTGCAGCCTTTCTTTTTCAAAACCGATTTCAGCGCATGAAACGTTTCCACGATCGCCCGCAAGCCTTCACTGAACGTCGGCAGACCCAACGGCATGATCATGAATTCCTGGAAATCAATCGGGGCGTCCGAATGCGCTCCCCCGTTGATGACGTTGGCCATCGGCACGGGCAGGACTTTCGCGTTCGGCCCGCCGAGATATTTGAACAGGGGCAAATTCAAAGAAGCGGCGGCCGCCTTGGCATTCGCCAGAGAAACCGCCAGAATGGCATTGGCGCCGAGCTTGGATTTGGTTTCCGTGCCGTCGAGCTTGAGCATCGTGCCATCCACCGTCAGTTGATCACAGGCCTCAAGGCCAATGAGCTTGGGCGCAATGACTTCAGAGACATTTTTGACGGCCTTTTGCACACCTTTGCCCAAAAATCGCTTCTTGTCGCCATCGCGGAGTTCAATGGCCTCGTTGGCGCCGGTACTGGCGCCGCTGGGCACTGCCGCCCGGCCAAACGCGCCGCAACACAGCGTTACGTCCACCTCCACCGTTGGATTACCGCGCGAATCGAGGATCTCACGCGCCTGAATGTCATGAATTTTACTCATTTTTTATTTATTTCCTGCATGTTTCGTTTATCAAAAACAGAATTAGGAGACCATAAGTCAAGCGTCAATAATAAGATGAGTGGCCATCAAGTCAAGGAATGGGTTTGCGAACTTATTTGTCGTTTAATGACAAAAAGCTTGACAACCGCCCCGATTTGGTACATTTTTGTCGTGAAATTGGTCGTAACTACAGGCGGTGAACGCTCGAAGTTCGATCGAAAGTCGAAAGGCAAGTGGATATTGTTAAGATGTAACTCAGCGTTTCAACCTGTGAAATCATGAAACTTTTCAAATTATTAAGCGTGGCAGCGGCGGCTTTGACCTTCCCTGTTGTTTCCAGCAATGCACAGCTGACCTTCAATTTTGCCAGCACACCGGGAGCGACCATTCAGTTCAATGGCACCGGCTCATCGTTCCAATTCAACGATTCGGCCACACCCCTTTACCTCGGCACGCAGTGGCAGATTGGCAGCGAGAGTGGCGGAACCGGTTCCGCGACGGGCTTATCTGGCGTGGTTAATAACAGTCCGTTCAGCTATGGCCCCATTACCACAAGTGTCCTGGTGCCGGGGCTCGATTATGAATACGCCAATGTCACCGGACCGTTGGGCGGATTGAGCATCAATGATGGGGCGGGCGACTTTCTGACGGGGAACGTGGATTGGATTCAAGTGGCAACTTACAATTACGTAGGGGCCATCAATGGTCAACTGATTGTCAATGTTACCGGTTTAAGCTATGCTGGAAGCAATCCCGATCTTCTTACTCTGGCTGCGGACACACCGGCAGCAATGAGTTTGACTTTTCAATTTGCTCCAGGACAAACACTGTCTTCGCTCACCTCGGGCACCGGGCCGTACATGACGTCGTTCTCCGGAAGTCTCTCAGCCGTCCCGGAACCATCCACGTTGACTATGGCGATGCTTGGCCTGGTGGTTTGTGGTCTGGTCACTGTCTCCAGGCGGCCTGCCCGCAAAACCGCTCTGGTAAAAGCATGAAACGGTCAGCCACCGAGGAAATTGAGCTTAAACGTCATGGCCGTTCATCAAAGAGCGGCCTGATTTTTGCCTGCTGATCACTTCCGCACCTTCGATTTTTACATTGTGGTTTTGGATTGCGGGCGGGATTCCGATTCTATAAAAAACGGGCATTCAGCTTATGCCCATTGGCCCCGTCACCAATCCACCGCGGGAAATCAACGTGGCCGGGCCGGTCAGCCCGGCACTGGAACGGGTCAAGCGTGTTCTCTTCCGGCCATTCGATCCGGGCAAGTGGTTCATCATCGGCTTTTGCGCGTGGCTCGCCCAACTGGGCGAAGGCGGAACGGGCGGGAACTTCAATTTCAATAATTTTGGCCACCATCATGGTCACGAGGAGAACGTTCGCCGCGAGTTGGCACGCGCGCGCGACTATGTTCTGGACAATCTCAATTGGATCGTACCGCTGGCGGCCGCGCTGGTGGTGATTGGCCTGGCGTTGTGGCTGGTTTTTCTATGGCTCAACAGTCGCGGCAAATTCATGTTCCTGCACTGTGTGGCTTTGGACAAAGCCGAGGTGGCGGAACCCTGGCGTCAATTTGCCAACGAAGCCAACAGCCTCTTCTTGTTCCGGCTGGTATTGGGGCTGGTGGCAATGATCTGTACGCTGCCACTGCTCGTGATCGCCCTTGTCATTGTCGGCAGGATGTTTCTCGCCGGCCAGTTTATTCCGAATGCCATCCTCAGCGCGATCGGTTTTGGACTCCTGTTTTTCGGCATGGCCCTCCTGTTTGCCGTCATCCAAAAGCTCACCCTGGATTTCGTGGTGCCCATCATGTTCCTCCGCCGCCATCGCTGCCTGCCGGCGTGGAAGGAATTGGGAGCTCTGATTTCGGGTCACGTGGGTACGTTCATCCTGTATTTCCTGTTCCAGATCGTGTTGGCCATCGCCATCGGGGTCATCGTCCTCGGCGCGGTGGTGATCACGTGTTGCCTCGCCGGATGCCTGATGGTGCTTCCCTATCTGGGTACGGTTTTGTTGTTGCCGGTATTGATGTTCAAGCGCTGTTATTCCCTCTATTTCCTGGCCCAGTTTGGCCGCGACTACGATGTTTTCCCGCCGGAACCGCCGCGGCCACCGGGGGTGCCGCCGGCCATGTGACGGGCACGAGCATTGACCCGCTGAACACAGTTGCCAAATCCAATAAACCTCCGGCGCCAATCTGCGACTGCCCTGTGAACAGACTGAATGAACAAATCGTCCCGCTCCTGAAAAGGGGCGGCCCACGCGAGGTTGTTTTGGAGGAAGCGTTGCGGAAGGCGCTCAAACATTTTCGTTCCGAGACGGGCACGATCCATCGGCTCGACGCGCAAAAGCAATGGCTTCACCTGGTGGCCCAGGTGAGTTTGCCGCCCCAGCTGATTGAAATCGTAAAAATGATTCCCGCCGGCAAGGGCGTTGCTCATCGGAGGGACGAGTTATACGAGTCCCTTAACCGAGCACGGCCTCGCGCCGCTTCAGCCATTCGTCGCCCAGACTGAAAAGCGTCCTGGTCTTCATCACCCGCTCGGCCAGCGGGAAAACGACGCGTTCTTCCTTGTCGAAATGTTCGCGCGAACGCAGGACCGCCCGCAGCAACAGCTCGCGCGCCTGTTTGGCGCCGCGCGCCTTTTGCACCTCCGCCAGCCGGGCGTCAATTTCATCGTGCTCCTCGTGAAAGGTCTCGCTCTGCCCGATCTGCGCCAGGCAATGCTCCAGCGGTTCCACCAGCAATTCGTCCTCGGTCCGGGCGTGCGCCCGCATCAGCACCTCCAGCGTGGCGGACAGCAATTTGACCTCCGCCAGCGACTTGAGGTGCGGCGCGGTCTGCTCGATATGATCGAACAAATTGTGGAACACCACGTGTTCCGCCACCAATATTTTTGTGATTTTCATGGCTCGGCCGGATTCTTAATCCGTCTTCCACCATCACACCGGCATCGCTGGAGCACAAACCCTTTCTTGGCTTTCTTTTAACCAACAAACTACCGGACCACACAGAAGGCCGCCCCCCCGCCAAACTGTGCCGGCACTGCCCGAAATTCTTCCCTGGCGAAACAACACTCAAGGGCATAAAATGAAATTGGAGCGTAGGATAGCCAGGTTCAATCTCTACGATTTCCTCGCCGATCTGATTCCGGGTCTGGTTTTACTTGGGTGTAGCAATTTGATGTTGTCGCTGCCGGGCTGGCATCTGCCGTTCGACCCAGCCGGTGGTCTGGCAGGGGCCGCAGTGGTGATTGCTGTGGGTTACCTGGCCGGTCTGATGCTTCAGGCGGCCAGCGAGCAAGCTTGAAACGCGGCGGCGCGGCCTCTATGCTCGGCTTCTGCCAATCATGAAGAAAACGTCACCTGCCCCATCGGGCGTCCGGCCGTGAAAATTCGCAAAGCTGTCATTACCGCCGCGGGCCGCAACCAGCGGAATCTGCCGCTGCAAACGCTGGTGGACCGCGACGGCCAGTCCAAATCCGCCCTCACCATCCTGCTGGAGGAGGTGCTGCAGGCCGGCATCGAGGAAATCGGCGTGGTGATTTGCCCCGGCGACCAGGGCGCTTTTGCCGCCGGCGCCGGCCCGCACGCCAATCGCGTCCAATTCATTGAGCAACCCGCGCCGCTCGGTTATGGGCACGCCGTGGCGTGCGCGCGGAAATTCACCGGTGACGAATCGTTCATGCTTTTGGTGGGCGACCATCTTTACGTCAGCCGAAATAAAAATTCCTGCGCCCGGCAATTGCTGGAGATCGCGTCCGCCGAATCGTGCGTGGTCTCCGCGGTGCAGGCCACGCACGAAAGCAAGCTGCCCTACTACGGCGCGGTCGGCGCGCGCCGGCTGCCGGGCCGCGCCGGCCTGTATCAGGTGGATCGGGTCCTGGAGAAGCCCACGCCCACGGTGGCCGAACAAAAACTCATTGTGCCCGGTTTGCGCGCCGGCCATTACCTCTGTTTCTTCGGCATGCACGTGCTGACGCCCGGGGTCATGGACATTTTGCAGCAACTTGTCACTGAAGCCGGCGAAGCCGGCGGTGTCCATCTCGCCGATGCGCTGGCCCGGGTGGCCGAAAGCGAACGCTACCTCGCCTGTGAATTGCAGGGCCGCCGTTACGACATCGGCGTTCAATACGGCCTGCTCACAGCCCAACTCGCCCTGGCCCTGCACGGTAAGGACCGGGATGAGGTCCTTACGCTGCTCATCGAATTGCTGGCGCAAACACAGGAAACAACCTCAAACGGCTGGTGAACATCCAACATCCAACCTTGAACGCCGAACATCCAATGATGCCGGTACCACACGCATTGCGCATGGGATGTGACACCGTTGCCTTTGCCGATGCGTCACCGGGCCTGGTTAGAGGCTTTCGGAGCACCGCCAGGTTTTGGACTGCGGCAGCCCTCTGCCGCTCTCAATGCCGCTGCGATTTCCAAAAGCGGCAGAGGGCTGCCGCAGTCCAGGACGCTACCGCGACTGCCTTTTCCATATTCGTTTCGCGTCACCTGTCCAAAAGGGTCCTTCTGTAAGCCATGCCTGGCAAACTCGTTCAAATCATCACCTCGCCCGACCCGGCGGTGCGCAATCAATCCTTGGAAGCGTTTTGCCGGGCCGCCGCGTTGCCGGAATTGCTCGCGGAATGCGCCGAGCTTGAAGCGTTTCGCCGCCGCAGCGAAAATCTCTACGAGCGCGTCCGGACATTGCTCTTCCTGTATGCCATTCACCGGTTTCATCTGCCGCTCAAACCCGGCATCGGCACGCGGACTTTGATTCCCTTCCACGGCTACACGCATCTGCTGGAGCGCCGCTTTGAGGAAGCCATTGCCGCGTTTCTCAAGGTGCAAAATCAGGAAGGCCCGTCGGATCCCATTTCCAGCGCGTTGGCGGTAACCTATTACCGGCTGGCCATTCAAACCCTCGCCAACCAGGTCCGCAGCAGCGTGCGGTCGGTGCGTGGCAATCAATGGATGTTCCGCATGGGCCATCCTGCCGATCATCCCTTGCGCATCCGCCGGGAAATGCTGCGCCCGGGCGACGACGGCACTTATCCCATTCTCCGCGAACAAACCCCGGTGCGGATGGACCTCACGCATTGCGGCTGGAGCGATATTTTCTTCCTGGGGATGGATTATCCCGAAGGGGCCAAGATCCTGAACGTCTCGATTGACCTCGGCGTGCAGGGACGCGATGCCGGCGCCCGGCCGCCGGTGGAAACGTATCTGCGTGTGATTGACGAGCCGTTGCTGCGTTTGACCAGCGTGGACCTTGGGGCCAGCGCGGACATCACCAGCCTCGCCGACGTGTTTGATTTCGCGAAGGATTATCTGGGCCTGCTCAAAGCCGCCATCATTGCCAGCGGCATCGTGCCGCCGGGCGTCGAAGGTTCGGGCCAAAGTCTTGCCGATTTGCTCGCCCGCGTGGTTGGCGCCGGACGCGGCCTGGAACTGGTCAGTTGTGTGAACGGCATTCCGAAAGGCTCGCGCCTCGCGGTGTCCACCAACCTGCTGGCTTCAATGATTTCGCTCTGCATGAGGGCCACCGGCCAGGCGGCCTCGTTGCAAGGCGCGTTGCAGGAAGAGGAACGCCGGCTGGTGCTGGCCCGTGCGATTCTGGGCGAATGGCTGGGCGGCTCCGGCGGCGGCTGGCAGGATTCCGGCGGCGTCTGGCCCGGCATCAAACTGATTCAAGGCGTGCTCGCGGCGGAAGGCGATCCCGAATTCGGCATCAGCCGCGGACGATTGATGCCGCAACATCACATCCTGGATTCCATGGAAGCTTCGCCCGCCGCGCGCCGGAAATTGCAGGACAGCCTCGTGCTCGTCCACGGCGGCATGGCCCAGAACGTCGGGCCCATCCTCGAAATGGTGACGGAAAAATATCTGCTGCGCTCGGACGCCGAGTGGCAGGCGCGCTTGAGTATGTTGGCCATTCTGGGTGAAGTCCTTTCCGCGCTGCGCCGTGAAGATGTGGCGGCGTTGGGCAGCGCCACCACCCGGAACTTCTCCGGCCCGATTCAAACCATCATTCCCTGGGCCACCAATCTTTTCACCGAAACCCTCATCCAGCGCGTGCAAGGCGAGTTTGGCAGAAATTTCCTCGGCTTTTGGATGCTCGGCGGCATGTCCGGCGGCGGCATGGGCTTCATTTTTGACGCCGACCACAAAGCCAAAGGGCAGGTGTACCTGCAGGAATTGATGTCGCAAGCCAAACGCGAACTCGAACACGCCCTGCCCTTCGCCATGGAACCGGTCGTGTACGACTTCGCCATCAACGAAAAAGGCACCTGGGCGGATTTGCTGCACGGCGCGTCGGCGCTGTTGCCGCAAGGTTATTACGCGCTCATCATGCCGCAATTGCTCCGGCAGGAGGCCTATAAACTGCCGCCGTTGCGGCGGGCGGAACTGGACAAATTCGGCGCCGCCTGCCGCGCCAAACCCGAACTGCGCGGCATGGTGCAAGCCTTGTTCGACCGGCTGCTGCCGCGCCTGAAAACCGACGATGCCGGCGAAACCTCGCTGTCCGCGTTGCTCGAACGTTACGGTTTCGACCGCACCCAGCACGAACAAATCCGTGCCGACCTCAAAGGCGGCCGCATCGGCCTCGCGCAAAACCGTCTGCCCGTCAGCACCCAGATTCAGGACGTGACCGACGGCGACGTATTCGATGCCACGCGCGGTTTGCCGAAAGAATATCGCGACGCCGGACTGGCCGCGTTGAAGGCGGGTGAAGTTGCCGTGGTCACGCTCGCCGCCGGCGCCGGCAGCCGCTGGACGCAAGGCGCGGGCACGGTCAAGGCGCTGCATCCGTTCTGCAAACTCGGCGGGCGGCACCGAACGTTTCTGGAGGTGCATCTGGCCAAAAGCCGCCGCATTGGAAAACTGGCCGGCCATCCGTTGGCCCACATCATCACCACCAGCTACGTCTCGCACCAGCCGACCGAGGAATTTCTCGCGCGCGAAAAATATTACGGCTACGACGGCCCGCTGTTTTTGTCCGAAGGCCGCTCGGTCGGCCTGCGCCTGATTCCGATGGAACGCGACCTGCGATTCATGTGGGAGGAATTACCGCAGCAAATCCTCGACGAACAGGCGCAAAAAGTCCGGGACAGCCTGCGGCACGCGCTCATCGGCTGGGCACAACAGGCCGGTGAAGGCAGCGATTACACCGACAACGTGCCGCTGCAATGCCTGCATCCCGTCGGCCACTGGTTTGAAATCCCCAACCTGCTCCGCAACGGCACGCTGGCCCGGTTGCTGAAGGAACGCCCGCAGTTAAAGCATCTGATGCTGCACAACATTGACACCGTGGGCGCCGACGCCGACCCGGCCACGCTCGGCCTGCACCTGAAACTCGGCGGCGGTCTGACGTTTGAAGCCATTACGCGGCGAATTGAAGATCGCGGTGGCGGTCTGGCGCGTGTGAACGGCAAAACCCGCATCGTCGAAGGCCTGGCCATGCCGCGCGAGGAAGACGAATTCATGTTGTCCTATTACAATTCCAACACCTGCTGGATTGACGTGGAGAAACTGCTCGCCGCGTTTCAACTCACCCGCGCCGACCTGGCCGACGCGAACAAGGTGACCGACGCCGTGCGCACGCTGGCGTTGAAATTGCCAACCTACATCACGCTCAAAGACGTGAAAAAGCGCTGGGGCCACGGTCAGGAGGACATTTTCCCGGTGGCGCAATTTGAAAAGTTGTGGACCGACATGACCGCCCTGCCGGAAATCAATTGCCAATACATCGCCGTGCCGCGCTTGCGTGGACAACAACTCAAGGATCAATCGCACCTCGACGGCTGGCTGCGCGACGGCTCAGCGGCCCACGTCGAGAGCCTGTGCGAATGGAAATAATCTTAACCACGGATGCACACGGATAAACACGGATTGGGAAGGACGAGCGGAGGGACGAGTTATACGCCTGCCGCGCCGGAATGAATGAAGGCGGGAGTCCCAATCATTGAACACGAAAGGTGGGGCGAGGCTACTGACGAGCCGACAAGCCTGACACGAATTCCACGAATTAACACGAAGGAGGAAACTAAAGCCCTGAAAGGGCGAAACCTATTTCTTGCTGGAGGATCTTGCAAAGATGGCCTCTAGCCCGGATATTTCACACGTGAGTTGAACGAAGAGGCGGCGGGAGAGTCATAAAGGTTGAAATCACTCGACCAAAATGAAATCACTTACCACCGCTTCTTCTGCAACAGACTGTAAGGACCAGCCGCTG
>JAJXYT010000185.1 GCA_021780375.1 bacterium | reverse complement strand
TTCGCAGACCGTTGCCCCACTGGGCAACGTGCCTGTAATCGGATCCCGGGTCAGATTGCCCAAGAGAACCACCTTGCTGAAGGAACCCATACAACACCTCCATAAAATAGGAGCCAAAACGTAGAGAGCCTAAAGGCGCGTCGGCCCATCGCCGCCGCATTTTTTTTCACCTCCGGCCTACGCCAGACTGCGAGGCCGCGAGGTGAAAAAAGAATCAAAAGCCCTCTGTTTGAGCCGGGGATGTCCGAGGAAACGGAAAAAAGACATGCCACGCGCACGCCTGGAATGCAGCAACGCGCAGTGAAGCCGGAGCATGGCAAGCGCAGCGGTGGCTTTTTGTAGTGGACTTCGGACCGGGACCACGGCGATTTCCTTTTTCCCGGTTATGCAAGGGTGTGATTTGCGTTAAACATGAATAGATGGCACCACATTTTGGCGCTACGCCAACACATGTTCGCGCCACATAATATGAGGCCAGTAGAAGGGTCGTTCCAAGATTGGAATTTAACGCCCGATAGAAAGGACGCTTGCCGGTTAAACCTTCAACAAAAGTCATATTGAAATTCTGGCGGAATTTTTGTTGCGTGGTAGGAGATGTCAGATTATTATTACTTTGTCGCCCGCTTGATCCATCATCACAAGCGGGGTTTTGAAGAGTTGTTTCTTTTTTTCACGGAGGCTTTTATGACCGACGGAACCAACACGGTATTGTTTTATCAGAAACCGGTACTGCTGGATCGTGCCGCGCATCGCAACGCCAAAATTAAATTGCGCGACGCCAACTTTGAGTTCGCACGGGAGACCAATTCTGTACCCGTTACCGCTTTGGAATTCGCCCGTGCTGCCACCGAGTATCCCATCGTCTTTGCCGGCCCATCCATGGATCGGCTTATGCCTGTAGTCGTGCTGGGATTACGCAACAATGAAAATCTCTTTGTGGATATTACTGGCAAATGGGTCAACAGTTACATTCCAGCGTTTATTCGCCGCTACCCGTTTGTTCTGGCGGAACGCAACAACGGACAGGATTTCAGCGTCTGCATTGATACGGCATTTTCCGGCTGGGAAGCCCCGGACGGCGATCCGTTATTCGATGAAGCTGGCGCAGAAACACCGCTTCTTAAAAATGTATTGGCCTTCTTGGGCCAGTATCAGGGCAACATCCGGCAGACTCAGGCCCTCACCGGGAAACTCAATGAATTGAATTTGCTGGTAGGAAGAGAGATTCGGGCGCGTGATACGAAGAATCAGCCCTTGGCCCTGCGCGGCTTCTATGCCGTCGATGACGGTAAACTCAATGCCCTTTCCAATGAACAAATCACCGAACTCTATCGCTCCGGTTTTCTGGGGTTGATCCATGCCCATTTAATTTCGCTGGGAAATGTAGTAAAACTTGAACAGCAACTGCGCGACCGGGAATAGAATTCGGACGATTGTGTGATTCGTGCCCGATACGGTGCGCCTTTTGACTGGCGTTGGAGTGACATCGCAGGCATGAGCTTATTGCGACGTAAGCGAAAAAAGCGGGTTGCCTGAAATCTGCCGCGACAACGTGCCGACTTGTTATGCTTTTGGGAATGCGATAGAAACGTCGTTCTCCTCGCCCGGTCTATTTAGACGGGTACGAACCAGGGCTATTAGGTATGAACAGTCAGCCAACAACAAAAATGCCCTTTCATATCATGACCAAGCCCATCGGGCCGATCTGCAATTTGGATTGCAGTTACTGCTACTACCTTGAAAAGGAGAAGCTCTTCCCAAGCCACCGGAAGGCCGCCGATTTTCGGATCAGTGACGCCACGCTGGAATCTTTTGTAAGGCAGTACATCCAATCGCAACCCAATGACGTAATTTCTTTCGCCTGGCAGGGTGGTGAACCCACGCTGATGGGAATAGAGTTTTTCCGCCGGGTGGTAGAACTTCAAAAGCGATTCTGCCCACCGGAAAAGCGCGTCGAAAACGTCCTACAAACCAATGGCACACTGTTGAATTCAAACTGGTGCAAGTTCTTCAAGGAACATCACTTCCTGCTCGGCTTGTCGATCGACGGGCCACGCGAATTGCATGATCGCTATCGCGTCACCCGTGGAGGCAAGCCGAGTTTTGATCTGGTCATGCATGGTCTGAAATTACTCAAAGACCACGGTGTGGATTTCAACACCCTTACCGTGGTACACCGGGAATCGGCCTATCATGCTCTTGATGTTTATGAATTCCTGCGTGAACATGGCAGCGGCTACATGCAGTTTATTCCCGTTGTGGAGCGATTTACCAAAAGCGAGGAAACGGAACTGGCCAATCCGCCGATGCTGAAAGTATTGTCGCCCGAACTCAAAGTTGCCCCGTGGTCGGTCGAGCCTTTACAATTCGGGCTGTTTTTAACCGACATGTTCGACCAATGGGTCCGACGGGATGTCGGCAAAATATTTGTTCAAACCTTTGATGTGCAACTGGGAATATGGGCCGGGCGTGGTGCGGGCTTGTGCATTTTTGCCGAAACCTGCGGCGGCGCTATGGCCCTGGAACACAATGGCGATCTCTATGCCTGCGACCATTATGTTTTTCCGGAATACCGCCTGGGCAATATTCACCAGCAGACCATCCGTGAAATGGTCGAGTCTCCCGTCCAGAAGAAATTCGGCCTCGACAAACAAAACTCTCTCCCCGCTTATTGCCGGCGCTGCGAAGTGCGTTTCGCCTGCAACGGTGAATGCCCCAAAAACCGCTTTGCCGTAACACCGGACGGCGAACCGGGGTTGAATTACCTGTGCGCGGGCTACAAGCATTTTCTCAATCACATCCGGCCACACATGGAGATCATGGCGCAGCTAATCAATTCCGGTCGCCCCGCCTCCGGAATTATGCAAATTATAGCGGAACGCGAGAAGGCCAAAGTCAGCGGCGGAACGTGATGGCCCGCCAACGCGACCAAGGCGTCGATGAAACCGCTCGTGTTGAGATGCGCGTCGCTGGTGGTGCTGCCGCTTTCCGTGCAGACTCAATTTGACCATGGAGAATCGGAATGGTGAAATTCTCCCCCGCTGCCGTTCTGTGTATTGCTGATGCCATGGCCAGTACGTTGGGGCAGGCCATGCAACTGGCCCGCACACGGTTGGCTTCCGCTGCTTCGCCGATATTGCGATTGATGATCCAGCGGGACCATGAAGTTACGGAATCCGAACTGCTGCGGCGAGAATTGGATATTCTCCGTGCCGGGCGGGAGAATATGCCGCCACAGAAAAGACCCGATTACCGCCCTGCCCAACGTCTGGCAATCCTGCATCTGATGCGACTGCGAGACTGGAACACCAAGACCGTCGCCCAGCGTTTTGTGATTCACGAGAACACCGTGCGGGCCTGGATCAATGCTGTCGAGGGCAACGGCAGGCCAAATCTCCTGGCCGGAGCTATTGTTTGGAATCGTATGGATGACGCCGTTCGTTGGGCAGCCCACGAACTTCGCCGCCTGTGCCCGGAACCGGAATTTGGCACGCGCACCACGGCCCGGCATCTGCTGCGCGCGGGAATCGCCATCAGCCGGTCGAGTGTACAACGAATGCTGCGGGAACCGGAGCAAAAAAAGCCGGCGCGAAAAGCCAGACCGGCCATGGAGGAACCGGTCGGAGTGCAGCCGCACGACCTGCTGAAGCCGAAGAAGCCCAATCAGGTGTGGCGCATGGATTTGACGCAATTCCGCGTCCTGTGGTTCACGTTTTTCATCGCAGCGACTCTGGATGGGTTTTCGCGCAAGATTCTGGCTTTGAAAGTCTACGCCAAAACACCCTGCGCCAAGAACCTGGCCGCGCTTGTGAAGAGCGCCGCCGTGCGGCATGGCAAGCCAGAGTTCATCATCACGGACAACGGCGGCCAGTTCCGGAAGCAGTTTGGGCGGGCAGTGCGGCGGCAGCGTATCCGTCATGTCCACACGCGGGTGCGAAGTCCGTTTTTGAACGACTGCGCTTCATGTTACACCTCATTGGTACAATTGTGTTCTGGTGCCACTTGGCACTGCCCAGATTTATCCATTCGCTTACGTCCTTTTTGGCTGATCGGTCCATCGGGGCCGGGGCATTCGTACAGACACCCATTTCTGGCATTGTAGCGATGGGCGGTAAGGAGTCCTTTACGCAGCCACACCGCCACGGTGCCGCGCGTGACGTGCCGTTGGGCCGCCACTTCGCATATTGTTAACAACCCCGTGGCCCGCAGGCGATCAAAACGACTGCGGAGATGATACACGCGACAAATGGTTCGTACCAGACGGGCGGTAAACGGCTGGCCGGTGCCGGAATGAAAGCCGCGGTGGTTGAGTTCCTCGGCGACTTGTTCTTCGCGATATGTATCCAGCAGACTATCGATGTTCGACACGACCGTGGCGGGGGTTTTGCGCTGTTCCCCGACCGTCAGAGGTCGAGGCACGGTCAACACCTTTGTAGCGCCTCCGCGGAAGCGTATCTGAACTTTGAGACCGTCGGCTCTGGTCAAGGTAACGTCCTCAATCAGGAGACGTACCATACGCTTGCGATCTTGATCGGAAGTGTGAGTATCGCGCCAAAGCCGGGGCAAATCCTGCGATAGGGCCAGCACCTGCTGACGCGAAGTTTCATCCAGCGTGTTTCCATCTGTCTTCCGCTGTTCCCGGTAATGTTCCTGAGCCTGTGATAGTATCCGCAGGCTGACATTCCAATCGGCCTCCAGAGTATCGGCCACGAGCCGATTGCGCGGATCGACCTGCATATAACGATTCCGCGCCAGATCAGCTTCATATTGAGCACGTTCCACCTGCTGGCGGCGCAGTTGGTCGGCCTGCTCCATCCGGGTTTGCAGTTCAACCTGTACGGCAAAGGCCAATTCCAGACTCACGGGCCCCATCATCTCCAACAGCAGCGCGCCGATGGCCGCGTCAATTCCGGCACCGGGCATATGCTGGCATGGATCCCGCGCATGTTCGACAATCTCCTTTTGACACACATAATCGCCGACCATCCCCCCATGCCGCTGGTGATAGCGAACCGTCATCCGGCGGCCACAGACGCCGCAGATTACCAGTCCCTGCAGCAGCGCCGGCCCTTGTCCGGGCGGACTTTTTCGGCGGTCCTGCCCATGGGCCTGGGCGCAAGCCCGCAGACTACGCAAATTATCCTGGTATTGTTGCCAACTGATATAACCGGCGTGTGCGTCGGGGATCAGGGTGTGCCAGTCTTCCTGCGCCTGTTGTTTCTGCGACTTACGCCCATTGAAAGATTGACACATCTTGCTGCGACCGAAGACAAAGGCACCCGTGTAACGCGGATTGCGCAACATTTGCAGCGCCCGGGTGTGGCCCAAGGGCCCCCATGCCAATTGCCCTTTGTTCGCCCCGCCCAAACGCCGGGGGAAGCACAGGCCGTTTTTATTAAAATATTTGACGGCCCCCCACGCTGAACCTTCCCTCTGGTAGGCCTCGAAGAAGTTACGGAGCGCCTGTTGAACCTGACGATCCGGATCGAGAACCACGCGACCTTGAATGTCATATTCCAAACCTATCGGCAGGCGCATCCGTAATTCTCCACGTCGGGCTTTGCTGCGAATGCCGCCCGTAAGACGCGCCCGGAGCACATGGAGTTCGGCTTCACTCATCGCGCCCTTGAGGCCCAACAGCAATCGGTCGTTGAAGTCATCGGGATCGTACAGGCCATCCTCGTCCAAGATCAGCGTCCCGGACAAAGAGCATATCTCCAGCAGACGATGCCAATCGCTGCAGTTGCGGGCCAGCCGCGAGACCTTCAACCCCAGGACAATGCCGGCCCGGCCCAT
>JAJXYT010000082.1 GCA_021780375.1 bacterium | reverse complement strand
AGGAGGAGGGAACGGTCCACATACCGGTTAAACGGTTCGGCGGCAATTTTGGGGAACGAACGGGCGAATTCCTGCGCGAGCCAGAAAAGCCACGGTGCCAACAACGCGCCGCCGACAAACACCACCAGAATGTAGATGACCAGCGCCCGCAGAGGCCGCATGGCCTGACAATAAATCCCCCGGTTATCCAAGCCAAGCGCTAATTCGTCGCTAATTCGTCGTCTTTCCGCGCCACCGGCGGAGGAAAGAGGAACGTTAATCTGAAAATCGATTGTCCTTCGGGAAATGCGTCGATTTTTTTGCTAACTTTTTCCTTCAAACAGGGTCTAAGACATCTGTGAGGGACATATTTTATTCGCGCACCGAGATGCGCCATGTTATTAGATGAGTGGCATGGCGAGTAAAGCGGAAACGATGGACCGCCTCGAACCGGCGCAAAAGCAGTTCGGGCGGTACTATCTACAGGAGTTGCTGAACAACGGCGGCATGGCCGAGATCTGGCTGGTGACGGATGGTCGCAGCCGTCCGTTTGCCCTCAGAAGGTTGCGCAAAGAACTGCGATTTAATTTTCTGGCCCGGCGGCGCTTTCAACACGGCTGCCGCGTGCTCTCACAGCTTAATCAAAGTGATTATATTGTCGGCTACGTCGAACACGGCAAGGCCGAAGGCGTTCCTTTTCTCGTCATGGACTATGTGGAAGCGGCGAATTTAAAGGAATTGTACGGGCGGCAGGACCCGGTGCTGGCCGAAAACGTGGCGCAAATCCTCATTGATATGGCCATCGGCTTGAATCACGTGCATGAGAGCGGATTCATGCACCTCGATTTCAAGCCGGAAAACGTCCTCGTGACCCGCAACGGCAACGTGCAAATCATTGACTTTGACCTCGCCCAGCCGATCCCGGAGAAGCCGAAGAAAATGTCGAAAAATCCAGGCACCCCCGCTTACATGGCGCCGGAACAATTGCAGCGGAAGCCGATTGATCCGCGCGCGGATATTTTTGCCTACGGCGTGGCCGCCTACGAATTGTTGACGAACCAGAAGCCATTCCCCGGCGAAAATCCCGGTGAAATTCTGGCCCGGCAATTGGACCTGTCCGGCCCGCTGCCACCGCACGAACACAATGCCGACATTCCCCCGGCGCTGGAAAAAGTGATTCTCCGGTGCATCGAGCGCGAACCGGACAGGCGTTACCCCTTCATGAGCGTCCTCGTGCGTGATCTGCAAAGCGCGCTTTACGTCTGATAATTCATCCAGCAATTAACGGACGCCAAATTTCCCGCGACCGGTCCCTCATGACCAAAGCCATCGCCGCCCGGTTTTGGTGCGGTATTTTCAACACGGGAGACGGATGCTGAAATGTTGCAATCTGTTGATACAACTCGGTATTGCTGAAGGGGAAACCGTTTTGAAATTGCAAAACTGTGACTCTACCCTACGATTCCGCCATCAGTTATGGCAAGGGGAAATTCCAAACCGGCCAACGGCTCCACGCTCGACTTCGAAGCCCAGCTCTGGGCCGCCGCGGACAAGATGCGCGGCCACATGGACGCTTCGGAATACAAGCACGTCTGCCTCGGCCTCATCTTCCTCAAATACATCTCCGACGCCTTCGAGGAAAAACGCGAGCAACTGCTGTTCGGGTTCTCCAATCCCAAGAGCGAATGGTTCATCAAGGACGAACCGCAACGCGCCGAAGCCGCCGAGAACCGCGACGAATATCTGGCCGCGAATGTCTTCTGGCTGCCGCCCGAAGCCCGCTGGCACACCATCAAGGCCAAGGCCAAGTCGCCGGAGATCGGCAAGGTCATTGACGACGCGATGGGCGCGATTGAACGCGAGAATCCCACGCTCAAAGGCGTGCTGCCGCGCGATTACGCCCGGCCCAGCCTCGACAAGGTCCGGCTCGGCAGACTCGTGGACATCATCAGCAACATCGGCTTCAACGAATCGGCGGCGAAGTCCAAGGACGTGCTCGGGCGCGTCTATGAATACTTTCTCGGCAAATTCGCCAGCGCGGAAGGCAAGGGCGGCGGCGAGTTCTACACCCCGCAATGCGTCGTGCAGGTGCTCGTCGCCATGCTGGAACCCTACAAAGGCCGCGTCTTCGATCCCTGCTGCGGTTCGGGCGGCATGTTCGTGCAATCGGAAAAATTCGTGGAAGAACACGGCGGACGCGTGGGCGACATCGCGGTTTACGGGCAGGAATCCAACTACACCACCTGGAAGCTGGCGCGGATGAACCTCGCCATTCGTGGAAATTTGGAAGCACTCAACCTCTAATCAAAATATGACAGTCCATCGATTGATTGCCGAGTTGCGAAAGCTGCCGCCTGAATCCCGCGTTGTGGTTTCGGGCTACGAAGACGGTTATGACGACATCTCACGCCTCATATCTGTTTGCATCGCGCCCATGCCAAAGCCCAAGCCCTATGTGGGACGCTGGGAGACTGAGGAATCAGGTGAACCCGCCATTTTCCTTTTTGGCCGTGGACGTGACGAGGAGTAAGCCATGCCTGAGCGAGTGACCAAAGGGACAAAAACGACCGACAAGGGACACAGCCGGCCCTCAAAGTCACTTGCATCCCTTCCGTCCCTGGAAGTTGGCCGGCCCTCATCCGACAACTTCATCCCGCCCCACGGCGGCTACCAGGAACTCCTCTCCTACCAGAAAGCCCTGGTAGTTTACCAAGCCACGCTCCATTTCTGCGACCGTTTCATAGACAAGCGTTCCCGCACCCACGACCAGATGGTGCAGGCCGCGCGCTCCGGCAAACAAAACATTCTCGAAGGCAGCCAGGCCAGCGGCACGTCCAAGGAAACCGAACTCAAGCTCACCAACGTGGCCCGCGCCAGCCAGGAGGAATTGCTGGAAGATTACCGCGATTTCATGCGCGCCCGCAAAATTGAGGAGTGGACGCCCGACCACCGTTACGCCCAACGCCTGCGCCGGCTCAACCGCACGCCCGGCGCGAATTACGAAACCTTCAAGAAAGGCATCGAGCATCCCGACCCCGCCATCTGCGCCAATGTGATTGTGGGTTTGATCAAGGTGACCAACTACCTGCTCGACCGGCAACTCTGCCGGCTGGAGCAGGATTTCCTGAAAGAGGGCGGCCTGCGCGAACGCATGACCCGCGCCCGGCTGGCCGCGCGTTCCCGGCAAGGACAGCAATGACTTCAAAGACTAAATTGCCTTGCCCGTTGTCGTCCCTGAAGTCCCTTGGGTCGCCGGAGAGTTTGGCGCTGGCGAGCCTGGCTTTGGCGGCGGCCACCACCCGCCGCACCCGGCGGGGCAGAAAGGGAGGCCGGAAGTGAGCCAGTGGCGGGAAATGACTCTGGGCGATTTCGTGAGCCTGCAACGTGGCCACGACCTTACCGATGGTGAACGCCATTCAGGCAATGTTCCGGTAATGGGTTCTGCTGGAATGAATGGTTGTCACGACACGGCAAAAGCAAAAGGACCAGGAGTTGTTGTCGGGCGTAGCGGTGCGTCATTTGGGCAAGTCCACTTTTGCCCGGTAGATTACTGGCCGCACAATACCGCGCTCTATGTGACGGACTTTCATGGCAATGACACACGGTTTGCTTGCTACTTTCTAAAGTCACTTGATTTCAGCCGTTACAATTCCGGCAGCGCACAACCTTCGCTAAATCGAAACTTCATTGCTCCAATTCCAATTTGCGTTCCCGAGCCCAAAGAGCAGCGGACTATTGCTGCGGTGTTGGGTGCGCTGGACGACAAGATTGAGTTGAACCGGCGGATGAACGAGACGCTGGAGGCGCTGGCCCAGAGCCTGTTCAAATCCTGGTTCGTGGACGCCACCCAATCCGCCCTCCCCAAAGGCTGGACTGAACGTGCATTGTATGACTGCGCGGACTACATCAACGGCGCAGCATTCCGCAACGAACACTTTTCCGCTGATCGCAAAGGATTGCCCGTCATCAAAATCGGCGAGTTGAAAGATGGCATCACCGCGCAGACAAAATTCTGCGATATCGAGCGCGAGCCAAAATACTTAATCAATTCCGGCGAGATATTGTTTTCATGGTCTGGCAGTCCCGACACTTCCATTGACACGTTCATCTGGACAGAAGGCGAAAGCTGGCTAAACCAGCACATCTTCAAGATTCAGTTCAAGCGGCCCATCGAAAAGCATTTCGTTTACTACCTGCTGAAACATCTCCAGCCCGTCTTCATCGAGATTGCCCGCGACAAACAAACCACCGGCCTCGGTCATGTCACTGGCCAAGATTTGAAGCGGTTGAAAACATTTTTCCCGACAGACGATGTTTTGGAGAAGTTCAATTGCGTCGTTGAGCCATTGTTTCAGAAGGTCTATTCCAATCTCCACGAATCCCGCACGCTCGCCGCGCTGCTGCCGAAGCTGCTGTCGGGCGAGTTGCGCGTGCCTGCGCAAGGCTTCGGCACGGCAGGCGTGCCGGCCGCCGCTGGCAGCATGGAGGCCCGCGCATGAGTGACCAGCCGCCGCTCAAATCCGAAATCATCCTCTACCAGACGGAGGACGGGCGCACGCGCATCCAGTGCCGGTTCGAAAACGAGACAGTCTGGCTGACGCAAAAGCTGATGGCAGAGTTGTTTCAGAAGGACGTGCGAACCATCAACGAGCACATTCAAAATGTCTTTGAAGAAGGGGAATTGCCGGCGGATTCAGTTATCCGGAAATTCCGGATAACTGCCGCCGACGGCAAAACCTACGAAACTCAACATTATAGTCTGGAAGTTGTCATCGCCGTCGGCTACCGGGTGAAATCAGCGCGCGGCACGCAGTTCCGCATCTGGGCGACGGCGCGGTTGAAGGAATATCTGGTCAAGGGTTTCACCATGGACGACGAGCGGCTGAAGAATCCGCCGGGGAAGGGGCAGAAGGATTATTTCGATGAGTTGCTGGAGCGCATCCGGGACATCCGGTCGTCGGAACGACGGTTCTACCAGAAGGTGCTGGAGATTTACGCGACGAGCGTGGATTACGATCCGTCGGCGGAGGCGTCGCAGTTGTTCTTTGCCACGGTGCAGAACAAGATGCACTGGGCCACGCACGGCCACACGGCAGCGGAGGTGATTCATGCGCGGGCGGACGCGGGAAAACCGCTCATGGGACTGCTGGCCACGCGGCCCGGCAAGCGCATCCACCGGGACGATGTTTCGGTGGCCAAGAATTACCTCACGGAAGAGGAACTGCAAACGCTCAACCGGATTGTGAACCTTTACATCGAATAGGCGGAGCTGCAGGCGTGGGAACGGAAACCGATGACGATGCGGGACTGGATCACCAAGCTGGATGAGGTTCTGAAAATATCGGGGCGCAAGCTGCTGGATCATGCGGGCAAAATCTCCGCCGAAGCCGCCAGGGCCAAAGCCGAAGCCGAGTATGAGAAGTTCCGCGCGCTGGAAGCGGCGAAGCCGTCGCCGGTGGAAATAGATTTTGAAGCGGCGGTGAAAAAGTTGAAGCCATTGAAACCGGCGAAGGGAAAGAAAAAGCCGTGAGTTCAAGGCTGAACGAATCCGTGGTGGAGGGCGCCGCACTCAACTGGCTGCGTGGGCTGGGCTACGAGATTCTGTCCGGGCTGGCGATTGCACCGGGCGAGCCGGCGGCGGAGCGCACGGATTACAAACAGGTTTTTCTTTTCGACCGGCTGCAAACCAAGCTGGAGGATTTGAATCCTAAGATTCCTCTGGAAGGTTTGCAGGAGGCGTTGCGCAAACTGCGTTTAGTCAATTATCCCACGCTCATCGAGAACAACCGCGCCTTTCATCGGCTGCTGGTGGAAGGCGTGGACGTGGAATTTCGCAATGCTGACGGTCAAATCGTTCACGACAAGGTCTGGCTGATTGACTTTGCGAATCCCGAGGCCA
>JAJXYT010000120.1 GCA_021780375.1 bacterium | reverse complement strand
CCACCAAGGGAACGGCTCGCGGGGACGCTCGCCCCACCGATATTCAAGCCACCGAGGTCAGCGAATGGCACGCGCTGGTCTGGACGGCGGCGGAACAACTGGCGCTGCAGCAGCATCGCGCGGTGATTGCAGATGACCTGCGCAAGGGCTGCCACATGGTCGCATTCGGATCGGCGAAGTCGTCGAAGCTCATCGAAAACAAGGAATTCAACCGGCTACTTGTGCTGTGGGGGAATGACCGGCCGCTGCATGAGGGCGGCCTGGCCGGACTTCTGATTGATCCGCTCGACCTGGCCAGCATCTCCGCCTGGCGGAACCCGGATGTGACGGAACGGAATTCTTTCGTGGCGTTCCTGCGCAGCAAAGCGCATGAGGGCCTGCTTATTACCATCGCGCAAAACGCCTTTGCTGAGGTGCGCAGCCAGGAAAAATCGTGGGACGAATTGGAGTTGTCGAAACTGCGCTGGCTGGCCACGCAGCTCAAGGACCGGCGAGGGTCGAGAGAGGAGAGGCGGGAGCGGGAATATGTGGCGGGTCCATTTTAGACACGGATTTCACGGATGAACACGGATGGACAACTGAGTTTGCTCGAACAGCCGCAACACGCGGAGGACGCGGACACGGCCTGGCTGGAGAGTTTGCTTGACGGGCACAAAAGCTGGATGACGTCGGGCGAGATATTGCGGCGGCTTTTCAACGACGCCACGGAAAACAAACAGCGGTGGCTGCGGGAGCTGGCCAGCGGCAGCGTGTGGATCATCAGCGGCCAGCGCGGCTATAAAAACATCCGGCACGCAACGGCGGAGGAAATTGAGCACGCGGCGAACTGGCTGGAAAGCCAGGCCAAGAAGATGAGCGACCGGGCCGGCGGCATCCGGCGGAATGCCCACAGGATTTTTGGATAAGGCAAAGGGACTTGACAATGGCTGATAAACTTTCAGGCGAAATGCAGTTTGAATTTCCATCACTCGACTTTCCAGGACGGACGGCGCTGTACGTCTTTGAGGTGGCGCAGCGGCTGGGCATCAGCGAGCGCCACGTGATTGATCTCATCGAGGAAGGGAAGCTGCGCGCGCTTAACATTGCGGGACAAAACTTGACCGACCGGCGGTTCTATCGTATTCCCGCCGAGGCTTACCGCGATTATGTGCAGGGAGCCATCGTCTAAACTTCAATTTCCAGGAATGCAGTGAACGCCCCGCCTGGGGCGTTTTTGTTTTGCCGGCGGCTGTGAAATAGTCGCGGGCATGGTCGAGCAAACATTATCCGCCGTCACCCTGGCCCTCTCACCGGGGAGCAGGGAAAACTTTTTGGGTGGCGATGGAACTTCCTCCGATGTGTTGGTGCTCGATCGCCAATTTCATCACCGTTCCGTCGTCGCCCCCTTTTCCAACCAAAAACCAAAATCAATAAAACCATGAAAATGAAATCACTTCTCCTGGCCGTCCTCATGTCGCTGGCGCTCGACCTGACGCCGGCCGTCCAGGCGCAAACCACCAATGCCCCGGCCCAGACCATCTTTAACTCGATCCAGAGTTATTTCACGGCGTTCAACACCAACTACACTTGGACCAATGTTTCGTTCGAGGTGGATTCCGGCTACGCGCAGGTGACGGGCGTGAACGCCGCCAGCAAACTGAATCTCCAATATGACATTGGCAATTTCAACCTCGGCACCTCCCTCCAATTCAGCGGCGTCGGCAGCGCCGTCAATGCCTTCGAGGGGCAGATCGGTTACGCCATCATCAACTACTACGATACCAAGGTGGATGTGGATTTGCGCGCCGGGTACGACGACACCATCCGCGGCGGCGTGATCGAGCCGCTCCTGTCGCTCAAGAAAAAACTGACGCCGAATACCTACGCCGAGACGGCGCTGTCGTTCCCGGTTTATACCAGCGGCACCTTTACCAAGACGCCGACGGTTTATATCGGGGTCGGATTCACATTCTGACGCGCGGAATCAATCACATAAAAAGGAAAAAATTATGCACTACCGAAATGGCCGTGAAGCAAAGAACGGTGATAAAATCGTGAGCATCGGCGGAGAAGGCAAAATCGCGGCCGTCGGTGTTCTCTTCGATGCCATGCCCGGCAACGATTATTGCAATGGAGGCATCGCGCAGACTCAAAGCTCTCCGATTGGCGCTTGCATATGCGACTGCCTGCACGTCGACGACTTGGCGGCAATCCTCGCCGAGAAGGGGCTGGATAAGCGGCCGGCTGGAAAATAAACGAGCAGAAGGGCCGAACGGCTCGCGGGTACGCTCGCCCCACCAAGGCATGATTAAAGTCACGCAACAATATCCGGCTTTCGGGTCCAATTACGGTCCCGGCTGGATCGGCTTTCTCTCGCGGCGCAAAGATTTCATCGCCGCGGGCATTGACTGGTTTTCGCGCTGGGACGAAATCAGCGGCATCCCGGTGTCGCATACGTTCAACGTCATCGACGAAGACCTGACCGTCGAGGCATTTGAAAGCGGGGTGAGCGACGGCTCGTTGGAATCTTATCTCGCGGATCAGGACGTGGCGCTGCTGATGCGCCGGCCGCGCCTGCTCGGCATCGACACGGCGCGCGCCATTATCGACGAAGCCGAGCGCCGCCTGGGCGAGCCGTACAACAACGCCCTCATCGCGGCGATGGGCATGAGCAATTCCTTGCTCGGACGCGGCCTCTCCTGGCTGACCGGCGGCCGCACTTCGCGCTGGCTCTGCCACCTGGCCGACCGTCCCAATCATTGGATTTGCAGCCGCCTCGTCTGGTTCACTCTCAACCGCTATCCGTACAGCGAATATTCCGGCGTGATGCACCAGCCGCCCTACCTGGTCAAACCTATTGATCTCTTCGAGGACAGTTTCCTCTTTGAACCCGGCGCGGTCGAGCTGGTGCCCTTCACCCATCCGCTCACAAATGCTTGACGCCGAAAAGACATGAGAACTTTTTTTAAAAATCCGGGTGCGAAGGCGAAGTCCGCGGCGCGGATTCTGCCGCTCTTCCCGGATCATGTCTGTTACGTCGAACCGTTCTGCGGCGCCGCGTCTTTTTTTTTTAACAAGCAGCGCAGCCAGGTCGAGGTGTTGAACGATTCGGATTGCGAAATCTTCAATGCCTTTAATTGCGTGCGGCTGCACTTCGACGCCGTTCAACAGGAGCTGCATCTCGCCATCAACAGCCGCGTCCACTTCCATGCCTGGCGCAACCAGGAAAATCTCACGGACATTCAGCGCGCGGCGCGATTCATTTATGTAAGAGCACTCTCGTTCGGAGGCGCTGGTCGAACTTTCGGAGTTGTAAAATGCAATGCGGGTGGAAGTAATACCAACCTCGGCGCAATCGAGACTCTAATGTTGAACGCGCACTCCCGCTTGCAAGGCGTGAATATCGAAAAAAAGGACTGGCGCGATTGCATCGCCACCTACGATAAAGACACCACCTTCTTTTACTGCGACCCGCCCTACATCGGCGTGAAACCAGAGACGTATGCTCCTTGGACGGAAAAAGACCTGGCGGAACTGGCCGGTCGTCTGCGCGGCCTCGCCGGCAGGTTTATTCTGTCCTTCAACGACGGCCCCTGGGTGAAAAAATTCTTGCGCGGATTCCGCGTCAAACACTTTTCGCGGCCCCGCGGAATCAAGACCGGCAAAATCTACCGCGAAATTCTCGCCATGAACTTTTTACCGAATGCTTGACACCAATTCCATCACGCATTTCACGCAGGCGGCGCCGGCCGCGCAGCAGGCGTTTAATGCCTGGACGGTGGTGGCCGCCGCGGCGGGCGCATTCGTCACCCACTTTTATCATACCGTCGTCAGCGGCGGCGGCGTCAAAAATATCGTCAGAAAATTCTGGAACGGAGATTCAACCAAGGGAACCCAATGATCCTCGCCGAAGAAATGCCGCCGGTAAATTTGATCTGGAACTGGCTGCCGACCATTTGCGCCATGATCGCGGCGCTGGCCACGCTCGGTTTATGGCTGAACAGCCGCAAAGCGGTGCGCACGGAGTTGGTGCCCAGTCCCCTCGTGGTGAAGGAGCAGGATAATTTTGTGCATCGCGGCGAGTACCAAAAACAGATGGCGGAAATACGCGGTGAATTCGACAAGCTGCGCACCGAGCGCAAGACGGATAACAACCTGCTCCACGACAAAATAAACCGGGTGGTGGCGGACGTCAGCGGGTTGCAGCGCGAAACCGTGCTGCTGAACCAGCACCTGTTGCGCATGGACTCGAAACTGGATCGCCTGGTGGAAAGGGACAACGACCGATGAAGGCGGAAGAACTGGAAATTTTTCGGATGGCCATCCTGCGGGTCCTGGATTCCAACCGCACGCGCTTTGGCCTGGGCCTTCCGGCCATCGCCGTGCATCTGGTCCGGTTCGGTTTTGTGACCGGCACATTCGGCTCGGAAAAAGACTTCAGCAGCGCCATTGCCGACGAGCTGCAATACCTCGGCGACAAGGGATTTGTCGAGGAGGCGCTCAAGCTGGTGAGCCGGGAAAATCGCGCCTGGCGCATCACCGCGGCGGGGATCGCGCTGTTGGACCAACGAGGATGAAATGAATGAACACTCCCGAACGACCCGATTTGTTGGTTGGCAGAAAGTTGCCGGCGCACTCGCTCTGGGAACAATTGCAGCGGCGTGTGCAGCCGCTGGCCTTGGAGTTCTGCTCCTCGTTTCTCAACAACCAAATGTCGTATCCGGACGCGAAGAAGTGGCTGGCGGGTTACGGGATCAAGGTTTCCACCACGGCGCTGCAAGGCTTCTACAATTCGATGGACATCCGGCTGCGCTATGCCTCGCTGCAGGCGGCGCAATCGGCGGAGACGGCGAAGGCGGAATTGCCGGCTGACATCGCGGAGGCGACGCGCGAGCGGATCGCCCAGCACAAGTTCGAGCTGGCCTTCATGAACCTGGGCGAACAGCAGCGGCTGCAATTGATCCAGCTGCAGCAGAACGAGGACGCGATGAAGGGCAACTTCGTGCTCAAGCGGGCGCGGCTGGAACTGGACCGGGAAAAGTTCGAGCGTTCCTCGGTCGAGCTTTATCTGAGGTGGCGGAAGGACAAGAAAATGGAGGAGCTGGCGGATTCCGATCTGTCGCAGACCGACAAGATCGCCGCGATGCGCCGGGAAGGTTTCAAGGACGTGGCCGCCTTGCTGCAATCGGGCACGCTCACAATTCCCAGGCCCTAGCAGGCCGCCCTGAAATGAAACGCGAACGCCGTCCCTACCAAACCGTGGCGCTGGCCATCCAGCAACAGCGGCGCATTGTCGGTTACTACTGGGCGCGCCGCTGCCGCAAGTCCACCACGGCGGGCGATATTTATTTCCAGGAGATGAGCGCCGAGCCGGGCCGCACGGTGATCAACTGCTCGGCGAGCCTGATGCTGGGCAAGGAATCCATCGGCATGACGCTGACGGCGATTGAGCAGGCCGAAATCCTGGCGGCGGAAGCCGCGGCGGTCCGGAGCTGCATGGAAAGCAACGCGCAGGAGAACAATCTGCAATTCAAAATCGCCAATTCGGCGACGGGCCGGGAATACCGGTCCAGGTTGAGCGAGCAGGATTTCACCGAGCTTTACCAGGCGCGGGCGATGGAGCTGCGGCTTTACTTCGACAAGGACAGCTATTCGCGCGAACTGGTCCTGGCCCCGAGCATCCAGACGTTCCGCAGTTATCGCGCCCTGGTCGGCTTTGATGAATTTGGTTACATGCCCGCGGCGCAGGCCAAGGACCTGATCAATTCCGCCGACGCCATGATGCGCGACACGCCGGACCGGCGGATGCTCTTCTTCTGCAACCTTTCCCTGGGCGACAATCATCCCTGGTTTGAAATGACCATGCCGCGCGAGATTTCCGCCGCGACGGAAGATGACCAGTTTCCCGCGAAAGCTGACGGTCATTTGTACATCGGCCAGACTGGCGTGCTGATTCACCGCGTCGCGCTCAAGGACGCTTATGCCGCCGGCCATCTGCTCTACGACGACGAGGGGCAGCCGATGACTTATGAGCAATGCCACAGTTTCCCGCAGATGCGCGGCGGCTGGGACGTGAGCTATGCCCTCAACCATAAACCCGGCGGCGCGAGCGTGATTGACATCGTGGCGATGATCACGGCGCAGCGGCGCGGCGTCGGGCAATGCCACTTTGTCTATGTCGATAGCGACGCGGAGTTCCGGCGCGCGTTGAACCTGCTGGCCGGGAGTTTGACCGGCGGCCAGGTGGGCATCGGCTTCGACGTGGCCACCACCACCTCCGAGGTGAGCAATCCTTCCAGTGTCACCGTGCGCGAGAAGATCGGCAACGACCGTTTCGACCGGCTCAAGGTTTGTTGGAAGGAGCGCAAGCCGCAGATTGCCCGCGAGCGTTTGCAGCAAATTGTGCAATGCGTTCGCAACCGGCCCGCCGGCGGTCCGGCGCGGAGGCTCTGCATCGACGCGAGCAACGAAAGATATTTCGCCGAGGAGACGGCGGACCTGCTGGCGCGGTTCATTCCGGTGCAATTGGTCATAGCCGGCAACGCCGTGCAACCGCGGCCGCCCGGTTACTCGGAAAAGGACGGCAACATCAACTACAAGACCTGGCTCGGCGATCTCGAAGCCGCGGCGGTCAACGACGGGCGCCTGGCGTTGCCCCCCGATGAGTACATCAAAAACGATTACCGGATGGTCATGAAGGACGCCGGCCGGTTCATTTGCGTCCCGGACGCGCAGAGCGGCGCGCATGGCGACACTTTTGACAGCGGCAAGAATGCCGAACTGGCGATCATGGGCGGCGGTCCGGTCGCTTATTCGCGCGCCGAAAATCTTCCCAACCGCAATCACTTCGGGACGCTGGGCCTTGGCCGGATGAAAGCGAAGGTGACGCTATGAATTTACGCGCCTCGCGGCGGTTGAAAACCGGCCTTGGGCCACCCGATGGAGCGGTGACGCTCAAGAACGCTCCCAAGTGGCTGCAATGCGCTGCACCAGGCAACGTTTTGAGCCGTCAGACCCGGAATTTAACGCGGAAAGGGTGGTGGTCATGAATCCGACCGGCCTTAGCCAGTTCAACCAGGCCAGAATCGAGTGGGCGATCCGGCTGCGCTACTCGCCCATCCCGGAACTGGACATGGAGATTCTGGCCAGCCAGTTGAACGCCTTCCGCATCGGCGAACTGCGCGTGATTGGCAAGACCTGGGACGTGATGCTGGAGCGCGACGCCGAGCTGGGCGTCAATTCGTCCAAACGCAAAGCCGATGCCTCCGGGCTGGAATGGCAGGTGGTCAGCGACGGGTCACTGGTCGGGGACAAGCATGCCGCCGCCCTGCAATATTTTTACGACAACCTCACCGCCACCAAGGCGCTGGATCAGGATTCCACGGGCGGCGCCGACCGGCTCATCTACCAGACCCTGGGCGCCTTGGACACTTATTATTCCGTCCACGAAATGTTGCTGCGGATTGACAATCCCGCCGGCAAGGAAATCACCGCCGAATTCCGGGAGACGCCGATCTGGTTCATGGAGGCGCGCCGGGGTTATCTCGGCTACCTCAAACATATTTTCGACGTTTATGGCCAGCCCTGCATCAATGGCGAATGGCTGACCGCCGTGGGTCATGGCTGGATGCGGCCGCTCTCGCTCATCTTCGCGCTCAAGGCCTTCGCCTTGCGCGACTGGTCCATTTTTAACGCCCGCTACGGCAGCGGATTTTTGGTGGGCGACACGGACGCCCAGCCCGATTCTCCCGAATGGAACCTCGCGTTGCAAGCGTTGCAGACTTTATCCAACGACGGCGCAGTGCTCAAAAACAAGGCGATTGATTTCAAATTCCTGGAGCAAGCGGCCCGGAACAATAATCCGTTCCATCCCATGGTGGAATACTGCGACTCGCTTTACGCCAAATGTTATCGCGGCATGGACATGGCCACCAGCTCGCGCACGCAGCGGGTGACGGGCGCGCACGGCGGGGCGGGGCCGGAAGTTCGCGGCGCCAGCGTCCAAAAGGAGGAGTCGGGAATTTTCCTGGTTGATGACTGTAAATGGGTGACCGGCGTTTTCAATGAACGGATTGACCGGCCCGTCGTCCGTTATCTCTTCGGCCAGGAACCGCGCGCCTGGTTTGCGCTCATGCCGCCGCCGGAAGATAATTCCGCCGCCGAACTGGCGACCATCGAGGCCCTGGTGCCGATGGGATTAAAAATCGCGCTGAAGGAGATTTATAAAAAGTTTCGCTGGGCGATACCGGAGGCGAATGATCCCTGCCTCACTCCGCCCGCCGCCGCCCCCGCGCCGGGCGCGACTCCGCCGCCGGAAGAGGATGAGGCAGACGAAACCGGCAAACCGGCGCCGGAGAAGATTCCGGCCCCGCAACCCAAACCGGAACCCAAACCGGAACCCAAACCGCAGCCGGTTGTGCCCGTGGCAAAACCCAAGGTTGACGACGGCGAAACGTTGCCCGCTCAATCCACCGATGCCGACCCCATCGGCGCGGGCGCCGATCCAAACCGCGTCGCGTCCGCCAGCAACCTCATGCCTGATCCCCAGGTGGACGCCGCCGGTTTCTGGAGCCGGGCCGGCCTGGCGCCCAGGGGCGCGGATGGCCAGACCTTGCCGATGCCCAGTCTCGGTTATGCGCTGCCGAATGAGCGGCTCGCGGAATTGGAATCGCGCGGCCTGGGCCGAACCCGCGCCGCGCAGGGCTTGCGCCGGCAATTGGCGGCGATCCGGCGGGACATGCTCGCCCTGGCCAATGCCAATGGCGCGCTCGAATCGTCGCCCAATAAAGTCCGCGTCGAGAATATCCTGGCCCGGATAAAAGCCATCAACAGCCGGCTTTTGGAAATCCCGGCCATCAGCGATCCGCAAAAACAAAAAGACGAACTGGCGGCCGCGCTGGACGATTTGGACACCCTCGCGGCCAGCCTGCATCACGATCCGGCCGTCGGGCAGGCCATTTATAAAATTTTAGTGGCCATGGCCGCCAACCCGGACGATGAAAATTAAAAACCATGAAAAATAAAATCCCCAACGCGATTATCGCCCTGGCCAATTCCGCCGCCGCGCCGGTGGAATTGCTCCTGGGCAACGACAACATGGAACTGGACGCCGATGGCTGGGGCCTGATCGCGCCTTTTGGCGAATGGCCCAAGACCCGGCAGGTGATGGCGGACGGCAAACTGGTCGACGAACATTATCTGCAGGTGCTCAACAACGAATCCGCCGACGCCCTGGTGAGCCGGGAAAATTCCTTGTTCCGCAAAATCCGGCGGGCGTTGGTCGGCGTCCCGATTTACAAGGGCCATCCCGACAACAAAATTTTCAACCCGGCGGTCGTGGATAATTCCGGCGGCCGGATGCTCAAGCTGGGCGTGGTGGACGCGGTCCGCAAAGGCGCGCGCGGCGTGGAGGCCCATTTCGCCCTGGACCAGGACGGCGCCACGGCCGTCGAAAACGAGAATTGCAAATATCCCAGCGGCATGTGGCTCGTCCAGCCGACCGGCGAAACGCGCGACGGCGCGGTCGTCTGCACCCCCTTCAAGCTGCTGTCCGTGGGATTGACCCAGTTTCCCAACATTTCCGGCGTGGAGTCTCTGGCGAACGCCAGGCAGACCGAACCCGCCGCGAGCGGTCCCGCCAACCGGGACCAAAAACAAACCGAACCGAACAACGACATCATGAAACAGCTCCTCATCGGGTGGCTCGCGGCCCAGGGCATTGCCCTGGCGAACGACGCCACTGACCAATCCGTGTTCGATGCCTTCAACAAGGAAATGGTGCTTCGCTCGACGAACATCATTTCCCTGGGCAACGAAAAAACTACGCTGGGCTCGACCGTGGCCACATTGACGGCCGACCGCGACACGCAAAAGAAACTCGCCGCCGACGCCGCCACCGCGCTGTCGAACGAACAACTCGCGCACAAAACCGCGCGCAAACAGGCCGCGTCGGCCGTTACCGACCTCGCCATCCACAAGGGCATCCTCACCGTGGCCGACCGCGACACGCAGATCGCCGCGCTGGAAAACTCCGGGAAATTTGACGACGACGCCAAGGCGTTGCTGGCCAAAACGCCCACCACCAAGATCGTCAACCTGAACACCGAGAGCGGCAAGCAATCGTCCGCGCTCTCGAACGAGGCGGCGAAACTCCAGACGGAATACCAGGAGGCCTTCAAGGCCGAACTCATCGCCACGGGCCAGAATCCCGTGCAAGCCCACCTCAACATCATGCGCCTGCCCAAATACACCGGCCTGGCGGAAAAGCTCCTGCCGAAGAAAATGTAACCCACTCACCAATTGTAACCCACTCACCAATTGTAACCCACTCACCAATATGCCCAACGAAACCCCGCAGCAAACGATTGACCGGCTCACGGCCGAAAATGCCGACCTCAAGAAACAGGTCGCCCAATACACGGAGCAGGCCAAACAGGCCAGCGCCGACGAAATTGTCATCCGGCAGAAAATGGCCTTGGGCCTCACGCGCGACCAGGCGGCCAGCGTCATCGAACGCCAGCGCGCGCACGACAAGGCCGAAAAAGAACAAGCCGCCGCGCAGAAAAAGGCCGACGCCGCCAGGAAGTAGAAACCATCCCTCCACCCCAAAATCAAAAAACAAAAAATGAAAAAATTGAAATTCCATCTGGCGAGTCTGCTCGGCACGCTCCTCGCCCGTTTCGACCGCCTCACCGCCCCGCGCAACGCCGTGGCGCTCCCCAACTCCCTGGGCCTCCTCAACGAGAACGGCATCGAGTCGTTGCTCGTGGACCCGGCCTCCGCAGCCCTGCCCTTCGGCAGCCGTTACCTGCTCATCCAGCGCGGCGCGAGCGGCTACCAGTACGGCGATGTTTGCGCCGGCGGTCCCGCCGGGCCGTTGCCGCTGGGTGTCAGCTCGGATTCGCCCTACCAGATCGGCGACATGATGAACGTGCGCCGGCTGGGCGCGCGCAAAGGCCTTGAGCTGGGCATCGGCGTGGCCGGATCGGCCGTGACCATTGACAAGCTCCTGGTCAGCGCCGCCGGCGGAAAGGTGCAGGACATCTCGACCCTCTCCGTCAACGGGACTTATTGGGTCGTGGGCCGCGCCGCCGCCACCATCGCCGCCACGAGCACCACCATGGAAATCCAGTTCGTGCCCTGCGTGCCCTTCCAGATCATCAACACCGGCGGCACCATCACCGTTCCCGCCAACCCGGTTTAATCAACCCCAAAGCCACCTTTAACCTCTGAAAAAACAAATGAAAAAAACAGTGATCGCCCTCTCCAACGCCCGCCAGCGCGCCCTGCAAAGCGCCGGCGTGGTGTTGTCCAACGATGTCAGCGGCCTGCCCTCGGGCACGGTCTGCCTGGCCAACGATTCGCTCCTCCGCACCGTCGAGCAGATCGAAGAACTCAACCTGTTCGCCGCGAGCTACGACTCGATGGTGGGCAACGGCCTCGCCCGGCTGCGCGATTTTCTCACGCCGCCGCGCCCCAGCAGCAGCCGGATTGTCCGGCTCACCACCTACGCCGAAAATGAGCCGTGGGAAACCGTGGACTACAACAAGGCCAAGCGCGGCATCCTGGCCGACTTCGCCGAAGTCCGCCAGCGCGTGGCCTCCAAGAGTGATTTCCAGATCAACAATCGCGGCTTGTCCGTGATTCTCGACCGGGACGAACTCAAGGACAAACCCGAGTGGCAGCAGGTTCACACCAAGTGGCTGATTGACCTGCTCAACCGCGCCACGGTGCAGGAAGGAATCGCCATCCTCACGGCGGCGGCCACCGCCGGCGCCAAGACCTGGAGCAGCGGCTCGCCCAACCCGGACCTGGACATCCGCAATTACATCCTCACCAGCGCCAACGTCACGGGCTTCTACCCGCAGACGGTCGCTTATGGCGACGCCGCGTTTTTGTTGCGCGCGCAGGCGTACGAAAGCGAGCTGACGGCCGGTGCGCTGGCCCGCGCCGGGGTGTACACCGAGCAGGAATTGGCCACGGCCCTGGGCGTCACCTCCGCACTCATCAACGCCGAACGTTACCAGAACACCTCGTCCGCCAAGGCCGAACTCATCGGCTCGAACGTGTTCCTCTTCACCGGCATCCTGGATTCGGGTCCGATGGACCCGTCCAATGTGGTCCGCCACATCGTCTCCGGCCCCGGCGGCAGCGGCGAATACGCGGTCTATATCACCGAACTGGGCGTCAAAAAAATCATGCTGACGGTGGAGAACTATGAGTATCTCCATACGCAGCACACCACCGGCATCTACAAGATCGCCGTGAGCTAAACCCACCGGCGGGAGCGTCCCCACCGGCGCTCCCGCCTCACCGATAAAATTATGGCCTGGACAACAATTTCAGTGAACGACGTGCTGGCGGAATTCTCGCCGGAAGAACAGGCGGCGCTGTCCAATGTGCAGGCCAACGGCGGCAACCTGCAGACAATCCTGACCAAGGTGGTCGCCAAAGTCCGCAGCCAGATCAAGGCCGGCGGCAATCAACTCGACCAGACCGGCGCCTCGATCCCCGACAGCCTGGTGGAAGAGGTCATTTCCATCACCCGCTGGCGCTGGCTGCTTTCGTTTCCCGGCGTCGAGGGGCTGCAAACCAAGGAACGCAAGGCGGCCTACGATGAGGCCGTCGAAACGCTCAAGGAAATTTCCAGCAATAAACCGGACCGGCCGCGCGTGGAATTGCCGGCTGTCCCGGACTCGACCCCCGCGCCGGTGAGTTCCGTGGCCGTCGCCCGGACCGGGCGCTGTGTGCGCCCGCGCGGCTTTGACAAAATTGGCTCAACCTAGAATGAGTTCACGGCCTCCAACTGTCTTGTGCAATGCCCGGTTTCGCCACCGGATGGCCAGCGCCATTGCCTTGACCGATCCGGCGGCGCGCCGGTCCGCCCTTACGGATTTGGTCAGCGAGGTTTCGCCCAAGGTCCGCGCGCTCGCCCGGCATGATGCGGCCCGCGATCAGATTGCCAACATTTACCAGGCGGCCTTGAAGCACTGGCTGGCGCACATTGGAATCCGCGCCCTGCACAAACTGCACGCGCGCGCTGCCTTGTCAAACAGTGGGGGGATTGCCTTGGAGAACACCAAGCCGGCGCGCGGCGTCATCACCTTTGACATGGCCGCCATGTCGCGCCTGTTTGAAGATGAACTCGACAGCGCCGCGCGCGAGGCCTTCACCCTCAGCGGCATGGGGATGATGCAGGAACTGGAAACGGCCGAACCTTTTGCCGCGCCGCACGGGCTGATCCAGCAATTTGTCATCGCCCGCCAGAACAAACTCAAAAATGTGCCCCAGGAAATTTACGATGAGCTGCGCGGGGAATTGGAGGCCGGTAGCGCCGCCGGCGAAACCGAGCCGCAACTCGCCGCGCGCGTGCAATCCGTCCTGGGTGACATCGAATCCGGGCGCGCCCAGACCATTGCGCGCACGGAGACCGCCAGCGCCTACGGCGCCGGCCGGATGGCCGGGCTGAAGCAGGCCCGCTTCACTCATAAAAGCTGGCTCACCGCCCATGATGATCGTGTCCGCCACACCCACAACGACGCCGAGATGCAGGGAGTAATCCCGCTCGACGAGCCTTTCAATAACGGTTTGATGTTCCCCGGCGATCCGGACGTGGACGAACCGTCCGAGGTGATTAACTGCCGCTGCGTTTTGCAGGCGGGGGAGGCGCCCGAAACATGACCGGTTATTCCTGGCAGATCGTCGTTGCGCCGGAGGCGCGCCGCGCCTTGGCCGCCCTCAAGGACGCCCCCGGACTAGAACAGGCCATCGCGCTTGCCCTGGACCGCGAGAATGATCTGACCGTCAATCGCATCCAACGAAAACTTTCCGGCGAAGTGCTCAATGTGCAAACGGGCACACTGCGCCGCTCCATCGGCCGCACCGCCGCCGTCGTGGAGGGAAATCAAATCGGTTCAGCGGTCGGCAGCGGTTCGGCCTTTGGCCATGAATCGGTCGCCTATGCGGCGATCCATGAATATGGCGGCACCACCAAGCCGCATGTCATTCGCGCGCGGAACGCGAAGACCCTGGCATTTCCTGGGCGCGGCGGCGGCACGGTCTTTTGCAAATCGGTCAACCATCCCGGCTCGCGCATCCCTGAGCGCAGTTACATCCGCAGCACGCTGGCCGAGCGCGCTGGAAAGTACGGCCAATCGCTGGGCGCGGCCATCCTGCAATTCCAGCGGGGAGGCGCCTCATGAATATTGGCGCCCTGGAAAGCCTGGAGCAGGTCATCGCCGATTCCATCAGCGCGGACGTTTTCTTTGCCGGCGTGACCGTGATGGTCGAACCGCAAAAGAACATCGTGTCCGAAGTGCGGCTCAAGACGGCCAAGGTCGGCAATCTCATCGTCCCTTACGTTTCCGAAGCCACGGACGACAGCAGCGGCATTGAAGGCGTCTTTTATGACCGCGTGCCTTTCAGCATCACCGTTTTCCAGAACCCCACTCTCGTCGCCCAGGGTCCGACCGCCCGCGCTTTTGCCGAGCGGATCGCCGCCAACATCAAAGGCAATCCCGGCTGGCCGCGAAATGTTTTCCTGCGCAAACCCACCCTCGTCCATGTGCCCGACGATTTGCTCAACGTCTATGACGTGCTCGCGCAGACGGCCGTGGACGGCGTGATCCTGCCATCGCTCCCGGCCATCACCGGCGCCGCGGCCGGCGGCGCTGTTACTCTGGCCTGCGCGCAGCCGGGCGCGGCGATCTTCTACCGCCTGGATGGCGTTCCACCGACCACCGGCGATGCGCTTTATACCGCGCCGTTCGCGGCCAGCGGCGTCAAAGTGACCGCCAAGGCCTGGCTGCCGGGCTTTCTCGCCACGCCATTGTTCACGCTCCAAACCTGATCCACCAAATCAAACCAACAATTAAAACACCATGAATTCAGCAAGCATTTTAATCGGTCCGGGCTACGCCACCTGGAATGGCGCCACCTTCCGCGTCGCCGACAACGGCCTCCGCGCCAAATTCGTCAAGAACCTGCGCGAAGTGTCCGCCGAGGAATTCGGCCGCTTCGATTCCATCCAGACCAAACGCCGCGTCACCGTCAGCGGGCGCCTCTGGTCCGGCTGGGAAAACCTTTCAGCTATCTTCCCGGCCGCCGCATTCAACCCCACCATCGGCGGCAAATTGTTTGGCGTCACCAACCTCCCGCTGGTCATTAACGGCGCGGACGGCTCCAGGCTTACCGTGGCCAACGCTCAGCTCACCAAGCTGCCGAACCTCATGCTTTCGGTGGAAAAGGAGTTGTTCGCGGCCGATGTCGAATTCACCGGCCTGCTCAAATCGGGCAACACGCCCGACCAGGCTGGCAGTTATTACACCTATTTAATTGCGCAAATCTACGCCGCGCCGGCGTTCACCAAAACCACCTTCCGCGCGCCGGTGCTCGCGGCCACCTGGGGCGGCACGCTTTCCAATGCCGGCACGTCTCTGGCCAGCTTCGCCTTCAAAAACGGCGCCGCCATTGATTGGAAATGGGATCTCGACTATGAGCCGTGCGACGTGGACGGCTACGGCGAGGTGGACGCCATCATCACCGGCTTTGAGGGGACCTGCAAGGGCACGCCCGTCGGCGTGATCGAGGCCGATGCCGCCGCCGCCATGTCGCCGGCGCAGGCGCTCGGTTTGCTCGAAAGCGCCGCCGCCGGCGATCTGACGCTCACCTTCGGCTCCAATAGCGTCATTTTAAAATCGGCTTTCATCGCCGAGCATGAAGGCTTCTCCTGGTCGCTGAAAAACAACCGCATCGGCGATCTCACTTTCCGCACCACCGTTCCGTTCGCCACCGGCGCGCCGGTCGCGCGCGCGGTCACTTCGTAACCATCAACCGATAACATTCAACCAAAACCAAATATGCCTCCAACTCCAAACGCACCGCTCCCGAATACACCTGCCCCCGCTGCGCCCGCTCCGGCCGGCGCCGCCTCGGCCCCAACCCCTGTCCTGGCCGCCGCCGACGTGGTCAGCGCCATCCAGACCGTGGCGGACCTGCGCAATAAAATCCAGGCGGCCATCGCCAACAATGAACAGGTCGTTACGTTGCCGGTCCCGGCTGGCTCGCCGCCTGGCACGCAACCGCGCCGCGTGCCCACCGGACCGCTCATCACGGCCTCCGGCGCCGCCCATGCATTGGCGCTGCAGCTCCTCGGCCATCTCAAACTCATCGCGCCGGCGGACACCGCCGCCCTCGCGGCGGCCGAGAAGGCCATCTCCGGAAAATAGCAAATCATCCACCGCAAACCGCCGATGGAAGTTGTCGCCTATGATCTGGAGAATCCGCTGAACGTCGTCACCCTGGGCACGATGACGCTGGCGGCGGCGCAACAGCTATGGGCCAACCACATTAAAAAGGCGCAGGAACGGAAGGTGCAGGTTTTCCTTCCGTTCCGCGCCGCCCGGCCGCTCCTCTTCGACCGCGGCGGCCGCATTGAAACTTTTTCCTTCGTCGCCGGCCGCTCCTATGGCGGTCCCGGCCAGCAGAACGCCATCGGCAACGCGCTGCTCAATATGGAGTCGCACCCGGATGCCGTCCCCACCTTGTGCAACCTGCAGTTCACCGCGACCGGGGTGGTGGTGTTCCTGGTGAACTGCGCCATCACCAAGGTTGATCTGGTCGAGAAATCCAGCGCGCACTTGCGCTGGAGTTACACCGTCACCGGCGGCCAATGGTCCCAAACCGTGAATCCCCTTTAACTCGATATGAAAAAAACACTCTCGCTTTTATTGCTGTCTGTCATCTGCCATCTGCCATCCGCGTTTGGGCAACTGGCAACGCCCATCCAATACAACGCCAAGGCCATGCTCTTTCAGATGTTTGGCACCACGAACGCGCAGAACTATATTGCCGCGACCAATCCCTTCACCCTCACGCCTTATCCTTTCAACGCCGGTAACATTGTCGTCAATGGCGGCTCGTTTCAATATGCGCTGCCCACCACGTTTTCGCCCGACACCAACGGAAACGCCTTCATCAGCGCCGCGCCCAACAGTTACCTCCTGAACATCCAGGGCATCAACCAGGGCGTGGAAATTGCCGTTCCGCCAACGACAAATCTGCAGCAAATGGCCAGCCTCGTCATCGCCGGCGCCGGCACCTACCTTTACACCAATCCCAACACGAACTTTTACGTCGCCATCGACACCAATGATCTCACGCCGGGATTGCTGGCCGGGAAGCTCGCCGCCGGGCCAGGAATTTCGTTGGCGGTGACGAATTCCGGAGGGAATGAGCAGCTTGTCGTAAGCAATGCCGGCGTCATCCAACTGCTTCCCGGCAGCGGCATCAGCCTTTCGCCGCCCAATGGCCAGGGTGTCGTCACACTGAATAATACCGTGTCGTTCAGCGGCACGATCATCAGCGCGGCTTGCTATTCCTATACCAACGTGACGACCAATTCTGTTTCCTGGCCGACGAACAGCATCCCCTTCATCAACAATGGCTCGACGATTTACCAGGCTTACCTCTCTCAGTACAACTTCGGCGGGAATAGTCCATGCGACATCGAAGCCATCGTCCAGGTCAGCGCGGCCCAGTCGCTCATCACGCACTGGATCGGAGGCGATTTATCCGGTCCCGGCCCGGACGGGGTGGACGGCTTTGCCCTCACCACAAACATTCTCTCTTCAACGAACTATTTTGTTGCGATTCTTCTGCACCAGGACCTGCACCTCGATGAGCACGATTATTATCTGCTAAACACCACGGCCATCCCAACGAACGCAACTCTTTGTGTTCTGGACGATTCAGGTTTCGGTTTCAGCACAAACCTGGTCAACACCAACTTGATCAAACCGTTTAACATGACGACCTTCTTACAAGGCTTGATCGAAACAAATATCGTGGAATGACCCGCCCTCTCGCCATTCTTTTTGTTTCGCTGCTGGTGGCAGGCCGTTGTCCCGGCCAGAGCGTGCTGCTCTCATGGAGCACGAACAACCAGTATGTGAACAACTGGATGGTGATGGAGTCAACGAACGCGGGATTGAACTGGTTTTCGGTGACGAATGGGGATTTCGGGTCGTGCATGATTGCGGCTACGAACCAACAACCTGCTCCCGTTTGGGTGACGAATGTTTTAGCGGGCGGTTGCTGGTCGAACGATTGCACGCCTTATAACCAGTTCATGGTGATTGGCAGCCTGGGCAATGACACGCCGTTCACCACGCTGCTGTTCAGCAATGGGCTGCCGTACTTTACGAATTACTGGGCGTTTGCGGCGAACGTGAAGCTGACCATTAGAAACCAATGAACGCCGCACTCGCAAAATACTGCCGCCATCTGCCAGCCACCCGGCAGTTGAGACAGATGCAGCTTGCGGAGTGTCTCTACCGTCTCGGAGTCAAGCCCACATCGGGTCGTTCTCTGAATGTCAGGAAAATGAACGAGTGGGAACTGGCTGACCTGTTTAAAAGCGCCCAGCAGCTCTTTAGGAAGATGGTGGCGATGCTGCATCCGGACCGGGGAGGTTCAAACACATTGTGCTCCAAATTGAATGCACTCTGGGTCCGGATCAAAACCCTCTTCAGAAGGAAAGGGGTTGAAACCTAGTTACGAAAGGGATGGTGCGTTGAAAACACCCCTTCTGTTTCACTCACGAACCGCAACTCATAAAGACGATGGCTGATTCCTCGCACGATCTGATTTTCCGCATTCTGACTCAATACCTGGGCCAGGAGCAGGCCGCCAAGGCGGCAGCGGACATTGACAAAATGAACGCCGCCGCCGGCAAAACCGCCGGCGCCATGACCGCCGCCACGGCCACCACCGGCGGCCTGGCTACCGCCGTCCCCAACCTCGACGCCAGGGTCGAGGCATTCACCGTCAAGACCGAGGCGGAATATCTCGCCATCCTCAAGGCCGCCGAGGCCTTGCGCGCCAATATCACTTTGCGCCAGGCCGCAGGCCTGGAAGTCACCAATGAAACACAACGCCTCGCCGCCCTTGATGCCACCCTCTCCACCGAAGCCGCCTTGCGCATTGCTGAAACAACCGAGACCAAGGCGGCAATCGCCGCTCTTTACCAGCATGCCGCCGCCACCGAAGTGGATACGGCCGCCGGCATGGAATCGGCCGTCGTCGGTCGCAAGATGGTCAGTCTCTTCGACGAAATGTCCCGCGGCCAGCGCGGACAAATGGTGAGCACCCTGGGCAGCTTGATGAAAAATATGGGCGTGGGTTTGCCGGGAATGCTGGCCATGCTCGCCGCGTTCGCCGCCATCAACATACTCGTAACCGAGTTCCGCAAGCACCTCAAGGGCAGCAAAAAGGATACCGAGGAGTTGAATCGCGCCCTGGCCGAGGTCGAGCGCCAGTTGGGCGAATTCGATATGTCCGTTTGGAAAGCCCAGCGGGAGGGCATCGACCAGGCGAAAACCGCGGCCGAAAATTTTGAAGCGGCGATCCACCACGACAAATCGGCGCTCGATGATTTGAAGGATGCCCAGCAAAGTCAATTGACCATCCTCCGCGCCGAAGCCAAGGCCCGCGCCGACATCCTCAAAGCCCAGGAAGAATCCGATCTCGCGGCCGCCGGCGGCGACAGGGTCAAAGAGGCGGAGGTTCGCGGTCGTTACGCGCGCATTACCGCCGCCAACGAACAGGAGGGTGAGCAGGCGGAAACGCTCGCCCGCCAAGTCGCCCTGGACGTGGCCAGCCAGGCATTGGGAAAAGCACAATTCACCGCGGCCGGCGCAACCGGCGCCGCGCAACATCAGGACGCAGTTGTGGCCGCTCAAAAAATGGTTCAGACGCGCGCGCTGCAAGACCTCCAACTTCAGACCGGCTCCAAAGACCTGCAGGAGGCCATGGGAAAACGGGACTCCGCGGCGCAAGCCGTCGCCGCTTTTCAGGCGAACGAACAAACCGGCCGGGCGCTGCCGGCTTACGTCAAGCAGGTCTTTTCCAGCAAGGAACAAGCCCAGGACATGGTAAAGTTTCTGCAGCAGCAAATTGACGCCTATCAGTCCGCCAACAAAGCAGTCGATGACGCGGTCGCCATTCAGAAAAATCTCGAAAAGGCGGCCCAGGACGCCAATGCGCAGGTGCAGCAGCTCGGCAAGGAAATTGACACGCTCACGCAGGAGATTTCCACCACCACCGTCACGCAGGCCATCGCCACCGGTGGGCAGGCGCAGGTGCAGGACATCAACCAAAAGACCACGTTTGCCACCGCCGTCGGCGCGGAACTGGCGCCGCCCGGAACCAAATTAACCGACCAGCAAAAAACCGCCGAGGCCGAGATGCAAAAGATGTTCCAGGCCGCCGGCGGCAGCTTTGACGTCTTCATCCGCAACCTGCGCGAATTCCGCGGCACCCAGGAGCAGTGGATGAAGCAGGTCAACGAGGAGTTTAACGCCCTCCAGGCCGCCATCAAGAATCTGGGCGCGCGTCAGCAAAACCATCTCTCCCCATGAGCATCCCTTTCACCCTGCTCTGCAACGGGGTCGAGAAATCCCTCGCCGACTGGGGCCTCGATGATCTGCATTTCGACTGGTACAACCTCGCGCCCGATCACGTGGCCTTCATGCTCGGCGGCCGCCCCGTGGACGCCGCGTCTCTTTTTCCTTTCGGCGCCGCCGTCGAAATCTGGCAGGGCCGCAGCGCCATTGGGGTTGGCGGCAAACGCTGGTTTTGCGGCCGCGTCGATCCCTGGGAAATGGCCGGCGGCGGACGCGATAAGCCCTATGAGAATCAAATGGGCCATCTCGTCGGTCCCTGGTGGTGGCTCGAAAACCTGCTCTACCAGATGACCTATATCAGCAACGCCGGCATTCTGTATTCCACACCGCGCGCAGTGCTCAACGTGGCTTACGACCCGGTCACTACACATTGGAAATGGCTGACCACCGGCCAGCAGATTGCAGCCGCGCTGCAATGGGCCATCGGCCAGGGCGCGCCGATCCAGATCGGTAACATTGCCCCCTGGGCCTCCCCCGCCTCAAATTACAAGCAGGGCATTTACTGCTCGGAAGTCATTCAGCAAATGTGGCGCGTCGAAAGCGATTTTGTCGGCGTCTGGGACTATTCGACCTTGCCTTACCCCACTATCCATTTTCTTAAAGGCTCGGCTGCCCAGCTTGATCCTTCCCTCTCGCCGGCTCAACAAGCCCTCCTGCTGCTTGCGCCCAAAAACATCCCGCTGGATTCAAATCCCTGGCTCGGCAAGGTCCGCATCAAAACGCGCCCCGACCGGATAAAGGCCTATGTGCGCATCTTTTACGACCAGATCACCACGGTCAACCAGACCCAAACCCTCACCATTGCTGTGGACCAATATCCCAATCCGGCGCCCGCGGATTTGGAATCGAAATTTCGCGGCCTCGATTTGTTCTTTGACCTGGCCGGCGCAAAAATCGCCGCCACCTTCGAGGAAGACCTCCTCACCAGCACCCCCTTTGACATCACCAGCCTCGCGCAATGGCAAATCTGGCGGCCGGAGCTGGCCGCGGCCTCCGTCGCCAGCGTCGTGATCCTCAACGCCGCCACCACGCCGCCCGCTGACGCCGGCCATCCCGCTCCGGCCCTCGCCTGCCGCGATACCGACAACAATGGCAACCCGGTTCCGTATAATATCGCCTGCGCCTTCGAATTATTGGAGGGCGGCTTTCACGACTGGATGCAATTCCCCGGTCAAAAGGTCCGGGCGACTGCGTGGGCGCAAGTCACCTACAAAGCGCCAGTTGGCACCACACCGCGCGTCGAGTGCAAGCAGCTCAACTACGATTTTACGGCCATTGCTCTCAACACAAACAATGTGCCCAGCAACGTTTGGACGTTCACCCAAACCGTCCAGGAATATGCGGAGCCGCAACCGGTCGGTGTTGCCAAGGCCCTCTACCTGGCCCTGCAATCCAACGCCATCACTGGCGAGATTGACGGCGAAGAGCAGGAATTGAGCAACGCCATTGGTTTCGGGAATTGCCTCAACTTCATCACACCGAGCCGGCCCGAATGGGCGGCTCTCAACTCCGTGGTGCAAAACATTTCCGGCAGCGCCCTCAAAGGTTACAGCCAAATAAAATTCGGCGAGCCGCTTCATTTGACCGCGCAGCAAAACGTGGACCTGCAGCGCGTCTGCCGGCTGCGTGTGCCGTCCTTGAACCTGGCCTTTCTTTTCGGCGGCGTGCTCAACAGCGGCGGTGGCACCGTCCGGCATCCCCGCAAAACGCATGCCCATGCCAGCCAGGCCAGCACCCCGCAGAAATTATCCGATGCAGTTTACGCCTCGCCCAATCCGGACACCGAGACCAACCCCGCGAAGATGGGCGCCATCGTTATTGACCCGAATGTCGCGGCGGTGCCACTCGGGGACCAGGCGCCGCTGATTACTATTTCCGCATCGGACGTGTTGGCCATTGATGCTCTCAACCCATGAGCCAGATTAAACCAGGCTTTTACGCAGTCCAAGTGCCGGTAAACGGCGCGATTAAATGGATCGGCGTATTCTGCACCGAGAAACCTGATTCGCTCGGCGGCTCGGGCCTTATTGACTGCGGCGAATATGACCCGACCCGTGCTTATACTCTCCAAAATCTTGTTTCCCGCACCGTCGGCGCGAATGCCGGCACTTGGATTTTTATCAGCGCCACCCCCAGCACCGGCAGCGCCGGCGCCAACCCCACGATCGATCCCTGGGTGAACTCGAACGGCTCCTGGCGCGAACTTTTCCCGGCCAATACCAACGACCAATGGATGTGACTATGAGCGATTTTACCGGCCAACAATGCAATAACTGCGGCGCTGTCAATACCACCGCCGCCCTCAACTGGGTCCGCGTCTTTGGCGTCACTATCGGCGCGTCCCTTTCACCCATCGCCAGCGCCACACCGCTGCCCGGCCCGCGCCGCTTGCCCATGCTCCCATCGCGCCTCGATTTCTGCCCCGCCTGCGCCGCGAAGATAACGGTGGCCGCCCTCCCTGACTTCGCCACCAAAGCCGCCACGCAAAATCAAGCGGCCCTTTCGGCCATCGCCAAAAATCAAGCCGCCGCCGCAAAATGAGCGTCGCCCGCAGCCAGCCCATTTTGCAAAGCGACCTCGCGTCTCTCGCTGCGCTGGCCAACACCAACCTTTTGCCCATCGTCAACGCCGCCATTGCCTCGGGCGATTGGCCGGGAACGTTTTTCGATCCTTGGATCACGCCCATCCCGCCGACGCCGCCTTATTTCAATCCGCAGCCAAGTTTCGATTTCAGCGGCAGCTCTGCCAATTGGCTTTCCGAACTCAACCGCATCCGCGCCGATCTCTGGGCGCTCATCTTCATCTCCGGCGCGGAAGCCGGCGGCGTAAATAGCAGCCTTTACCTTTCCTCGTCCACGCTCGTCAGCGGCCCGTGGGTCGTCGGCGTCAATGACCCTGACCGATTCCCCGCCTATTATAGCGGAGCATTGTATCCCGCCTTTCAAGGCTACCTTTTCGGCGAGATCGCCTATATCAGCAACGGCGTCAGCGGCGACACCGGCCTCGTCGCCTTCAGCGATGTCTCCTTTTGGTTCGCCGCCAACGACGCCACCGGTGCCGTTAGCGTTCAAGGCCTGAATTCGCTCGGCGATGTCGTCGCCACCTGGACCGTCGCCAACCCTGCCGTTGGTCTGCATCCCACTTCCGCCATCCTGCGCATCGACTGCGCCGACACCGCGACCGTCGTGAACTGGCTCGTCCAACCCGCCGGCACCAAAGGCATCTGGACCGCAAAAACTCTGCCGGCCCCGGCCGTCAACGTCTTCCTCGACACCGACCAGCCTCAATACCTCGGCGATCTGGCGATGCCGTTGCAGACCAACGGGACGAATGTCCCCGTTGCCGCCGATTGGTTGACTGTCACCAATGCCATTTACAATTCGCTCGTCGATAATGTCCCCGGCTACTTAAACGACGGCACCCAGGCGCTCATGGCTACTTCCATGCGCGGCCAGACTTTGATGCCGCACGGCGCAAAATATAATCTCATCGAGCAGTC